>DATGXR010000208.1:0-105929 GCA_035298825.1 Bacteroidota bacterium
TAAGTACAATGAGAATTACTCGCGGCTCTACGATGATCCCACGGATCCGCGCTATGTCCATCCCGACTCGCTTAACGTGTCCGGATACCATTATCGCGTGGCGGGAACGAATCTGAACCGCTTCGCCCGCAATACGAAAAGCATCATCGCCAAATGGGACATCACGAGCCAGATCGACAAACACAACCTCCCCAAAGTCGGCATCGAAGTGCAGGCGGACGACCTGTCGTACGAGAACATCACACTCGTGCCGGCGAAAACCGCGCTCGGCCGCGAGATCGTGCCCTTCATACCGTCGATTGACGGTGTCGAATCAACAAACCACGATTTGTTCCAGCGCACTCCCTTCAAGGTCTCGGCGTACGCCCAGGACAAGATCGAACTCGACAACATGATCATCAACATCGGCCTCCGTCTCGAGACGTTCGATCCAAACGGTAAGACGCCCGTCGATCCGTCCGATCCGGATATCTATAATCCCTTCAAGCTCGAACATCGCTACCACGATCTCAATGGCGACGGGCAAATCGGCCTCGCCGAAGAGGTGGCTTCGAACGCGATCACCGTAGCCGAGCGTGAAACATATTGGTATAAAAAAGCATCGCGAAAAACCTCGCTCAGTCCCCGGCTCGGTATTGCCTACCCGATCACGGACAAGGGAATCATCCGATTCTCATACGGCATCTTCGAACAGATTCCCGAATACAGTCAACTGTATCAAGGCGATCAATACAAACTCGTCTCGGCCCAGCAGGGCGTGCAAGGACCGTACGGCAACAACGATCTTAAACCCCAGCGCTCAACTATCTATGAAATCGGTCTTCAGCAGCAGATGACCGACAACATCGCAGTGGATGTGACGGGATTTTATCGGGACATCCGCGATTGGATCTCGTCGAGCCAGCCGATCCCCACATTCCTCGCCGGGCTCTCGTATTCACAGCGCATCAATCGGGATTTTGCCAATGTTCGCGGTATCACGCTCTCGGTGAAACGACGCTGGGCGCAAAATTTTTCGTTCGGCATCGATTACACATTCCAAGTCGCCGATGGTACCAATTCCACACCCGACCAGGAATTTTACGCGCAGCAGAACGGCCAGGAGCCGACGAAGACACTCGCACCCCTGAGCTGGGACCAGACGCATACATTAAATGGAAACATCTTCATCGGTAACGAGCAGCAAGGGATCAGTATCATCGCAGCCGTCAGCAGCGGACAGCCGTACACACCAACGCGGCTCACGGGCTCGAACACGGGGAAGAATGTGATGGCGGGACTCGTGCAGAACAGCGGACGCAAACCGTACATCGCACGGTTCGATGTTGAAGCATTCAAGAATTTCTCCTTCAGCGGTGTGGACGTTCAACTGTTCGTCCGAGCGTTCAATGTGTTCGACAGAAAAAATCCGATCAACGTCTTCGGCGACACCGGGTTGGCCGATTACACGCTCCAGCAAGTCGAGATCAGCGGCTACGACAAGGGATGGTTCGACCTTCCGACGAATTTCAGCGAACCGAGAAGCGTGTATCTTGGCACAAAAATTTCTCTCTAAGAATAATCAGACTGGTATCGCCATGAAACGATCTACACTGTGTGTCCTCTTGTTCTCCTGCGGGTTGGTGAGTATCGCTGCGGGTCAGGTTCTGCAACACACGCCATCCACATTCCGCGGTGATGTGAATTACCGGAAGAGTTCGAATATCGATGGCAACAACATCCGGACGACGATATTCAATAACGGCTATAGCGGAAATCCGGGGAATCGTCCCGACTACGTCAACTACGAATGGCCGAAAAACACAGGTCGAATCTACATCGCGCAAGTCGACATCTTGCTGGGCGGCGAGGTGAAGGCAACCGATGGCCAGACAGCGGACCTCGTCGAAGTGCCGACGGGGCGGACGAATCCCAACGGCGGGTCGTGGAACATGGAGCCCGTACCGGGCTTCGCCAATCCGCAGCAGTCCGATATTGCCCGTAGCGATAAGCCGTCGTCATGGCCGACGGCTGCGCAGAACGGCTGGAGGGACAAGCGCACCGATTTCTTCGATCCGGGATGGGTCGGGTCGTGGGACGGATTCTTCGGCAAAAATATTTTCAACGCCGATCAGGAACTCTTTTATGTGACCTCCGACGACCTCTACAAGCGCCAGGCGTACATTCCGGACACGACGGATGTTACGCGCGGCGGATTGGGATTGATGATGGACGTTCGTGCCTTCGCCTGGTCACATGTTCTCGTGAACGACATCATCTTCTTTGTCCACGATATCAAAAATGACGGTACGAAGACGATCGACAAGGCGTCCTTTGTCATGTTCGTCGCCGATTGGGTTGGCGGAGACGATCCCGACGATTTTCCGTACGTCGATCTTCAAACGGCCACGACATTTCTCACCGATGTGAGCAGGACGGGAAGCGCAGCCTTTGGTTCCAATCCGGTGGGAGTCGCATCGCTGAAATACATCGAGACGCCGGGGAACCAGGTGAACGGTATCGACGACGACGGCGACGCGGACCAATACCCGAATTTAATTGCCCAGTTGCAAAGCGACACGACCCGCATTCCTCACTTTACCGCGAATGATTTCACGCCGCGGAGTCTCAAACCGGGTGACAAGATTGTGCTCATCCAACCGAACACATACGACAGGGTGATCACGAAGTATCCCACCGGAGGTGGAACTGTGATGAGCCTCGGAAAAGCGTACGTCCTACCGCCGGCGGGCATCGTTCTCACCGAGGACACGCTCGCGAACGGGTACGACGACGATCTCGATGGTTTGATAGATGAAAAGCAATCGATCCATCTCACCCATATCAACGAGATCACCAAGACGACGAATCCCGTGCGGTATATCAATTATCTTTCCTTTGCCGTCGGGGATACGGTGAAGCGCGGATTCGCGGTTGCAGGCACGACCGCGGAATGGACGTACAGGAACGTTGCGCCAATGATCGACGAATCGCGCGACGATGGATTCGACAACGACAATGATTGGGACGCCTTCCTCGACGACGTGGGTATGGACGGCGTGCGAGGCACGGGGGATGCAGGGGAAAAGGATGCGAAGCCGACGAGCGGCGCGGGAACGGAATTTCCCGGCGAACCGAATATCGACAAGACCGACGTGCACGAGACCGATGCTATCGGCATCACGAGTGCGTTCCAAATCAACGACGGTATCGTGAGCAGACAGAACTGGTCGGATCAGGCTCTCTGGAATACGCTCATGATCCCGGGAAAGATCAATCTCCTGCGTCAGGTGGGAGAATATCAAATGTATGTCGCTTCCGGTTTCTTCCCGCTGCTTCCAGGCCAGCGCCAGAGGATGGCGATCTCGGTGGCGATCGGCGTCAGTTCTTCCGCCGACGCCGATGTGCAGGCGGTCATTCGCAAACAGAACGAGGCGACGAAGGCATATAATGCGGATTATCAGTTTGCTCAGGCGCCGCTCCAGGTGACTCTCACCGCCGTCCCCGGCGACGGCAAGGTGACGCTCTATTGGGATGATATTGCCGAGAGTTCGTTCGACCGCTATATCAACAAGATCGGCGGGATCGGCAACGACTTCGAAGGATATAAGGTGTATCGCGCAACGGATGCCGCGTTTCTCGACGCGAAGATCATCACCGACGCGTACGGCGTAAAAACGCTCCTGAGTCCGATCGCCCAGTTCGACAAGGTGGACGGCATCGACAGTCTCCATCCCATCGATATCAATGGTGTGAAATTCAATCTGGGAATGGACACGGGGCTTAAGCATCAGTTCGTGGATAAGAACGTGACGAACGGGCAGCGTTATTTTTATGCCGTCACCGCGTACGATTTCGGCTACACGGCTGGGAATTTCGCTCCATCCGAAACACCGATTCAGGTGAACGTCTCAACCGATGGCACCATCACGCACGGGAAGAATGTTGTCATCGTGCGACCGTCGCCAGCCGCCGCGGGATACCTTCCGCCGCAGATCAACCCCTTCACGCATGCGCAGGGCGGCGCCACGGGGACGATCGGCATCACAATTATTGACCCGTCGAAGCTGAAAAACGGCCATCAGTACGAGCTCACATTCGAGGATTCCACATACGTTGTCGATGCGAAAAATGTTTTAAAAACGAAAAATTTTTCGCTCAGGGATAAAACTGAGAATCGCGTTCATTTGCTGCGCGACACACTCGTACATCAGGGCGACGAATTACCCATTATCGACGGATTCCAATTGTCGCTCAACAACGAGCCAAAATTGGCGCTCAACTCGTTGAAGTCCGGATGGAATCGTCCGGAGGTGTTTCCGTTCGACTTTGCGCGGTACTCCGCCGGCTTCGTCCAGGGCGTGGAGAATCCGTACGATTACAAGATCATCATCGGCGATGTCGGGATCGCCCACTCGAAAGACACGACGATCAGCAATCGGAAATATACGGGCAAGCCCGTCAACTTTAAGATCATCAATACGACGCAGAACAGGGAACTGGAATTTCTCTTCAGCGACAATAACGGCAGCGACGGGAAACTGTCGATCGACACGCTCAACAAAATCAGTCCGGATGCGGACAGAGTTGGCTTCCTCGAGTACGATAAAAGCGGAAACAAAATACTCACCTGGCAATTTGTCCTCAACCTGAAGAACGGCACACGCAATCCGGCGCCGGGAGATACCTGCTCGATCGTACTCTACAAGCCCTTCCTCTCTGTCGACACGTTCGATTTTACCGTGAACGTCTCGGGGGTCTCGACCGACCAGGCGAAGGCGGATCTTGGCAGGATCAGGGTGGTACCTAACCCGTATGTGGCGGCCGTGAGGTGGGAACCGCGCAACACGTATACCAGCGGCAGGGGGCCACGCGAGATCCATTTCATCAACCTTCCGGCGCGCTGCACAATCAGGATCTTTAATGCTGCGGGGGCGCTCATCAGGAAAATCGAACACGACACCCAGGTGGAAAACGGCACGGAGATTTGGGACGTACTCAGCGATGAAAAATTCGAGATTGCGTACGGAATTTATGTGTATCACATTGAAGCGCCGGCGATCGGACAGAAGACCGGAACATTCGCCATCATTAAATAGTGTGTGAACGGTTATGACTGAAAAAATGGTTGTTGCGATTAAAGTCGTTTTCGTTGCCGTGTGCATGTGGACGACGATGCCGGCGCAGGAGACGAATAAAAAAGGAACAGCCGCCGCCGTGTTTCTGCGCATCCCGGTCGGGGCACGCGGACTCGGCATGGGCGACGCGTATGTGTCGATGAAAGACGATCCGTCGGCGATGTTCTGGAATCCGTCCGTTCTCGCGACGGTGCAGGCGAACGCGCTCATTGTCGATCATGCGCGGTGGCTGCCGGGCATCGACTTCGACTACGTCGGCATCGTTCTTCCCCTCCAGGCCGCCGGCACCGTCGGCATCAGTACGACGATCCTGCACACCGATGAGATGGATGTCACGACGCCCGACCAACAAATGGGAACGGGTGAAAAATTTACTGCCTCGAGCATTGCCGTCGGCGTCACGTACAGCCGTTCGCTCACCGATCGGTTTTCGATCGGTGGTTCGTTCAAGTACATCCATGAATCGCTTTGGGATTCATACGCATCGGGTATCGCTTTCGATATCGGGACAATTTTCGTGACCCCGTTCGCCGGTATTCGGCTCGGGGCGAGCATTGCGAACTTCGGTACGAAGATGAAGATGGACGGCGACAATCTCAACGTGCGTGTCGACATCGCGCCCGACATGGAAGGGAACAATCAGAGCGTGACGGGAAAATTGAATACCGATGCGTACGACCTTCCCCTCATCATGCGGATCGGCATTTCTGGAGAAGTGTTCCAGACGAAGGACTATCGCCTCACACTCGCAGTCGACGCCGTGAATCCGAACGACAACGCACAGAGCGCGAATCTCGGCGCAGAACTTGGATTGCTCGGCGAAAAAATCGTCCTTCGTACCGGCTACAGGGATCTCTTTTTGGCGGACAATGAATTTCATCAGTCGTTCGGCGTCAGCCTGAACAATATTGAAATCGTGGAAGGCGTCACTGTTTCCCTCCACTATGCATATCAACAGTACGCTCACCTCGGAGAGTCGAACAGGTTCACCGTTGACCTTAGATTTTAAGCCTTATTCATTGTTGCTCAACAGACGAACAAACGCTCTCTTCCCATGGGTGAGAGCACATTATACATCAACCTAAAAGGAGAGGGGTATGAAACACTTCTACACATATTGTGTGCAGCTGGTCATCATACTGCTGATGATCGGGATGTCATCCCAATCATCAGCACAGACAGTGACTGTCAAGATGCGGATCAACACGTCCACCTGTCTTGATACTCTCGGCGCATCGGGCTACGTTCAACTAAGCGGTGCATCGAAATTAGGCACGACACCCGCCATCACATGGGATGCCGCATCGGGCGTCGTGGCAACGAACGTCGGCGGCGATTACTGGGATGCATCGTTCCAGGCGAAGGCCGGGGATACCATCCAATATAAATTCGTCACCTTCTTCAAGGCGGGGTCGCCGACCTTCCATTGGAGCGGATGGGAAGGACCGATCGATGCCGGTATTCCTTCTGGCGATAACAGAATGCTCATTGTCGGCACCAAGGATACCACGCTCCCGCTGCAATATATCAACGGCTGGGAAAACAAGCTCGGGCAATTCGCCCAACCATTCGTCAGTTATGCCGATTCGATTACGATCCGGTTCCGCGTGAATATGGGCGGCGCCGATTTCAAACCGGCAACGGATGTCGTCGATGTCCGCGGCGGCGTGCCATTGGGCAGCTCCTCTTGGTCGCCTGCGTTTCTCGTGCTCAGCAAGGAACCCGTCAGCGTCAACGGCGGCTCCTTCTGGTCGGGTGTAATTCGTGTGGCCAAATCGGCAATCACCGTGGGGACGACAAAACAGGAATATAAATTTGTCATCCAGCCGGACAAATGGGAAAGCATCGGCAACCGATCGTTCACATTCAATTCCACCAACGATACGACGATTCAATGGAAATATTATAACAATTTCCCGCCGTCAGGACCGAAGGTTACGGCGAACGTGCTGTTCGCGCTGAAGTTGCAGGCGCTCGAAAACGCAGGATTGTTTAACCGTGCCCTGGGCGATAAAGTCGCTGTCACCGGGGCAAAAGGATGGCCGCCGTCGACATTCACGTTCGCGACGGAGCCGACGATGCTGAAAATGACGTACGATCCCGACCAGAAGGAATGGGATCTTCTTGAATCATTTACAAAATATCCGAAGGAAGTCTTGACGTATAAATATTACATCGCATGGGATTCTACACGCGTCGATTCCACCAAACCGACATTCATTCGCGGACTCCAATTGTCGAATGGATGGGAAGAACCGGGCGTGACCGGAGGCGCTGATAGAAGTTATATCTTTACCGATAAGACACAGCAAGCGGTTGCCGGCGATTTCGGGTCGACAACACAATTCTTCAACAGCCTCCATTGGAAGAGTGCGATCCAGACTCCGCTCTCGGTGAAGTTTACCGTCGACATGGCGCCCGCGACGAGCAGCGTCACCAACCCGAGCACGCTCTTCCGGCCCGGCATCGATACCGTGTACGTTCAATTTGACGGCTGCATCACGACTGTCTCGCAGGGTAAAACCATGTGGGGCACCGATAACCGCATCATGTTGACCGATCCCGATGGCGACGGCAAGTATACGGGCACGTGGAATCTGAAGGCTCCATCCCTGAACCAGTTCTGTTACCGGCTCGTCTATACTTCACCCAGTGGCGATATCACCAACGGCAGCGGCAGCGCCGTCAAGGGACGACGCTATTATCAGTACATCCAGCCGACAAAAGTGTTGGCCGATTCGGCTCAATGGCCTGCGACGTTTGCATTGGCTGAGGTGGCGTGGAAACTGGATAACCTGACAATCGAGGATCCGCCGAATCTTGACAAGGTCACGGCCGTGGAAAATGAACATTCATCGCTGCCGGTCTCGTACAACTTGATGCAAAATTATCCGAATCCCTTCAATCCGTCGACGATCATTTCATACTCGGTTCCGGAAAAGGTGTTCGTGACATTGAGCGTCTATAATGTGCTCGGACAAGTCGTGGCCACTCTCGTCCGGCAGGAACAGACGGCGGGAACTCATGCGATCAACTGGAATGTCTCAGGATTGAACCTCAGTTCGGGTCTGTATCTGTTACATCTCCAGGCCGGCTCGTTCACCGACGTGAAGAAAATGTTATTCATGAAGTAACTCTTACGAAGTCGAGCCCGGTACAATGCCGGGCTCGGCCTTTTTTTTTTGCCCAGGGCTAATGGTGCAGATCGTGAAAAAAATTTTTTACGCATGGTGGTTCGTATTTCTGCCGGTGATGCTGACAGCACAATCGACGCAGGATGAATTTTTCAGAGGCGCCGATGTTTCGTTCACGCCGCAGATCGAATCGTTGGGAGGCAAGTACACTCTCAACGGCGTGGAAAAGGATGCGCTCGACATCCTGAAGGAGAATGGTGTGAATTATATCCGGCTTCGACTCTGGCACACCCCGGCCGGCGGCTGGTGCGGTCTGGGCCAGACGCTCGCCTATACGCAGCGCGTGAAGGGGAAGGGTCTCAAATTTCTTCTCGATATCCATTATTCCGATTGGTGGGCCGATCCGGGAAAGCAGAACAAACCGGCGGCATGGGCGACCCTCCCCTATGCGGCGTTGAAGGAAAGCGTCTATACGTATACGAAGTTCGTTCTCGCGTCCTTCCACCGCCAGTTGATAGTGCCCGATATGCTGCAGATCGGCAACGAAATCACGGCAGGCATGCTGTGGCCCGACGGGCGGAATAATACCGCGCAGGGATGGATCCAGTTTGGCGAGCTGCTAAAAGAGGGTGTCCGCGGCGCCAGGGAGGGGGCGGCCGATTCGAGTATGAAGATCATGATCCACATCGATCGCGGCGGTGACAATGGAACCGCGCGATGGTTCTACGACAACCTCATCACACAGGGCGTGCCGTTCGATGTCATCGGCTTATCGTATTATCCCTGGTGGCATGGCTCATTGCTCCAGATGAAAAACAACGTCAACGATCTTGCGGTCCGCTACAACAAACCCATCGTCATCGCGGAGACGGCGTATCCGTGGACCACGAAATCACTCAACGACGGCATGGGCAATGTGGGTGTCGATGTGTCGAAACTTATACAGGGTTGCCCCGTGTCGGCGCAGGGACAAAAGACGTTCCTGGCGCGGATTACGAAAATTTTGAAAGAGACGACGAACGGCAAAGGGGTTGGCTATTTTTATTGGGAACCCGCGTACATCTCCGTTCCGCCGATCGGTTCCTCATGGGAACATCTGACACTCTTCGATTTTACCGGCTCGGCGCTGAGCTCGGTCAATGCTTTCCTTAATCTCGACAGCGCTCAAGCGATCACGGTGCGATTGAAGGTGAACACAGCCACCGTATGGGATACGCTGAAGCCGTCGGGCGTCGTTCAACTGCGTGGAGAGATCATCGGCAAGGGATCGTCACTTTTACCGAGCGGGGAAGTGCTGACATGGGATGCGAACACGGGAGTGGCACCGAAGAATGTCGGTGGAGATTATTGGGAAACGCAATTCAAGATGTATCAGGGCGATCGCCTTGAATATAAATTCTGGACGGGACACTCGGCGTCCGTTCCCACGAATCTCCGCCTTGGGAATGAAGGTCCCGTAACTCCATCCGACGGGAGTGTGAGGAATATACGCCTCATCTCGGCGGGTGCTCGGGATACGACGATCGATCTGCAATTCTTCAATGCATCGGGACTCACCGTCCCACAGTTTTGGTCGCCCCTGCTGCACAAACCCGACTCCATCGGCATCTTGTTCCGCGTGAATATGGCGGGGCTTATGGCGAAGAAGTTGTTTGATCCGGCGCTCCACGGACCCGTTGTTGTGCGCGGCGACTCGATGCAATCATCTGGTGTGTTCTCCTGGTCGGGTAATAAGGTCGTCCTAGCCAGGGAAACGCTCAGCGTTGCCGGCGGCTCGTTCTGGTCCGGCACCGCATACTTTCCGAAGAATACAATCAGGCCGGGCACGCAGATCGAGTACACATTCTTTGCCGTGAACAGCGCATTCGATGGTAAGGAATCGGGAATCGCCCCACGGATCGTTATCTTTCCGATCTCGGATACGACACTCGCATGGAGACCCTTCAACGAAAACCGTACCGTCACCGATGTGCGTGGTGCCAACGACACGCATCCCGCGCGGTTCCAGCTCATGCAAAATTATCCCAATCCGTTCAATCCATCAACCACCATCCCGTACACGCTCGCTCGCAGTGGCAGCGTCGATGTGACTGTCTATAATATTTTGGGACAGCAGGTGCGGACCATTGTGCACAGGCTCGAGGAAGCGGGGATGCATGCGGCAGTCTGGGACGGGACTGACGATAAAGGCGCAGGTGTGCGCTCGGGTGTCTATTTTGTCAAACTCTCGGCCGGAGAATTCGTCGCCGTTCGGAAAATGATCATGCAAAAATGAAACCACTACTCGCTCTCGTGTTCTGTGCGGCGTCTCTGTCCCTTCTTCCTGCGCAGGTAGCACGCACACATACAGGCGGCGTCTTCGTCGACTCGCTGGGAGTCATGCGCTGGATCGAATCCTGTGACGAAGTGAGTCTCTTCGGTGTCAATTATACCGTTCCCTTCGCTTATGCGTATCGTGCCCATCAACGGCTCGGCTTGCCCATCAAGAAGGCGATCGATCTCGACGTCGCACAGATGAAACGTCTCGGCCTTGATGCCTTCCGTGTGCATGTCTGGGAAAAGGAGATCTCCGACAGTCTCGGCAACCTCATCGCCAATGAGCATCTCGATCTCTACGATTACCTCGTCGCACAACTGTCGAGGAACGGTATTAAGACGATTGCCACCCCCATCGCATGGTGGGCAACGGGCTGGCCCGAACCCGACGTACCAACCGGCGGTTATACGCAGAAGTATGGGAAGATGGATCTCATCACTAATGCCGGCGCACGAGCGGCGCAACGAAGATATTTAAAACAGTTTGTCAACCATGTCAATCCCTACACAAAGCACTCATTGAAAGATGATCCGGCGATCATCGCCTTCGAGATCATCAACGAGCCGCGGCATCCCGATTCGGCACAGCAGGTGACCGCATACATCGATGAGATGGCGGAGGTGATGCGCGCCGCGGGTGTGAAGAAGCCGATCTTCTACAACATCAGTGAAACATGGAGTGCGCTCCAGGCGAATGCGGTCGCCGCCGCTAAGATCGACGGCATGACATTCCAATGGTATCCGACAGGCCTGGTGCATGGGGCGATGCTGAAGGGTAATTACCTCGTCAACGTAAATCGGTATGCTGTCCCATCGGAGAAGATTGCCGGATACGGTTCGAAGGCGAAAGTGGTGTATGAATTCGATGCGGCGGATGTCGGCGGATCATTCATGTATCCAGCCATGGCGCGCAGTTTCAGGGGCGCCGGCATGCAGTGTGCAACGATGTTCGCCTACGATCCGTCGCAGATCGCGTGGAGCAATACCGAATATCCGACGCACTTCATGAATCTCCTCTACACTCCGTCGAAAGCGATCAGCCTGATGATCGCGGGGAAGGCATTCCGGCGCATCCCGCGCGGCGCATCATACGGGACATATCCGGAGAATTCCTCTTTCGATGCCTTTCGCGTGAGCGGGGACGAGGACCTCAGCGTAATGAACACGGATACGGAGTTTCTCTATTCTAATGCGACTCGGACGGTTCCGAAACAAAGTGACAGACTTGAGCAGATTGCCGGATGCGGCAGTTCACCCGTGGTGCAATACAACGGGACTGGGGCGTATTTTCTCGATAAGATTGAGGACGGGATCTGGCGTCTGGAAGTATATCCGGACGCGCTGTGGATCCGCGATCCGTTCGAGCAAACAAGCATGACGCGGCAAGTGTCCCGATTGTTTTGGAATGAACGCGCGATCGATATTGCTCTGCCGGATCTCGGCAACGGCTACGCACTGCATGCACTGAGTGGTACGCCGACATTACATGAGGGCCGCGTTTACCCGGGTGTCTACATCGTCACACGCGCAGGGATGGAGAAGGAGAAAATCGCGCACTATTGCGCGAAGACGGAGACGTTTCTCGACGGCCTCTACCTGCCCGCCCCCGCGCCGTCAGGACTCTATGTCGTCAATCTGTCGCAGCCATTGGCGCCAGTTGCGGATTCATCCGCTTTCGCATTTACCATCGCTGGCGACAGTCCGATCCTCGGCGCCGAATTATTCGTGAAGCGAGAGGGATGGCGCGGCTATACGCGAATCCCCCTGAGGCATATCGGCGGCTTCTCGTATATTCCCGCCCAGCTTCCGGCGTCTTTGCATACGGGACGCATTGAGTACTGCGTGACCGTACACTCCTCGACGGCGAAATACACGTTCCCCGGTGAACAACCGGGCGATCCGACGCAATGGGATTTTTCGCTCGCGCATCCGTGGCGGATGGATGTGCCGAAAAGAGATGAAGAGATCACGCTCATCGACGCGGAAAAGAATCGGACGGAAATGGTGTTCCCGCTGTTCAGCGGATCCATGCGCTACGCAGTCGACTATGGGAACGGAGCATCAACAACGGAAACCGCGCTATCGCTCACAGTGAATTTTTCGGGAACGATGCCGGCCTCCTTTGCCTGTCAAACGAATATTTCCGCCACGATCCGGTCGCTCGGCGCCCGGATTGGTGACTATGTGAACATCATCGTGCGCGGGCGCTCCCTGCGCGATTCCGCGGAGACAATCGCCGTGATGATTATGACGACGGATGGAGAAACATTCGGCGCTGATGTCACACTCGCCCGTGCATGGACTGAGTGCCGCGTGCCCATCGCATCGATGAAGAAACGACCCATGATGATTCTCCCGGGATCGTACCCGCTGTTCCTGGACAAGGTGAGGAATGGGGGTGCATCGGAGCGCGAGTCCATGGCGATGACGAAGGCCGCCGTCCTGCAATTCGGAATGGACTCTGACACGCATCCCGCGGAACATCGTTTCGACATTGTCTCTATTCGTCTCGCTAAATAACACCGGACATGCTACGCCTGTTCGCCAATCGACCAACGGAATCCTGATCACTATGAAACGATCGCCATTCATCCTGCTTGCACTCGTTGCACTCTGCGTCTTCTCTGCCGAATACCTGTTCGCTCAGGAACGAAGTAGAACGAATATCGATGACGATTGGAAGTTTCACTTCGGTAACGCGTCCGATCCGTCGAAGGACTTTAATTACAGAATCGCAAACATCATGAAGAAGACCGGCAATGCCGGCCGCACGTGCATTGCTCCGGACTTTGTTGACAGCTTGTGGACCACGGTGCAACTGCCGCACGACTGGGCGGTGGCATTACCGTTCGTCCAATCGCCCAACGAGGATGTCATGGCGCATGGATATAAACCCGTGGGGGGACTTTTCCCTGAATCGAGCATCGGATGGTATAGGAAAAAATTTATGATCCAGCCATCAGATTCCGGTCAGCGATTTTCGGTGACGTTTGACGGCGTCTATCGCGACGCCGTCGTGTGGCTGAATGGGCATTATCTGGGAAACAATACGAGCGGCTATATCGGGAAGACATATGACATAACGGACATCGTCAACTTCAATGCGCCGAACGTTCTTGTCGTTCGTGTGGATGCCACGCAGTACGAGGGGTGGTTTTATGAAGGTGCCGGCATCTATAGACATGTGTGGCTCAATCGCCATCACTCGTTCCATATCGTCGAGAACGGCATGTTCGTCACTACGGTGATCGGGAGCGGCGATGCGGCGGTGAAGGTCGCGACCGTCGTGGAGAACCAATTGCCGACACCTGTCGCAGGCACGGTGCAGACTGTCATCGCCGATCGGGAAGGAAGAGTCGTCGCACAATCGTCCGAAGCGCCGTGCTCATTCGGTATGAACGAACGACGCACGGTGACGCACACCTTGACAGTGCTCCGCCCATCGCTCTGGTCCCTTGATGATCCGTACCGCTATCGGGCCGAGAGTATCGTTCGCGCGAATGGGAAAATCATAGACAGGGTTGGCGTGCGGTTTGGCATTCGCACAATCACCATCGATGCCCTCAATGGCGTGATGGTGAACGGACGGCCTGTCAAAATTCAGGGAGTCAATTGCCATCAGGATCATGCCGGAGTGGGCAGCGCCCTTCCGGATTACCTGCAGGGATACCGGATCCGCTTGCTTAAAGACATGGGAGCGACGGCATACAGGACAAGCCACAACCCGCCGACACCCGAATTGTTGGATGCCTGTGACAGTCTGGGTATGCTCGTGTTGGATGAAACGCGGCTGTTGAACAGCGGCTCCGAATATATCGATCAGTTTGCGCGACTCATCATGCGCGATCGGAATCATCCTTCCGTCTTCATGTGGTCCATCGGCAATGAGGAAGGATACGTGCACACGACGAGTGCGGGCAAACGGATCGCGATCACAATGCTTGCGAAACAACGCGAACTCGATCCGACGCGGACAAGCACGTATGCAGCCGATGTTGCAAATGTCTTTCAGGGCGTCAATGAAGTGATCCCCGTGCGAGGATTCAATTATCGGGTGAACGGGATCGTTCCCTATCACGCCGATCACGGGGACCAGCCGATCATTGGCACGGAAATGGGAAGCACGGTAACAACGCGCGGTATCTATGAAACTGACACCATCCGGTGTTACGTGCCCGATCAGGATATCACATTCCCATGGTGGGCCAATCGCGCGGAGGACTGGTGGCCGCTGGCCGCGGAACATCCGTGGATGATGGGCGGGTTTGTATGGACGGGATTCGATTATCGCGGAGAGCCGACGCCGTACCAATGGCCGAACATCAATTCACATTTCGGCATCATGGACATGTGCGGCTTCCCGAAAAATATTTATTATTATTATCAATCGTGGTGGAGTCAGGACGACGTGATTCATCTTTCTCCCCATTGGAATTGGAAGGGAGCCGAAGGGAAACATATCGACGTCTGGGTGAATTCGAATGCAGACAGTGTCGAACTGTTCCTGAATGCAAAGAGTCTCGGCATGAAACGCATGGTGCGATACAGTCATCTGAAGTGGGATGTGTTGTATACGCCGGGCGCGCTGGAGGCGGTCGGTTACCGGAGTGGGAAACGGATCACCGCAAGAGTTGAAACGACAGGCGATCCGTTTGTGATCAGGTTGACTCCATCCAAAGTGTCGCTCTCGAATGATGGACGGGACGCGGTTGTCATCAATGTGAGCGTAATCGATCGGGAAGGGAGGGACGTGCCGGACGCGCAGAATGAAATCGTGTTTTCCCTTCGCGGCGCCGCGAAATTCATCGGCGTCGGAAACGGCGACCCGAGCAGTCACGAACCCGATCAATGTGTCGACGGTGCATGGCAGCGCAAACTGTTCAACGGGAGATGCCAGGTGATCGTTCAGGGAGGGCATGGAAATGAAGGGGTGACGATAGAGGCAGCTGCGAAGGGATTGAACCCAGCGACACTCATGCTTCGGTCACACAACTGATCATCAACCGTCTCCATTTAGTCTCCCTGCGGTCTCCACCCACAAAATTTCATGAAATGGAAATAAAAAAGGCCGGTTCTGTTCTCAGAATCGGCCTTTTATCGTGCACCCGGCGGGAGTCGAACCCACAACCCCCAGCTTCGTAGGCTGGTGCTCTATCCAGTTGAGCTACAGGTGCATTGTTGCAGTGCTCTAAATATAAGAAGAATCCGGGATAATTCCAAAAAGTTTTTTTCAAAACGAGAAAAAATTCCGCGGCGAACGATCGCTTGATAGAGATAGCTTGGGCTGCGCGGGCAGTCGCTCAATATCGATAACTCAAGCCGGCACGGGCAACAGTCTGACGGTAGACGGACGATCCGAGCTTTCCGTATTCGGCCGTGAGCTGGAGGAACTGAGAGAGCTGAATGACAACCTTCGCGCCCACGTTGTTCGAAAAGACACCACCCTGGACCGTGCCGGTTTCGGAAATTTCTGGTGTGAAGACATCGAAGAATGTGTACGACAGCGAGGCGCCGATCGAATTTGTGAACAGTTCACGCGGCGTCCAATACGGCTCTGATGTGAGATAAATGAGTTTCGTGTCCTGATAGATCGAGCTTGCCTGCAGCGCGATCTGAGGCTGGCGCAGGACAATTTTGTACGTCGACAGAATCGCTCCGGTGCTGCGCAGATTATTGTCCGTGTACGATTCAAATTCCGCCATCGTTCCGATGCTCCATCGGTCAGTCGCCTGAAGGAATAATTCTCCGCGCGCGCTTGTCGTGTACATGTTGCGTCGAATCGCCTGGATGCCTTCAACAGTTTCAGAGCGCTCGAGCGAGATGGAGCCGGAGAATCGGTCGGTGAACGAATGCTCGAGTTTCGCACCCATGGTGATCGGCGTCCAGTTCGAATCGTATCGGGTGGCAAGCGCCTCAAATGAGAACGCGGTCCGCCGGCCGAGCGCAAATTTCGCACCGAGGCCTGCGCCGTATCCCGTCTTCGAGAGGCCCGCGCGTGTTGTCATGCCTTCATCGGTTCCATCGGGATTAATGACAGGGATGAGGCGATTGTCGCGCACGCGACGTCCGACCGCACGCAGATAATAATCGGCCAAGCGCGTCTGATAGAGTTCGATGCTCACAGGCAGTTCTTCCCGCGTCAGGTTGTTCGAGTCGTCGATCCACTCGTATGCCGATGTGAAATGCAGACCGTGATCGCGACGCACTGCATCGAGATACTCGCGAACGTCCGTGTCGTGCGGCCGATGTTGAGCGACGATCGAGTACCACGCGCGCGCATCAAACCAGTTCTCCTCTGCGCGGGCATTGTCCGCGACAATCCTGAGTGCGTCGATATTCCCTGCATCGCGCTTCAGGATCTCTCTGCTTTGCATCGTCGCTTCCTCGGGCCGCTTGTTCCATCCATACAAACGCGCAAGCGTGATGCGCGACGGAAGCGAGTCGGGTTCGGCTTGGACGATGCGCTCGTAGACGCGTATGGCGTCGGGCTGGCGCTCCTGCCACAGATACATCTCTCCGAGTTTTTTCATCGACTGGAGATCGGATGGATTCCGGCGAACAACTTCCTCGATCATCCGTGACGCATCGGCTGTCCGTCCCGCTGCCTGATACTGTTCTGCCGCGCGCATGGCGTACGCCGTGTCGTGCGAAGCGCCTTCATATAATCGCTCGTATTCGCGTCCCGCCTGATCGGACATGCCATTCCATCCATACAGCTGTGCAAGCATCGTGCGGGTTGCAAGTCCATCCGGCGCATGCGCTGCAAGCCGTTCATACAACGGAATTGCTTCTTTCTGCCGTTCCGCTCCGACATAGGCTTCGGCGAGTGTCTGCATGGACTGATAATCGTCGGGAGAGAGGCGGACATAGGCTTCCAACGCACGCGTCGCATCTTTGGGACGATCGGACCATGTATAGAGCTGATACAGATCACGCCACGTTTTGGCGTCGTTGAGGTGCGTGCTGAGATATGTTTCGTAAACGGGAATCGCTTTTTCCTTTTGATCGAGCTCGACGAATCGCCGCGCGCGCGAAAGCGGATCCTGCGGCAGGGGAGCGTCTTGTTCAGCCTGCGATTTTTCCGATACGTCGGAGGTCGAACGTTCGCCTGCGCCGCCTGAGCGTCTGCCTGATGATCGGAATGTCGCTGCGAGCGCTGCTGCATTCTGTGCCGATGCGGTCTGCCTGATTCGTCCACGCACAGAGCGGTAAGGCTGGAGTGAAGCAAGTCCCGCCGGATACTGTTTCTGCTCGGTCGTCGATCCGCTGTAGCGCGAATCGCCGGCAAGATATAAATGCGCAGGCGAACCGGCCTGATAAAACAGGGGCGCGACAGGATCGCGGAGCGTGATTGCGATGTCGCTCTTGCGGGCGCGGATCACATAATAGGATGAAAAGGCAAGCACATTGGTCTGAAGAATTTCGCCTCCGTTGCACGAAACGATCGTATTGCCGTCGTTCACGTGGATCGTGAAATCGGAGGGTACGATGTTCAACCGCACATTCACTTTCCGTTCGACCGAGCGCACCGAGACCTGACACGCTTCGTAATTTGAAAGCGGCGCATACGCATGGGCGTAATCGTCGTAACGAAGCCATGGATAATACTTGTTGACAAAGCGGATCCAGCTTTCAAACGAATAAAAAATTCCCGTGTGGTTCGGCTCGCCGAGCCATTGCCAGTTCTCGGAGGCGAGATCATCGCGCGTATTCTCGGCGTACCGTCCCGCGACAGGAAGAATATCATCCGGATGCACGAAATGCGTCCACGCGCCCACGGTGTGGATGAGCGAGAGCGTCAGCAGCTTATTGAAGTCATCGAAGATGAAACCGCTTGTGACACGTGGGAACGACTTGATGCGCGGATTCCAGGGATCGGTACCGAATTCACGATTCTGTCCCATCGCAAACCGTCCCATATACTGGCTGCCGATCACGCGTATGGCGGGAAAGATATCAGTCAACGCGTTCATTCCCACCGAGTCGATAACGTTCATCGGAGGAATATAACTCAACGGATCCGGACCGAGGTTGTCATACTCCCAGCGCTTGCGTGCGGCTGACAGGGCGAGCTTCATATTGTCCCGTGACCGCCAATTCTTCAACGTGAGCGGCTGGTGGTTTTGGCCATGAAACGCAATCTCGATATCCTTCTGTGCCTTGCGCGCAAGCCACACGGAGGAATTGATCTTTTTACCGCCGCGCTCAACGGTGCTGTTGACCCACTCCGAAAATTTATACGGAGGCGTTGTGACTTCACCGTAACCAAAAACGAGTCCCGATGTGTACCTCAATCCATACTGACGCGCAAGCCGCAGCATGTCGGGATACCACTGGAACGCGTAAAATTCGGAGACGGTCATGTTGAATTCGGATTTGATCGGTTCGACCTTTGCATTCGGCGAGGCGTTGGGAAAATCATCGAGACAAATCACGGAGAGGTTGATGATCGGTGAAATTGTCACGGGTTGAACCGCACCGAGCGACGGGATGATGAGACCGCGGTAAATTTTTTCAGAAAGGAGAACGGTGTTCCAGAAGACGACCTTGCCCTTTCCGTAAGAATTGATCCAACCGACGGGAAGCTGATCGACTGCGCTCGTTGCAAATGCCGAGGCGGTGGGCGTGAGCCGGATATCGTACGCGGAGATGTCGCCGAGAATCGATGGTGCGATCGATGTCGGATTGATGCCGGGAATAAGTTCGCGTATGAAATTCAGTCCGCGACTCTTTCGTTCGGACACGACGGGAGACTGCGTTGCCGTCACGCCGAGCAGCGTATGGATGTTCGCATTCCATCCGCGATAGAGCACCGCAAGACCGCCGCCGTTCGAAACATAGGAGTTCAGCAGATCGCAGGATGGGGGATCGATTTTCCAAAGCATCTCGGTGGCCGTGATGACCGAAATATAACTGTCAAGATCGGGAAGGGAGGTCGAGCGCGCGAGATCATACGTCACGTAAGGCAATCGGTTGTACTCGAGCGTCACGATAATCTGTTTAAAACATGGCAAGGCATACGCATCGCCCGAGTCGTAGACGACGAGTACCGATGACCGGGGGGACTCGGAGCGGACGAGCGTCGCACAACACAGGAGCAGGAACGCGATACGTAGTGAAAATAATTTCATATCAACAAATGGCGGACAAATAATGGCGCGTGGCAAAATTACTGATGACGACTGGCAGTGCTGATGGTAACATTCATTCTGGCACGGCTTCAATCAAGAAACAGGGAATTCGGTGTTATTCGGAAAAACCCGACACGGCCTCGTCAATCGATGGATAAAATGAGAGGTGTTTGTCGACACGCGTCAGCTCGAAAATCTTCCGTACCTGTTCGCTCGTTTCGGCAAACTTGATCGCTCCTCCGTTCGCCGTCGCAAGCTTGTGCGCGTTGACAAGGACGCCGAGACAAGAGCTGTCGATGAATGTCACGAGACGCATATCGACAAGAATTTTCGTTGCGCCTTTTTCGATGATGCCCTTGAGCAGTTCGCGAAGTTGCGGTGCGACGGCGACGTCAAGGTCGCCTGCCGGAGCCGCTACCTGAATGGTTCCGATATTTCCGAGTGTACACTCCATTGTTATTCCTTATTAAAGATGAAAAAAAATATCATGTGAATACTTATCGCTTCGCCCACGTTCCGGCGGCGGTCATAACATTACTTCTTCAGGATGCGCATGAGCGCATCGACCACTGCAGGATCGAATTGAAGACCGCGGCGCGTCTTCAGATCATCCAGAAACACGGGAAGATGCTGGAGATGCTTCTGCAGCGAGCCTGACTGCGATTCGTCGAAATGTTCTGCAACCGCCAGGACACGTCCGAGAAGCGGGATTGATTCTCCCGAGAGGCCGTTCGGATATCCCCATCCGTCGAACCACTCATGGTGCGTTGCCACCGCCTGCGTGATGATTGGATCGATCGGCAGCACTTCGATGAGGCTCGATCCGACCGTCGGATGATGATAATCGGCCCGGAAGCCTGCTTCAGCTTCGACAACGCCGCACATGCCGACATCGTGCACGAGCGCAGCGGTCTCGAGCCGCTTCAGATCATCGACGCCGAAACTCAATTCTTTTCCAAGCCGGAGCGCGCAATCGGCCACGCGGCGCGAATGGCCCGCCCCGTACGCCGACCGGACGTCGTACGACTCGCTCAGCGCCTTAAGTGTGGAAAGATATCGGTTCGAAAATTCCTCGAACACGTGCGAATTGTTCAGCACGAGCCGGATCTGATCGCAAAAATTCTTCAGGATCGTCAGGCTTGTATCGTCGACGCTCGTCCGCTTCGTGAAATTAATCAGCGCGAACACTCCGTTCAACTGTCGATTCTCGACAAGCGGCACCGCCAGGATCGATTTGACGCTGTGGCGCGCGACGAAATCGAAATCCTGCAGGATAAGTATATCATCGGCATCCAACGACCATTCGAAGAGGCCCCCGTTTGAAGAAAGATTCAATTCCGTGAGAAATTCCTTCGAAAGGTTCTTCGATGCGCGCACCGCCAGCGTGGTGCCGCGCGCAATGGCGACAAATCCGGCCTCGGTTTTCGTCGACGTGAGTGCGAGATCGAGCAACAGCGACACAAAACGGTCCACTTCAAGCGCCGAGCCGAGGATTTTCTGCGTGACATGCGCCCGGGCTGCGGCGGATGACGCCTGTTCCTTCAGCACCGCATGCGCTCGTATGCGCGTGACGACACCCGTCGCTCCTGCGCAAAACGCCTGCAGCGCCGATTTGAGCGCCGCTCCATGCACCCGTTTGATGAGCGGTCCGGCAAGCACGCAGCCTCTGAACGTGTCCCTGCCTTCGATGAGCGGGAGGATCAGGAATGAGCCAGCCCACTCCGTGGCGTATCCGAGTGTCTTATAATGATTGTCCATCGGAAGCGAAATTTCCGGCGTCTGCAGCAGATCGATGATATCCGGATGGACGGACAATTCCTTCTGCAATTCGATCTCGCTGTGAAAGCGCAGATCCATGAACTCGAGCACGAGCTCGGTGTCGCCGGATGACGGCAGGTAGAGATAGTACGCGGCTGCCCCGAGCAGCCGATGGACCTGATCGATCAGCGCGCGGAATGCATCGTCGGCCGGCATCTGTTCAAACGCAGTGGTGCCGATCTTCCGCCAGAATTCTGTTTCGAACGAGGGAGTGCCGGATGCAAACAGGGACGATATAAATTTTGTGTTCATAACGCTGCTGAATCCGTGTGATTATTGGTCCGCCATCATTTCTTTGACGATACGCGTGATTTCGATCGGATTAAATGGCTTGATCAGGCACAGGTTCGCCCCGTGGGCGCTCGCCGATTCGTCGAGTGAAGTCTGGTCGCTTGCCGTGAGCATGATGATTTTCACGTGCGCAAGTTCCGGATCGTTCCGAAGCGCTGTGCAGAGTTGAAATCCGTCCATCTTCGGCATCATCGCATCGGTGATGACAAGCTGCGGTTTCAGTTCCCTGGCGCGCTGCAATCCCTCTTCGCCGTCGACGGCTGTAAAGACTTTGGAGCCGGTCCGCTCGAGAAGAAATGAAAGAAGCCGCCGTATGTTGCTGTCGTCGTCGACAAGTAAAATGGTTTTCAATGGTAGTATATTCGATTGTTAAAAAAATGTTGAAGCAGGGATGAAGCATCGCTTCGTCCCGCAAAAAAAAAGATGATGCTCCGGGTACACAGTGTTGCAATACAACGAAAAACATTCAGCGCGCTTTGGCGATGACGATTGTGATATCGTCGTTCTGTTTGGCGCTTCCGCGAAACAACGTCGCGTCTTCAATCAGCGCCACGAGTATCGCCTCGGCGCTCATCGACGCCGCGTGTGAAAGAAACACACGCAGCCGGTCGATTCCATAATATTCACCCGCCGGATTTTTCGTCTCCATGATTCCGTCCGTGTAAAGCAGCAACACGTCGCCGGGCTCAAGCGTGACATCGTTCGATCCGTATGATTCATCGCGGAACATGCCGACCGCCATGCCGCTCGATTCGAGCTGCACAAGCTCGCTCGTCTGTGCGCGCCACAGGATGCCCGGCGGATGGCCCGCGTTCACCGAATGCAGCGTCCGCGTCACATCGCTGTACGATGCCATGATGAGCGTCGCGAAAAGTTCACTGTCCTCTGTGTCCTCGCACAACGTGTTGTTCGTTTCGCCGATGAGACATTCAAGATTCGTAAATCGCCGGCTCTCGGAACGGAGGATGCTCCTGAGCGACGCGAGAATGAACGCCGAGCCGAGTCCGTGTCCAGACACGTCGGCCACGCCAAAGATCCATTCGTTCCTGCCGCATTCGAAGCACGAATACAAATCGCCTCCGACTTCGGCCGCCGGATGACATCGTGCCGCAATATCGAGTGTTGAAAACGCGGGCAGACGCTTCGGCAGAAGACTTTCCTGGATCTTTCGCGCAAAGTCAAATTCATGCCGCAGGGCTTCGGCCTCGCGAGCTTCCTTGATCAGAAGCGAGGATTTGATCGCGATGCCGAGATAGCCTGCCAGCGCGGTCAGCGAAACACGGTCGCCCGTCGTGAATCTGCCCTCATGATGTTTCGACGCGACAAGCACCGCTCCCATCGATACATTGTCGGCGGCGACGGGCACGGCAAGCAGTCCAGGCTTGCCGCCCGATGATTCCGACGTCTCGGCATTTTTTTCTTCGACGATGATATGCGTATTCGCGGTGCAGACGTATTCGGCGTATCCGAGAATCTCGGTATCGCTCAGTCCGCCTGTGTCTCCGATCGAACAACGTTTCACCATGGCTGATATCGCATCGTCAATGAACGCCACAGCGCCGTATCCCACATCGAGGGTCTGCATCGCTTTCTGCAGCACCGCCATACAGATGCTGTCCTCGTCGAGCACCGAACTGACATCGTTGATGACATCGTACAACACATGCAGTTCCTGATATCGCTCAAGGAGCTCGGTCGACAGGTTCTGCATCTCCTCTTCATTCTTGATGATGAAGACGATGACCTCGGTGGTGAAATCGAGCACCTGTTCGCGCAACAGTTCGGTGCCCGGCAGCGGCTGGTCCAACGAATACAGATACCACTTTGAACCGTCGCGCAGCACGATCGCCCGTTCCGTTTCCTGCGCGATCTCGTTCAGGAACGGTTCGCTGCGATCCTCAACCGGTGTCTTCACAATCTCCGTCCGATCGCTGTCAAGCAGACAGAAGGGGATGCCGGTATATCTCGCGACATTGGTGAGAAATTTCGATACGGCTTCTTGTAATACTGTGCTTGCTATCATCGGGGAATCGGTTACATGCGCTGCGATGCCACATCGGGATCGCGCAGTTGATAAATAATGATCGAATCATCGCTGTAAAAGACGCTCATATCGGCATGTGTCCGGATGTATGTCTCGCACCATTGGCGCGTGCGCCGCATGGCGTCCTTGTCGAGCGGAGCAATCTCGGAGCTGATTGCGCTGGCGTCTGAATTCTTTTCAATGAAAATAAACACAAGCGCCGTCGGAATGGAGCCGCGCTGTCCGTGCCGATATGTCGCCGGATCGTACAGCGATGTAAAATATTCATAATCGAGGAAGCGCCCGCGGTTCATTCCAGCCAGTAATATACCGCGATGCGCGACAATTGTCCATTGATAGGGAATGTACGTCCGTTCGATCGCATACAGATTTTTGACGAATCCGTCGGGCTCTGCCGTGCTGCCGATTGCTGCGGGTGTTCCCGGAAACAACAAGATCACCGCGCCCAGCGCGCATATTGCTGCCGATGTTCGCACGCTCACGGCGAGCGCCTGCGAGAGACGGACTTTCGCCATCACCCATTCGAACAAATCAAGGATGATTCCTGCGCAGAGTCCGATGGTGACGGCCGCGACGACACTGAGCAGGTATACCGATTGCGCTGCCGGCAGCGTTTCGGGAAGACCTGCGGCGAAGGGAGGGAGCATCGCAAGAAAGAGCATGCCCGTTGCGCCCCATCCAATCAGATGCATGTGCCAGGATTTCCGCGGACGCGGGATGAACGCGACGGCAATGAGTACGACAAACATGCCGGCACAGCACTGGATAAACCATCCCTCGGGTATTGCAGTGATGTCGGCATAGCGATAAAAATGCGTGTCGTAGAAAATAATCTGAAGCACCGTTTGCATGGACGCATCGGCATAGGCATATGCCCATAACGCGCACGCCAAGAGGCCGAGCACGACAGTCAACATCGCATGCAGGGCAAGCGTCCGGCCGCGAAGCCTCGGCAGCGAATGGAGAATGAAGATCGACGAGCACAGAATCGCCGCAGCGGCGAATAAACCAGCGCATCCCACAAAAACATTGATCAGCGCGCTTGCCGCGAGTCCCGACAGGGAGGCGAAGAGTCGCAGGGGAGTTCCCTGCGTCACGTAGTTCATCAAAAATGTCAGCGACGGGAGGAGAAAAACGAGCGCGAGCGTGAGGCTGTCCGCTTCAATCTGATGGTTCACGGAGATCGGCAGAAACGCATAGGCGCAGCCAAGAACCGCTGTTCCAATGGCAGCCTCGATGTGGCTCCGCACGGCGGCGAAAATCGTATAATAGATCGACGCGCACAGAAGGAGCGAGGAGATGAGACCGAAATAATGCACGGCGATTGTGGGATCGACCTGTGAAGCAATGCACAGGGCGCTGATGATTGCAGGCATGCCCATATACATGCGCGACGATCCGAGGTGGACCTGGTTGATCTGCAGACGCTTCACCTGTTCGAGCGTCTCGTAATATTCAGGCGACAGCGGCGCGGGATGCTCCCAGACGGGGCCGATGCGGATGATGATCGCCGCAATACAGATTGCCAGAAACGTGCCGAGATACAACAAGCGGACGATGATCTCACGCTTCCACACGAAGGAGATCGACATGCCGAAGCGCTTCAGAATGGACGGCCGCGACACGATTTCGACCCACCGCAGCAACACCGATTTGATCAGCACGAAACCGATATGCTTCCGCCGGTACATCATCCACCACTTGAATCCGACGATCCAGAGGCTCAGGATGACGATCGAAATATTATCGTTGATCTTCAGCTGCACGAAGATCTGCGTCATGACAATCGTCAGCAATCCCATGAACAGTCCCATCCCGAATACGCGCTCGGCGAGACTCTTCGAAGGGAACGCGGGGAAGAGCATCGCAGGCAGAACGGCGAACAGCATCGCGCATGCGGGCAGCATCCGGAGCATCGAAATGATCAATATGGAATGATAGTCGCTCATCGTTCCTTAGTAGGCGGCATAATAATAATAATCGAGCTTGTTGAAGAACTGGCGCGCATAGTTCATCGTCATCAGCGCAAACACGAGCGAGCCGAACACGAGTCCTCCCACACCGTATTCATAATGGATCCAGCGGCTCAGCAGCAGACTCACCACCACATTGACGCCGAGTCCGGCGACGATCGAGCGGATCGCGAATTCGGGCCGCGAGAGCGTGAAGAAGAACAGGCAATTGTAGAGTCCGAGTGCGAGAAAAAAGTATCCGAATGCCGCCGCCCAAAAAACTTGGAATGTCACCACGTTGCTGAAAAATTCGCGTACCTCGCGGATGTAATCGAATCGCTGGAGCGAAAGGACGCCGAAGTACGTCACCATGATGCTCAGGACGCCGATTGACAGGATGGCCGCAAGATGCCGCACAAAGAATTTTTTATAGAACATGATATACGCGCCCGCGTCGTCGTTGCGAACGCTGCGCTGCTGAAAGATCTGATGATATGAAAATTCATGAATCATATACTCGAGCGCGGCCATGGTGAGCACAAGCGAGAGCAGCGCCCAGTCCATGCCAAGTTCGTACGACGTCCTGAACCAGATGATGTACGGAGGCGGCTCCGGATTCGGCGCGGACCAGCTCACGATGCGGTCCACGAACAGATTGAAAAAGTACAGGAAGCCGTAAACGAAATACGGCGCCACCGTATACACACGCACGGGCGGATGCGGCAGCCGGCTCGATTTGAGGAACGTATCGGTCCGCTTCGCGCGGCGTCGCAGGATGAAGATCGTATAGGCGGCCGTGAGCACGATTGCAGTGCTCATGCCTGCCGCATGAGCAACGTAGATACCGAGGCGCGTGTATTCCATTACGAGATAGACGGGAATCACTCCCGCCATCGTGAAGACAAACACGGCAAATTGTTTGTCGAGCACGTAGGCCAGCGATGAAAACAGCCACAACTCGGACAGAAGCACGAAATACATGAGACTGATGAGGACGAGCCTGTTGTCGTAATAGGGAATGATGAGGTTCAGCAGGTAGAGCGCGGTGCCTGCAAGCAGAACCACGACAGTAGCCGCCGCGATGATCTTCAGCGTGATCTGCTGCGCCAGGAAATAATTCTTATGTCCCGCGTACCGTACACCTTCGCGTCCGATGCTTTGGATGAATCCTCCGGTCACGATGAAACTGAGTATCGTTCCGATTGCGACGACGGTGGCTTGCGCCTCGGTAAAGTCGACCCACGCCCAGAGCGAGTAGCGCAGGAGCAGCACGGAAGCGATCTGTCCCGCCATCGGAAGCGCAGCCCATGCGCCTTTGAAATAAAACAACAGTGCGCGGGCAAGCTTGTTCTCGCGCTTCGGTGGTTCCGGCGGTCCCTGTTCGGGCCGCGTGCGTTCGGCATCCACATGGATCAGGTACAGCACTCGTTCGGCGAGTGTGAACAGGTCGTGACGCTGGTACTGCTTGATGGCATCGATATCGCGCAGACCGAGACTCTCGAGCGCAGCCGCCACAGCCCAGACGTCGAGCGGCTCGCCGATAAGATTGAAGACTTCGCGCGCCAGATGCACTTCCTGCTCGGCAAGAAGCGTCGAAAATACGCGCCGGGTCGTCGGGGCGACGCTCTTGATATCGTTCTGTATGTCTGTTGATTCGTCAGCGCTCATGCGTGTATCTGATTGTCGGCTGCAAGCCGTTCGTACGAAACTAAATATTCATTCATTGCGAGTGTTGTCCTGTATCGAAGCAGCACGCGGTCGCGCGAGAGCTTGCCGAGTCCCTGTCTGAGCTCGTGGTCGCGCAGCAGCGTCACAACGCCTTCGGCAAGACCCGCCGCATCGCGGGGACGCGCCAGAAGACCATAGGCCTCGACCGCTTCGCGCACTCCGCCTACGTCGGTCGCAACGACGGGCCGGGCGCATGCCATCGATTCGATGACGGTATAGGGAAATCCCTCGGAGATGCTCGAGAGAATACTGATGTCGCCCTCGTTATACACTTCGTGCGGCTTCGGATGAAACCCGCCGAAGATAAAATTTTTCTCAAGCGCATAATTACGGATGAGCGCCATGCATCGCTCCGTGTACGGCAGGTCCACATCCGCCGGACCGTAGACGATATATTGCACGTCCGGTATTTCCTTCCGCACCTCGGCACATGAATGGACCATCGTTTCGATGTCCTTCAGCGGAAAGATGCGAGCCACGGCGACGACAGTCGGGCGATTCAGCGTCTTTTCCGGCTTCTGACGCGGCGTGAAGATTCCCGGATCGATGCCGTTGTAGATCGTCCTGATCCTGTCGCGCGATCCGCCGAATCGAAGCTCCCAGCGTTGATTGTATTCGCACACCGGCGAGATCTGATCGGCGCACGTATAGATCATGCGTGTCGCGTACGACGAGAGATTCAAGATGAACCGTTTCGCGAATCGGCTCAGCTTCTCGCTTGCAAGCGCGATATACCGTTCGCGGATGAAGATGCCATGATCCGTCACGACGATTCGCGCGCCGAATTCGTACTTCGCCGCCACTACCGCGAGACAGGAGGGACTGGCCAGCGTTGCATGGGCGATATCCACTCTGGGCAGTGCCACGCTCAACGGAAGCATGAAACTATACAGCCAGCGCAGCGCTGTCGTCACATCGAATAGGCTCGGCTGCTCTTCAGACAAGTCACCCCATTGGCCGGCAGTCCTGAGCACCATCGCCCTGAACGTTTCCCACGTCAGACTCGAACGGAATGTCGTTTTATATTCATACTGTCTGAAATATTTATAGAGCCGAAAAATTACCTCGGGACGCGGCGGCCGGCGGTTCGGATCGACGATGTCTTCGAGAAACTCCTCGAAGACGGGAATGAATTTTTCGCTGATGACCTCGTCCGTCGTTTCGGTCCTGTTTGTATAGATGTCGGCGAACGATCGTTCCGGCTGAATGTATTCTGACGGTTCCTCGCTGCCCCACATCGGCACCTGGCGCAGATACCGCACGTTCGACGGAAGCACATATTTCATCGTCGAGATGGGAGCGCCCGTTACCGCAATGATTGAAAAATGCACGGACTTCAATTCGCGGATCAAACTGTCGCACCATGTGCTGACGCCGCCGCCGACGTACGGATACGTGCCTTCGGTGATGAGCAGTACGTTCAACTGGCGTTGTGCATTCATGAGATCAATTCGATAATAATGTGCCGTACAATTGCCGATAGGTGCCGATCATCGCTTCGAGCGAATGTGTGCTCTCGACGATCGCCCTGCCCGCCTGCGAGCATGCCTCATAAAGCGGCCGGTCGGCAAGCAGTGACATCACGGCGCGCGCGCAGGCCGCATGATCGGCAGGGGGACAAAGAATTCCTGCATGGGCGAAGCCGGCGGGCGCAACGATCTCTGACACTCCGCCCACATCCGTTGCCACAACGGGAATGCCATACGACATCGCTTCAAGCAGTACAAGCGGCTGCGCTTCGCTTGCACTCGTGAGCACGGCCACATCGATCGACGGATAGAGGGCATGCACATCGGCCTCACCCGTAAACGAAAATTTTTTTAATCCGAGCGAATCGGCCAGTCGGACGCACTCCGCATAATACGCCGGATCGTGATGCGTGGGCCCGATGACGGACCATCGGGATTCGGGCATCGTCGTCTGCGCAACGGCGCATGCGCGTATGAACGTTGTAATATCCTTGAGCGGCGACACGCGTCCCACGAGCGCGATGTGTGCAGCTCCAGTTCTCGTTGTGTATGCCGAGATCTGCCGATCGATCGCCACGCCGTTTGGAATCACACGCGCCTTCCTCTCGCTTGCACCGAGTGCGATCTGGCTTCGACGGTTAAAATCGCAGACCGTCGTGATCGCATCGGCCGCCTCGTACGCATCGAGTGCGAGCGAGCGAAACGTTTCGCTCCAGCTTTCCCACGTGCGGCCGAGCGCGAGCGGTCCCGCTTCGGTTTCGACGATCTTGAATCCGCATTCGAGTTCGCCGATGCCCAGTTCAGCCTCGCGCCAGTAGAGTCCGTGTTCAGTCAGCAGCATTGGTGCGCGGCGGCGCCGTTTCAGCGCCGTGCCGAGGTATCCCGCAAATCCCGTCGAAAGGGGATGATACATGCGCGCAACCGGCACCTGATCGAGCAGCGTATCGAGTCCAATTGTGAGCGGAGTGCCATGCTCGGGTGCATTGAGCGAGATATCGACAACAGAACGGATATTCGACGGAACTCTGTAGCGTTTCTCTCGCGGTCTCTCTCCATAATACAAATGCGCCACGCAAAACGTCAGTTCACTCAATCCGTTGACAAGCGCATCGACCCACGCTGCCACTCCTCCCGTTTTGTACGGGTACGTTCCTTCAAGCACGAGGCAGATATCGGTCATGTCGACTGGGCCTGTTTGGTGGAGATGGACATTTTCAATTCGGTGCCAACCGGCTGCTGGATGAGCTGCACATCGTCCATCAGCGAACGGATGAGGTAGATGCCGTATCCGCCTTCGCTTGCGATGTCGGTATCGGGCGAATCATATTGATCCATTCGCATCCCGATGCCGTAATCGCGAATGTTCAGTCGAATTGTCGATCCATCGATTTCAAGCGACACATCCACGCGTCCCTCACGCGCCGGTTTGTATCCATGGACGATGCAGTTGGTCACCGCCTCGCTCGACGCAAGCAGTACACGATTCACGATGTCGGCATGGATGCCCGTGTCGATGAGCGTATCCGCGATCCAATTTCGGATCTCCTTTACTTTTTCAGGCGTGCAGTGGAACGATGACTGTGCGTTCATGCCGTTTTTTCTTTCGGTGATTGTAAAGATCGTGCGATGCTGTCCGCGATCGAAGGCGGTCGGTACACCGCGGTCCGTTACTTATCGTGCCGGCAGGGTATTCAATTCGATCGTGCTGACAAACGATGAAAATCCATGGCTCCGTGACTGGTTGCGCGCATATGCGCGCGTCAGCGAATCGCCCTCAGGCGCATAATCGATCGCAAAAATCCTGAGTCCGTACGAGGTATGGAGCGCGGCGAGTTCGGCGCAGCGCGTCTCCGATGCGTCCTTCCGCACCGGGATGTACGTTTTATCCTTAAAATTATATGTGGCGAATACACTTTCAACAACAATGCCGTCGATCGCATCAGCGACTTCGGGAGCAAGAAACGTTCCATTGTTCATGAGTATGATCTTGTCGGGAAACTCCTCACGCATTGCATGGATGAGCTCGACCACGCCCGGCCGCAGCATCGGATAGAGGTCGGGTGATGCCACATCCACCATATCGAGAAAAATTCCCTTGAATGATTTTCCAAAAATCACGGGAAGCACTTGGTCGATCAGCAGGGAATGCCAGCCGGATTTTGAGGCGTCGACGTAAAAATGATCGGGCCAATTCGGATTCGCTCCCAACATCCATTCGGGACGGATATCCTTGTAATACCATCTGTACGATTCGGCCTCGCCGATGTTGATGTACGCGACGGGAATGATACCGCGTGCCGAGAGCGAATCGGCTTCATGCCTGCGGCTCTGGTCGGGATCGATGATCATCATCTGATACGGCAGCATCCGTGCGAGGCTGTAGTCGCCGGAAAACTGGACTCCGAAGTGATCGACAGAAGTAAGAGCGGTGCGTGGATTCGGATGACCCGGGCCGGACGATTCGCGACAGGCAAACGCAGTGATCAAACAAAGCAACAGCAGCGAAGCGAAGAGTGTGCGCATTGATTGGTGATCGATTTTTCGTGTTATAATAGAGAATTTTCTAATCAAAAAATATACGATAAAACGTACTTACATACAATTGATCTCTGTATAATGAGGCAGAAAACGCCGAAAAAAATCCCGTCATCGGCCGAGGCTTCGCATGTCAATTCGATCTGGAGATCCGGGCTGAAAGCGAGCCGACGGCGATCGTCGTCATCGAACCGATCACAGTGTGCCAGGTAAAATCGATCTTCGTCCAAAACACAACATACACCATCACGAGAATGCCGCAGAGAAATCCGATCACGGCATCGCGCTGATCGGTTCGATGAAACAGGATTCCGAGAAAGAAGGTCCCGAGCAGTCCGCCGTATGTGAACGAGGCGATCTTCAGACCGATCTCGACAACCGGATTTGTCGTGTCGGTGAAGAGCATCGCTCCGCCGATGAGCACCACGCCCCAGAAGAGCGTGAACACCTTCGACCAGGTCATTTCTGTTTTGGCGTCGAGAGCTTTGCCTTTGGCGGTCATCCTGAACAGATCGAGGAATGTCGAAGACGCGAGCGAGTTGATCGATGACGACAGCGTTCCCATGGCCGATGCCAGCACGCCCGCCACAAGCAGTCCGGCCAGTCCCGTGGGCAGATTCTCGACGATGAATTTCGGAAAGATTTCATCGCTCGAATGAAGTCCCAATTGCTGAAAGGGGACGCCATGATAGAAGGCGAACAGGCAGAGGCCGAGGATGAGGAAAAACGCGAATTGCAGCACGATCATCGTCGCATCGAGCATCAATGCCCGCTGGCTGTCCCATTGTTTTCTGCATCCGAGCAGACGCTGTACGAGCAACTGATCGGTGCCGTGCGAGGCCATTGTGAGAAACGTGCCGCCCACGAATCCGCCGATGAGCGTATAGGGCGTGGTGAAGAATGAAAGGAGGTCTGAGGGCGCGCTCAGGTTGAAGATCTCGAATTTGTTCGATCCGCCGGCGGTCGCATAGGCGAAGACGTCGGCCCAGCCGTTGGGAAGGTGCTGGATGATCAGGACCATCGAAGCCGCGGCGCCCGTCAGATAAATGCACATCTGCACCACATCCATCGCCACGACGGCCTTCAATCCGCCGACGTACGTATAGGCGAGCGTAAACGCGCCGATGAGAAGAATGCTGTGCGCGTACGAGAGTCCGGTGACCAGATGCACGGGGATGGCGGTGGCGAAGAGCCTCACGCCCGAGGCGAGCACGCGTGTGACGATGAAGACGCTCGATGTAAATGTGCGCAGCGGAATTCCATAGCGCTTGCCGAGGAAATCGTATGCTGTTTCGAGATTGCCCTTGTAATAGGCCGGGATGAAGATGACGCTCACAAGCAGTCTGCCGATGAAATACCCGAAAACAAGCTGGAGAAAATGCATGTCGCTTCGATAGGCGAGGCCGGGGATGCTGATGAATGTGAGCGTGCTTGTTTCGCTTGCGACGATCGAGAATCCGACCGACCACCAGGACATCGATTTTCCGCCGAGAAAATAGTCACGCGTCGTTTGTTGCCGGCCTGCGATGATGGCGCCGATGACGGTGACGCCGAGGAGATAGATGATGACGATAACGTAATCGAGGAAGGCAAAACCCATGGACGATCCTTCTTCAGATGTCGGTGGCCGCATGTGAAACGGCGCTTGCGAGAGTGCGCCGTCTCACACGGGAAAAGTGCATGTGCAGAAGTCAGGCTTTTTCGGCTTTTGCAACAGAGTCGAAGACGGGGAAGACCTTGTCGAGCTGTGAGATCTTAAGCAGCGACAGAACTTTTTTATGCACGCCCACAAGCTTGACTTTGCCTCCTTGCTGGCGCATGAGGCGTTCGGCGATCAGCAGAGCACTGAGACCCGAGCTGTCGCAAAATTCGACGTCGCCCAAATCTACGATCAGTGTTTTGACTGTGGGACGGCACAAGAGGATGAACTCGCCTTTCAATTCCGGAGAGACGGACACATCCAGCTTCCGTTCCTTGACGACGAGCACGACACTGTTCGCATTCTTGGTCACCTCAAACTTCATACTTCCTCCGAATGTGTATTTAAAACATTGCAAGCGTGTTGACCAGCTGCTCGTATTGAAGTTTCGGCATACGCGCCGATGCTGTCTGCAGCTGTAGATTGTAGACCGTTTCGCTCTGCGGTGAACCGAATCCCGCTTTGAGCGGCACATCGAGCTGAGCGCAGACTGATGCGGCCAGCGGAGTGATGCCAAGATTGAGGTCGACGATCACGTCGTATGTCCGTTCGCGCAGCCGGGTGATGAGCGAGGCCTTCGGCAAAAAGAAATATCCGATCTGATCCTCGTGCACGGGCACCATCATGCATTGGTGAAGCTTGCCGGCGATCGAGTGCGAGGTCTCCGTCGACGAAAGGATCGTCATTGAATTCCCCTTAAACTGCATTTGAGCGTGCTGCACGACGGAGAGTGCGATTGAACGATGCGCTTCGTCGAACGGCATAATGAACAAGGCCGAGCGCGCCTTCGTATAGATGCCCCGAAAATTTATTTGTTTCGCGCGCAACCGGCGTCCCTGCACGCGCGCGATCATCATGCCGATATTTTTTCTCAAGTCTTCAAACATAACTGGAATTAAATTGCAAAAGGTTTGAATGAAAAGCAAGAACGGCCGGCTCAAAAAAATTACGGATCACGTATGTGTGCGACAGTTCGCGAGAGCAACCGCCCATGCGCTTCTGTGCGATGCTCACGCGCGTACGAGCGCGAGAAAGGCAGCTTCGTCGAGCATCTCGACGCCTGCCTTCCGCGCTTTGTCGGCTTTCGAACCGGGATCCGCTCCCACGACGACGAACGATGTCTTCGCGCTCACACTCGACGAGACCTTGCCTCCGCGCGCCTCGATTGCTTCCTTCGCCTGCTCCCTGGACATCGATTCGAGCGTGCCTGTGATGACGAATGTCTTGCCGCGCAGCGGCGCATCCGGCGCGGTTGCAGCAGACGTTTCCGATGACGTTCGAAGTCCGGCGTGCTCGAGCTTCCCGAGCATGGCGCGCGAGTGCGGATCGGCGAAGAATCGGATGACACTTTCAGCAATGCGTGGTCCGATGCCGACGACCGATTCGAGCTCCTCCTGTGTCGCGCGGCGCAGTCGATCGAGCGAACCGAAATGATCCGCAAGCAGACGCGCCGAGCCGCTGCCGACAAATCGTATGCCGATAGCGAAGAGCAGACGCGCGAACGGGCGCGACTTGCTTGCTTCGATCGCTGTCACGAGATTCTGCGCGCTTTTCGGACCCATGCGATCGAGATCTTCAAGTTGTCCGGCGGTGAGGCTGTAGAGATCGGCGGCAGTCGCCGCCAGCTTGTTCTCGACAAGTGCGTCGATGACGGCTTCGCCGAGGCCGTCGATATCCATCGCTCCGCGTGAGGCGAAGTGCTCGATGCGCCGTCGGATCTGTGCGGGGCAAGCGACATTCTCGCAGTAGTATGCCGCTTCACCCTCGGGCCGTACGATCTTCGCTCCGCAGACGGGACACGCGTGCGGCATTGAAAATTTTTCGGCTGATGCGCGACGATTCTCGAGCAGGACGCCCGAGACTTTCGGGATCACATCGCCGCCTTTCTCGATCGTGACCGTGTCGCCGATGCGAAGATCGAGTGCGGCGATATTGTCCTCGTTGTGCAGCGTGGCGCGGCTCACCGTCGAACCGGCAACAAAAACGGGCTCGAGTTCGGCTACGGGCGTGATCGTGCCGACGCGGCCGACCTGAAGCGTGATGCCCTTGAGGAGTGTCTGCGCCTGAATGGCCGCGTACTTGTACGCGATTGCCCAGCGGGGACTTTTCGAGACTGCGCCGAGCCGGCGCTGTTGCGCAATCGAATCGACTTTGACCACGACGCCGTCGATGTCGTAGGGAAGCGAACCGCGCTTTTCTCCCCACTCGTTGCAGAAGGCGATCACGTGGTCGATCGAGGCGCATCGGCGCAGATGCGCGTTCACCATGAAGCCCGCGTCCTTCAGCAGCATCATGCTTTCATAATGCGTTTCAATATTCCTTTCATCCGTTCGCAGGAAATATGCAAACAAATTCATCCGCCGTGTGGCGACGATCGCCGGATCCTGGAGCTTGAGCGTGCCTGCAGTCGAGTTGCGCGCGTTGACAAATAATTTTTCGCCCGCCTCCTGGCGGTCTTCGTTCATCCGCTCGAAATCTTTTTTCATCATAAAGATCTCGCCGCGCGCCTCGAAGTCGAACAGTCCCGTTGCGCGCAGGGGGATGGAGCGAATCGTGCGCAGATTATTCGTGATCTCGTCGCCCTGCACTCCGTCGCCCCGCGTCACTCCGCGGACGAACATGCCGTTTCGGTACGTGAGGCTGATCGCCACGCCGTCGATCTTTAATTCCGCGACATAGGCATATGTGCCTTCGCCGAGCGCCGATGAAACGCGCTTGTCGAAATCGCGCAGCTCCTGCTCGCTGTATGTGTTGGCGAGACTCAGCATGGGCACATCGTGGAGGACCGTTGGAAATTCCTTCGTGGGCTGCCCCCCGACACGCTGCGTCGGCGAGTCGGCTGTCACCAGGCCGGGATTGTCGCGTTCGAGATCCATGAGCTCGCGCAGCAATGCGTCGTACTGCGCATCGTCGATGGACGGCTGCGCCAGGACGTAATACTTGTAATCATGTTCGCGGATGAGCGAGCGCAGCTGCTCGATGCGTCGGGCGGCGGATGAGGCGGCAGCCATGGCTATTGTGTCACTCCCTGTTGTTTTTTGGGAAGTTGCCGCGTTCCGGGACTGACAATTCCGTCGCGCGTCATGACGATGTTTCGAATCACATCACCGCGTTTGCCCAGGACGCCGAGATCTTTTCCATTCAACAGATACGAGGCGCCTCCGGCGTTGCCGAGCGTCAGCACGAAACGGCGCTTCGCGCGGATCGTGACGGGCGATGATGCGGCGAGGTCCATGCTCCTGAACTTCAGCGTATCGCGTTCCACGCTGATCCACACGCGCTCTGTTGGAACAATTGTGAGCGTGAGCGAATCGCCCGCAACCGGCGGCACCGGACGCACGGCCACGGCCGTTGTTTCTTTCGACGTGCGATGTTGCGCCGTCGCCGAATCCAGCCGCGCGCGAGCCGCGAGTGAATCGGCCGCGGCGCGTGCCGACGTATCGACAACGGGCGGCGGAGCATTCTGGATCTCCTTCTCGCGGACTACATCCTTGAACGGCGTTTCGCGCACACCCGGGGCGTTGTGGCCGACCCAAATGTAATTTGCCACATAGGCGAGGATGAGCGAACAGAGCACGACGATGCTTGCAATGATGACGACGGTGCGCATGCTGCGCTGCTTCACAAGCGCCGCCTCCGTGGGACGTTCGCGTTCCGCATTCACCGGAGGCTCATGCAGCGTCGGCACATGTTCTCCGCTCCAGCCCGGAGCCTGCGCGGGCGTCTGACCGGCTGCGAATTTGCCGGTGACGAGAATCTCGTACTTTTGAATGACTTCGACGGGAGAGAGGCCGACAGTCTGCGCATACTCGCGCAGGAATGCGCGGATGTATGTCTGCGGCAGCACATCGAACGATCCCTGGTCGATCGCTTCGAGATACTTCAGATTGATACGCGTGATGCGCGAGATTTCGGCAAGCGAAAGATTCTTCGCTTCACGCGCCTTCCGCAATTCTTCTGAGAACGTGGTCATAACGGTGATCCCTTATCCTAATTGCATGGTCAGAACCGCCTGCAGCTTCGATGCGAGCTCGTGCTCGACATACGGCTTGCGCAGAAATCCGTCGACATTCTTGACGAACGATTCATTCGTCGTTATCGCGTCGTTGTATCCGCTCGAGATGAGAATCCTGCCCGGAAATTTTTTTCGCTTGATCTTCTGGAACAATTTTTCTCCATTCATCTGCGGCATCGTCATATCGAGGATCATCAGATCGAAGCTGCGCTCGCCGAGCAGCTCGAGGGCCTCCTTGCCGCTCTGCACCGAATGCGGCGCATACCCGAGGTCCTTCAACATCGTCGAGAGCGTATAGCAGATCATCGCCTCATCGTCGACGATGAGCACCGTCTCGCCGTTGCCTTTCGAAATTTTCACCGCGCTGTCGGACGGTTGTGCCGCCTGCTCCCAGAGCAGCGGAAACGTCAGCGCAAATGTCGATCCCTTTCCCGGAGTCGATGTCACAGAGACGGATCCGTTATGCGATTTCATGACGCCGTACACGACGGAAAGCCCGAGCCCCGTTCCTTTGCCGCTTTCCTTCGTGGTATAGAACGGCTCGAAGATGTGCTGCTTCACGCTGACGTCCATGCCCGTGCCCGTGTCCGTTACAGAGAGCGTGACAGTCCGATCGTGCGGATTCACGGCGGTTGAAATGGCGATGCTGCCGCCGTCGGGCATCGCATCACGTGCGTTGAGCAGGATGTTCAGGATGGATTGCTGAATCTGTCCCTCGTCTCCGTTGATGAACACCGGCATCGGTTCATCCTGCCGCGCGATCGTTACCGAGTCGGGGACGCCCGTCTCGAACAGCGCGAGTGTTTCGTCAAGAATGAGATGAAGGTCGACCGTGTGGAGTTCGGCCGGAGTGCGCCGCGCAAACGTCAGCAGCTGCGTGGTGAGCTTTGCTCCGCGCTGTGCCGCCAGTGTGATGATCTCGATGAACGGAAAGAGCTTGTGCTGCGTCGTGACGCGCCGCTTCATGATGGCGGCGGCGTTGCCGATGGACGTCAGCAGGTTGTTGAAATCGTGCGCCACGCCGCCCGCAAGGTTGCCGATGCTGTCGATCTTCTGCGCCTGAATGATCTTCTCCTCGAACTTCTTCTTCTCGGTGATGTCGCGCACCACGCATCGGAGCGAGACCGGCACTCCGATCTCGTTATAGACGAATGATGAATTCACGCTCACATCGATGCGTGTGCCGTCGCGCCGGATCATCTGATGTTCCTCGTCGCGCGCCTCGCGCTCGAGCTCGAACGTGCATCGGATGAATTCCTGTACCTTCGCATGCTGGTCCGACGGATAAATGCGCGTGAGATGCGTATTGACGATCTCCTGCTTGTCGTACCCGAGTGTGGCGGCCTCGGTCTGATTGCAGCCGATGATCGTTCCGCTGCGGTCGATCAGATGGTACATATCGGGGGAGTGTTCGAACAGATCGGCGTACTGCTCCTGAGATTTTTTGAGTTGAGAAAACATATGCGCGTTGTTGAGCGCGACGTTGATCTGATTGCCGAAGGCGGAGATAAGATTGATCTTGTTCTGCGAAAAAAAATCGGATGAGCTGCTTGCGAGGATGATGGCGCCGGCGCACCGGTCCGCCGTGCGCAGCGGCACAACGACCCAGGACGCGATGCGATGGGCGCCGACCTGCGGATGAAGCGGCGGCATCTCGTCCCGGCGGGTCTCCTTGCTCGTGTGGATCGACTGCAGCCACTGCAGCGACGCCTGCGAGTGCAGCGAGCCGGCGTCGAAAAACGTCGTGAGCACGCCGCTCGAGCGTTTCAGCACGAGCGTTTCGTTCTCGATGATGTAGAGCCATCCGTATTCGTTTTTAAGAAGACCGGTGACGGTGGTGAGCACGGTCTCGAAGATCGTTCCGAGTTCCATCATCCGGTTGACGGTCTGGGCCACTGTGTTCAACGCAACAAGCTCGCAGTTCTGCTCTTCAAACTGACGGCCGTACTTGAGTGAAAAATATACACCGGTGAATCCGATCACACCGACAGTCACGATGCTGATGAACTCGAAGAATCCGATTGTTTTATTCAGCACGATGTTGGCGCTGATGATCGTCACCATCATGACCACGACGCCGGTCGACGCGACGATTTGAGCCTGTTCGACGAGGCCGAGGTGGAATGAAAACGCACGCAGACGGTGAAAAATTTTTTTCATAAAGACAGTAGAAAAAAAGAGAGAGGATGTGAAACGGTCACGAAGATGGCGCCCGGCCCGCCGCTTACAAACGATGGGGGGCAAGCCGCAACTGCACTTCATGAGACCGCTTGATCTTGCCTTCGATCGTCGCCAGGAACAATTCGAGATCGACCGGCTTCAGGAAGTACCCGTCCGCTCCCATTTGCATGCCCGTTCGCTGCACGGCTTCCTGCGCCATGCCGCTTAAAAAGAGGAAGGGACAATGGAAAAATTTTTCCATTGCACGGAACTTTTCATAGAACGCAAATCCGCTGATGTTCGGTTTCGAGAAATTGACGTCGCACACGACGATATCCGGAGTGAGCGACTCGAGCGTCTTCAACGCATCTTCGCATGTGGGAACCGCAACACAGTACAGACCCGCATCGGTCAGCTGCCTGCCCGCCAATTCGAGGAATTCGGTGTCGTCGTCTACAAGCAGCACTGTGCCCACCGAGCGGAGCGACTGGAGCAGACGAAACACGCGTCCTTCGATCTGCAGATGTTCCTGGTCCGAGATCCTGAACTGCCGTCGAAGATCATCGAAGTTCGTGATGCCTTTCTTCCAGGCATGTTCGATCGCATTCACATAGGCGTCGAAACGGACCTCGCGCTCGATTGAAAGATGCTCCTCGTTCGTAATTGCAAACGAGTCGCGCATTGCGCGCACACGTTCGCGATCCTCATCCGTGATCACGCCATTCTCCCAGACCTCGCTGAGCAGCGTCTTGTAGGCCTGGAGGAGTGCCGGTGTATGCTTCATAAAATCGAACGGCGGTTGAAGCGGAACCTCGAGTGTGACCGGCGTCTGGGCCGCCGCAGTATCAACGGGAGACGGAGGGGGAGCCTCGTGTGTCAACGTTTCCGACACCGAATCATACGGCGCACTCTCGTCTTGTTCCGCGTTTGTCGCCGGGACCGCATCCGTCACAGGCGCCGCATCAGTCGCGGGCTCCGGTTCGCGCATCTGCGGAAGTTCCTGCGACTGAGGTTCAGTTGATTCCGTTTCGGCCGGCTGAGGCTCCTGGGGCGCGGCGGATTCCGATTCGACAGCTTGAGCCTTCGCGGACTCCAGTTCCATTACGGCCTTCGCGTTTTCCGCCGCAAGTTTTTCGGCATGCGCCTTGGCGGCGATCTGCGATTCTTTCAGCGAAAGAATGCGCTCCTGATACGCGCGCGCGTACACATTACGGGGATCGAATTCGAAAACCCGGCTGATGGCGGCGAGAGCAAGATCGAGGTTGCCATCTTTGATCGACTTATCCGCCGATCGGAGAAGTTCGCTCACCGCTCTTTGATTCTCTGGTGTCATATGTCTGTGGTCTGCCATTTCGTGTTACCGCATCCCCAATTCGCGAAGCACGCGTTCGCGCGGTGCTTGAACAGGAAATTTTTCTCCCGTCCAGAGTGTGAAGGCGCGCGCTCCCTGGTGTATGAACATGTCCATTCCGTTGATCACTGCGGCCCCGTCCGCCGCCGCCTTCCGCAACAGGGCGGTCTGAAGGGGAGTGTACACAATATCGAAAATAATTTGATGATTTGAAAATCTTGTCTCGTTGGGAAGAGGCATCGCGTCGGTGTCGGGCGTCATACCCACAGTCGTCGTGTTGACGATGAGGCGCGCCTGGGATGCGGCCTGGACGAGGTTGGCGGCTTCGACAACGTCGAAGCGCACATCGGGAAACAGCGCCGCAAATATGGCCGCTGTCTGCCGCGCCCGCTCTGTATTCCTGTTGTGTATCATGATCGTGCAGGGACGGAATTCCGCGGCCGCGTAGAGCGCTGCGCGCGAGGCCCCTCCGGCTCCGAGAACGAGCAACGGTTCGTTGCTCAGCATTGCGGCGTGAGGGACGAGCGATGCGCGCACTCCGTCGACATCCGTATTCTCTCCGCGCAGCACACCGTCTGTGTTCACGATCGTATTCACCGCGCCAAGCGCGGTCGCCTCGCCGCTCAGTTCATCGAGGAGCGGCATCACCGCTTCCTTGTGCGGCTTTGTGACATTCGCTCCGCGCACATGTTCACGGCGCATCGCCTCGAGCAGGCCCGGCAGCATCTCGCCGCTCACATCGAACACGCCATACGTATAGGGAAGTCCGAGTACGCGAATCGCTTCGTTGTGCAAGGCGGGAGACAGTGTATAGCTGATATGATGACCGATGATGCCTAAGAGGCTCTGTTTCATAGGGTCCGCATTGTGTTCGATTGAGACGCTGCAGCGGGTCTGCATGACAAAAAAAACCTAATCCCGTGTGACACAAAGATTAGGTTTTTTTACATCCGTAGGAGATTCCTTACGAACGCAGCAATGAACCGACGAAGTCCTTGATCGATCGCACGCGGGCAAAATCATCGTCGAAGCGTTCGCGCATTGTACTGTCGAGTCCGAAGGCCGTCTTGAGCGAGTCGATGGCGTCCGTGATTTTTCTCGTCAGGAAGAACAATTTGGCCTTGCTGTAATACGGTTCTGCGAATTTCGGATTGAGCTCGATGCTTTTTTCAAGAGCCGGAAGCGCTTCGTCGAGCTGGTTTAATTCCAGCAGTGTGTCGCCGTAGTCGAACCATGCCTCGGAGTTTGCCGGATCGAGCTGCACCACCATCTTGTAGCTCAGAATCGATTCCTTCTGCTTTCCCATGTTGTATTCGCAGTCGGCCTTGGCATACCACAACTCGGGATATTCGCGGCACAATTCAAGGGCGCGATTGTAATCGCTCATCGCCTTGCCGAATTGCTCCATCGCGTCGAAGCAGCTGCCGCGTCCGAAGAATGATTCGTAATGTTCGCTGTCAAGTTGTATCGCGCGCGTGAAGCATTGCACCGCATCGGGATAATTTTCAGCCTCTTCGTAGGCGTTGCCGAGATTGTGCCATGCGGGCACATCGTTGGGCTCGTAGCGAAGCGTCTGCCTGTAGCATTCGATCGCTTCCTGAAGCTTGCCGGCCGACGCCATTGCATTGCCTTTGTTGTACCATGCGGAGGCGAAGTCCTCTTTGATCGCGATCGCCATATCATAGCTTTCGATCGATCGTTTCGAATCGCCGGAGCGGGCAAGGACGATGCCGCGGTTGTACCAGGCGTTGAAATTGTACGGATCGCGGTTGATGTGTTCGTCGTAGCATTTGAGCGATTCGTCGAGCCGGTCCATCAGATCGTAGCAGAATCCGAGCTCGAACCAGATGTCGCGATTGTCGCGGTGATCGTCAAGCAGGAAGTTCAGGATCTCGACCGCTTCGGCGTAGCGTTCCATCTTCTCGAGCGTGATCGCTTTATTAAACAACGCTTCGTCGTTGTTGGGCGAATATTCCAAAGCGCGATCGAAGTCGACGAGCGCCTCTTCGCCGCGGTTCGCATTGTCGAGCGTGATGCCGCGGTTGATGAACAGATCGCTGTCCGCCGGATTGAGCGAGAGCGCCTGATCGTAACAGAAAAGCGCTTCGTCGTACCGGCACATGTTGTTGAGCAGCATGCCTTTGCACATCCAGGCATCGGAGCTGTACGGCGCGAATTCTACAAGCTGATCGGCGAATCCTAACGCTTCTTCAAACCGTTCCTGCTCAAAATAAAAATTGACAATCTCTTCGAGCGCCTCGATGCTGGAGATACCGTTGCCACCCTTCTTCAGCAGCTCCTTGAACCGCTCGATATCTTCCTCTCGATGATTCTTCTTGGGAGAATGGCTGCTCTCCATATCATCTTCAAAAAAATTGTCGGAGTCGAAATAGGACATAGGGGTGCTTCTTGATGCGTTGTAAACTGAGAATGTGACTATGGATTAATTAACAAAAAAACAATAGTGAAGTCAATAGGGAGGGAGGGGATGGACGTAAATCGCTAAAAATAGCCGATTTACGGCGATTATTTGCATTTCAACTTCAGTCTCCGTACATTGGAAGAAACATTCAAACGGACAGCTTCTGTGGACGCACTAACGATACGAATTTCAGCGATACAGCCCCATGGAACGGGCCTCACACCTCCCGCATATGCAACCGCCGGATCGGCAGGGATGGACATTCTTGCCGCAGTCACAGATCCTGTGGTGATCGGACCCGGAGAAACGGCGCTGATTCCGTCGGGATTCTCGATCGAACTGCCAGCGGGCTTCGAGGCGCAGATCCGGCCGCGGTCCGGACTCGCGATCAAATCGAATATCGGAATTCTCAATGCCCCCGGTACGATCGATTCCGATTACCGGGGCGAGGTGAAGATCATACTGACAAATTTTGGACATGCCGGCTTCACTGTGAATCGAGGCGACAGAATCGCACAGATGGTGATCGCACGGTACGCGCGCGTATCGTGGGAAGTCAGCGATTCGCTTGAAGAAACCAAACGCGGGGCGGGCGGATTTGGTCACACAGGCGTGTAACGCTCACACAGATTCTCGAATATCCGGACAGGAATGATGATGAACGATCGCGGCATACGGGACGACGGCCCGGGACATCCGATTCCTAAAATTTCATCGATTGAATTTGCGCTGACGATCGCGGGACTCGGAGTGCTGTACGTATTGCTCTATGCGACACAGATGATCTGGTCGCCGATGGTGCTGATCATCGCTCTTGTTGTGATCCTGTCGCCGTTGCGCACGATCCCCGCAATAAAAAATATCATCATCTTCGCATCGATCATCTTTGCGATCTGGCTTGTGAAAACGCTCCAAATGGTGCTTGCCCCCTTCGTCATTGCACTGCTGCTTTCATATTTGCTGCACCCGATCGTTTCCCGGCTGGAAAAACGGAACATCCCGCGTTGGGCATCGACGCTGTTCATCATCATCTGCGCGCTTGCGATCATCGTGCTGCTGCTCATCGGGATCGTGCCGATGATCATCCAGCAGTTAGGCTCGATTCTCCAGACGTTCAGCGCGATCACGTCGCAATTTTCGAACTGGCTGCTGAACGGGAGCATGTTCCGGACACTGCACCGATTCGGCGTTTCGAACGGACAGCTGCACCAATTCCTCACAGATACAATCGCTCCTCGCGTGCAGGATGTGCTGAAGGCGATCCTGCAGGGCGCGTTCGGCCTCGTGAGCGAATTCAGCGCGGTGCTCACCGGCATCGTGAATATCGTCATCATTCCGTTCCTCACATTTTTCATGCTGAAGGATTTTCCGTTGATGAAGCATCGCGTCAAGATGCTCATTCCCCGCGCGCATCGCGAGAAGGCCGTCGTGTATTACTCGTACATCGAAGACATCCTCGGCCGCTATCTGCGCGGGGCGATGATCATCGCGATCTTCGATGGCATCACGGTCAGCACGCTCTTCTGGCTGATCGGCATTCCATATTCGATGGTGCTGGGATTGATGTCCGGATTTCTTTCGTTCATTCCGTATTTCGGATTCCTGACAATGCTTGCCATCACCACCGTTGCAAGCACGCTGGAGCCGGATCAGGTTTTGCTGCACATGCTGCTTGGCATGGGAGTCGTCTCCTCGCTTCACGTCATTGAAACCTACGTGCTTGCGCCCAAGATCATCGGCAGCAAACTGGGTCTCCATCCGGTCATTCTGATCCTTTCGTTGTTCGTATTCGGATATTTTTTCGGCTTTCTCGGATTCCTGATCGCTATTCCGCTGGCATCGATCATCATCACGCTTGTGACCGAATGGGAAAAAAAGCGTCGGGCAAACGGAATACAGGAGGAGGATGCGGATGCCGGATCGCAGCCGTCGGAGACAACACTGTAACGGCCCGGTGAACCGTACCGGCCTTTTTTTTCATCATTATCCTGAGTATGGATCAAACAGGTATCTTATATCTGGTCGCAACGCCGATCGGCAACTATGCAGATATTACTTTCAGAGCAGTCGATGTGTTGAAATCGGTCGACGTCGTTGTCTATGAAGAGCGCAAGGAGGGCAACAGGCTCCTTCGCCATCTCGGCATCGAAAAGCCGGTCGAAAGCCTCAACGAGCACAACGAGCAGGCCGCAACATTCCACATCCTTGATTTTTTAAAAACGGGAAAGAACGTCGCCGTGATTTCCGACTGCGGCACGCCAGTGTTTTCAGATCCGGGACAGCTGCTTGTGCGCAAGGCGGTCGAACTGAAGATCAGGGTCGTGCCGATTCCCGGCGCCTCGTCGCTGATGCCGGCGCTCACGGTCTCGGGTTTCTCGATCGATCAGTTCATTTATTACGGATGGCTGTCGCCGAAGCGCCCGCGACGGCTTGCAGAGCTGGAACAGCTCAGACGTGAACGCCGCACGATCGTACTGATGGACACGCCGTACAGGCTTCTCGCGCTCCTGAAAGACATCGCCGACGTGTTCGGCACGGAACGGAAACTCTGCGTGGCGTTCGATCTGACGCTTCCGGGTGAGGAAATTTTCCACGGCACCGCAGTCTCGCTCTATCAAAAACTCTCGGCTGAAGAGAGGAAGGGCGAATTCGTCGTGGTGATCGACCGGTTGAAATGATTTCGGATGCGTCGGCTATGCCACAGGATGTGCTCTGTGTGGTCACGTGTGTGTGCGTGTGCTGCGGCGCGCATGACGGGAGTTGCGTTCACCGCGCAATTTCATTATGTTACACTATGTTACTCTCACGCCACATAGAAAATGACCGCAGGGCGCCCGAGTTGTACGGCAGCTTCTGGTTTAACAGCAAACCGCTCACACTGCGCTCGATGCAGGGCGATGTGGTGCTGTTGTTTTTCTGGGATCACACTTCGATCAGTTCGCTTCGCATTCTGAAGCATATCAATCGTCTGCACGAGCAGTACGGATCGATCGGATTGAGAGTCATCGGCGTGCAGGTCTCCGAATATGCCCTGATCCGCGATCCGGTGAAAAAGGAAGAGATCATCAAATCGTACGGCATCAAATTTCCGATTGTGGCGGACGATGAGCATCGCATCGCCGATTCGTACCGTATCGGACCGCTTCCGATCGTTGTCCTGATCGCACCGTCTGGCGACATCTACGACACGCAGGAACCGAAAGGATCGATCTCGCGCCTCGAACGCTCGGTTCAGTATCTGATGCGCCAGGCTGGATATTTCGGCGAGCTGCCGTTCGTTGAATACACCGACTATCCGTCGCGCGATTTTTCTGTCGGGATGATCACTCCTGATTTCGATCTCGGATACATACGAGGATCGCTCGGCAACAGCGAGGGATACAGTCCCGAGCTGCCTGCCGAATATCACGATCCCGAGGTCTATGTGGATGGAAAATTTTACGCCGAGGGTGTCTGGATTGCGGGGCGCACATCATTTGCGTTTGCGGGCGAAAGTCCCGGCTATCTGTTGTTTTCGTACACGGGCAACGATGTGGGCATCGTCATAGGAAATGAAAACGGCGTCGATACAGTCGCTGTGACAGTTGATGGCAGTCCGATTGAGGCCGGACTCTGGGGATCAGATATCCGCCTCGACGATGCGGGATCGACCGTGGTTCGCTCGGGACTGCTCCGGTCCCAACATCTCATCAGCAGCCGTGCGGTGAGCAGTCATATTGTGAAGCTGATCCCGAAACGCAGCGGGACGACGTTTTACGGAGTCGCGTTCGTCCCGTTTGAACCTATCAGCGAAGCAGACAAAGCATCGTTCCGTAACAATTGACAGTCGGACGATGTACAGGATGTCGAGGCTCGTACCGGCTCGCGTCTTCTTAATGGTGTTGCGGCCTGCGCCGCATTTTTTTTTTATTATCGATGGAAGAATATGGCGATACGTACGCGGATTACTGAACTGTTTGGAATTGACTATCCGTTGAATCAGGCGGGAATGGTATGGGTCTCGGGATGGAAGCTTGCGGCGGCCGTCTCGAATGCAGGCGGATTGGGATTGATCGGTGCGGGTTCGATGAAACCGGAACTGCTGCGCGAACATCTGCGAAAGATGACTTCCGCCACCTCGAAACCGTGGGGAGTGAATCTGCCGCTCACGCGCGGTGATGTGGAAGAGCTGCTTTCGGTGATCGTTGAAGAAGGAGTGAAGATCATCTTCACGTCATCCGGAAATCCGGCGGTGTTCGCGCCCCGGTTGAAAGAAAAAGGAATGACTGTCGTACACGTGGTTGCGGCCGTAAAGCATGCGAAGAAGGCCGAAGCCGCGGGATGCGATGCAATTGTGGCGGAGGGATTCGAAGCCGGGGGACACAACGGATTCGACGAGATCACGACGCTCTCGCTTGTGCCTCAGGTTGTCGACGCGGTGAAGATTCCCGTAATCGCGGCCGGAGGCATTGCAGACGGCAGGCAGATGCTTGCCGCAATGGTGCTCGGCGCCGAAGGCGTGCAGATCGGCACGGCGTTCGCTGCGGCCGTCGAATCGTCGGCGCACGAACGCTACAAACACGCCGTCATCGACGCCGACGACGGGGCAACAGTCCTCGCATTCAAGAAACTCTCTCCGCTTCGCATGCTCAAGACGCCGTTCGCGCTGAAGGTGCTCGAGGCGGAAGCCGCCGGATCGTCGAAGGACGAACTCCGCACACTGAACGGCAAGGGGAGGGAACGTCTTGGCATCTTCGAGGGCAATTGGGAGGAGGGTGAATTCGAGATGGGACAGAGCGCCGGCCTCGTCAGGGAAATTCTTCCGGCAGCGGAAGTGATTGAACGAATCATACGCGGATACGAAGAGGCGAAACGAACGATCGTCTGACGCCGGCTCGTCTGCCGCCACAGTGCTGCTCATGGCGGCGAATCAGGATTCATAACTTAACGGGGCATATGAAATCATTTCTTGAAACACTGAACGAAAAGATCATCGTCTTCGACGGGGCGATGGGAACAAATATCCAGACGCAACATCTCACCGCGGATGATTTCGGCGGCGAACAGTACAACGGATGCAATGAATACCTTCTGATCACAAAACCTTCGGCCATTGAAAAAGTCCATGCCGACTTCCTGACGGCAGGCGTTGACGTGATCGAAACCGATTCATTCGGTTCGGCTCCCATTGTGCTTGCGGAATACATTCTTCAGGACCGGGCATACGAGTTGAATGTGAAATCGGCACAGCTTGCAAAAAAGGTCGCGCGCGATTTTTCGAAGCCGGGACATGTGCGCTACGTGGCCGGGTCGATCGGACCCACCACAAAACTTCCGTCGCTCGGACATATCTCGTTCAAAGAAATGAGTGCCAGTTATTATCTCCAGGTATCCGGTCTGATCGACGGCGGAGTCGATCTGTTGATGGTTGAAACATGCCAGGATATCCTTCAGACGAAAGCATGTTTAAGCGCTGTTTTTCAATGCTTTAGGGACAAGAAAGTAAAGCTTCCTGTCGTGGCATCGGTGACGATCGAGCAGACCGGAACCATGCTCATGGGCACAGAGGTCGCCGCGGCGCTCACGGCGCTCGAGCCGTTCGATATCAGCGTGATCGGCATGAACTGCGCCACCGGACCGAAGGAAATGTCGGAGAACATCCGCTACCTCTGCTCGAACTCGCCGATCCCGGTTTCATGCATTCCGAATGCGGGCCTGCCCGAAAACGTCGGCGGTCATGCGCATTATCATCTGTCGCCCGAAGATTTTTCGGGCTATCTGAAACATTTCGTGAAGGACCTTGGCGTGAGCGTCGTGGGCGGATGCTGCGGTACGCGGCCCGAACATCTGCGCGCGCTCGTTGAATCGGTCGGCACACTGTCTCCCCGCAAGCGCACTGTCGAGTTCACGCCGTCCGCATCCTGTATGTATTCCACATCCCCATTCTATGTCAATCCCGCTCCGGTGATTGTCGGCGAGCGGGCGAATGCGAACGGCTCGAAGAAATTCCGTGAGCTGCTTCAGGCCGAAGATTACGATTCGATCGTCAACATCGGCAAGGAACAGGTGAAGGAAGGAGCGCACATCCTCGATCTTTGCGTGGCGTACGTCGGGCGCGACGAGGTTCGCGACATGCACGAGGCGGCATTCCGATACAACACGCAGGTCGCCCTGCCGGTCATGATCGATTCGACCGAGACACCGGTGATTGAAGAGGCGCTGCAATTGTTTGCCGGAAAATGCATCGTGAACTCCGTCAACATGGAAGACGGCGAGGAGCGCATCAATTCGATCGTTCCGCTCTGCAAGCGGTACGGCGCGGCTGTCGTGGCGCTCACGATCGATGAAGCGGGCATGGCAAAGACCGCCGAAAAGAAAGCAGCGATCGCCTCGAGGATCTACGATCTTGTCATTGGCACATATGGACTGAAGCCGCATGACCTCATCTTCGATACGCTTACGTTCACACTCGGCTCGGGCGAAGAGGAGTTCCGCAAGGCGGGCATCGAAACGATCGAAGGCATACGACTGATCAAGAAAAAATTCCCCGAGGTGAAGACTCTGCTCGGCGTGAGCAACATCTCGTTCGGACTCGGCGCGCACATGCGCCACGTGCTGAATTCAGTGTTTCTTCATTATGCGATCGAAGCCGGTCTCGATATGGCGATCGTGAATGCGCAAAAAATTCTGCCCCTCTACAAAATCGACGAGAAGGGACGCGAGCTGTGCCGCCAGTTGATCTTCGACGAGAGGAAATTCGACGGCGATCGATGCGTGTTCGATCCGCTCAGGGAGCTCATGGCGCATTATGCCGACAAGAAGCACGCGCTGAAAGAGGAGAAGAAGGAACGCGCCGGCACGATTGAGGAGATTTTAAAAAGCAGAATCGTCGACGGTGACAAGCAGGGACTCAACGAGGATCTCGAGACCGCGCTCAAGACGTACACGCCGCTGGACATCATCAACACGATTCTGCTCGACGGCATGAAGGTCGTGGGCGACCTCTTTGGGCGCGGCGAGATGCAGCTGCCGTTCGTGCTGCAGTCGGCCGAGGTGATGAAGACGGCAGTGGCGTATCTCGAGCAGTACATGGAAAAATCGGAGACGACGTCCAAAGGATCGATGGTGCTGGCAACCGTGAAGGGTGATGTGCATGACATCGGCAAGAATCTGGTGGACATCATTCTCACCAATAACGGATATACGGTCCACAATATCGGCATCAAGCAGCCAATCGAGAACATCATCAAGAAGCTCGAGGAAACGAATGCCGATGCGATCGGCATGAGCGGACTCCTCGTGAAGTCGACGCTCGTGATGAAGGAAAATCTCGAGGTGTTGAACGAACGCGGCCTCATGCCGCCGATCGTGCTTGGCGGCGCTGCGCTCACGCGGCGCTACGTGGAAAATGATCTTCGGGCGATCTACAAGGGCGTCGTCAGTTATGCAGGCGATGCGTTCGACGGTTTGCATTTCATGGAAAAACTGAAGACGGAAGGCGCCGGAACGTTCGGGATATCGGCGGTAGCCGACGCGTCGTCTGTAGACGGCGATGAGTTGCTCACGGGTTCGGAAGCGAAGATCGCGCTTTCGCTCAACGAGGAAACACGAGGATCGAGCGCAGCCGCGGCAGCGCCGAAGGCCGGAGCGACCACATCGCATGTGAAACCGGCCGAAGAAATTCCCGAACCTCCGTTCTGGGGAACACGGGTGGTGACGGATCTTTCACTCGACGATATTTATCCGTACATCAACGAGTCGGCGCTGATCAAGGGACAGTGGCAGGTGAGGAAGGGGAAGCGCACCGAGGATGAATACAGAACGCAGCTCGAAACGTCGATCTATCCCGATCTGCGCGAATTGAAGGAATTGTGCAAGCGAGAACATCTGCTGAAACCGAAAGTCGTCTACGGCTATTTCCCTTGCCAGTCGTCGGGCGACGATCTGATCATCTACGGCGACGACAAAAAAACAGAGCGCACGCGATTCACGTTCCCGCGCCAGACGGACGATCGCTTTCTCTGCCTCGCCGATTTTTTCGCCTCTGTCTCGTCAGGCAGGATGGATGTGGTGGCATTTCATATGGTGACGATGGGCCGCGAGGCATCCGATTATTCGGCGAAGCTGTTCGCGGCGAACGATTACAAAAAGTATCTCTACTTTCATGGATTGAGCGTCGAAACGACTGAGGCGCTCGCCGAGCTTTGGCATAAAAAGATCCGCGAAGAGCTCGGCATCGCATCGCAGGATGCCCCCGAGATCAAACGTCTCTTCAGTCAGGGATATCGGGGATCGCGATACAGTTTCGGATATGCGGCATGCCCGAATCTCGAGGACCATGTGAAACTGTTCGCGCTGCTCGATCCGGGGCAAATCGGAGTGAAGCTGACCGAGGAGTTCATGCTCGAACCCGAGCAGTCGACAGATGCGATCATCGTGCATCATCCCCAGGCGAAATATTTCAACATCAAATAAAACGAATCGCGGCGCACCACTGAGTCCGTGCGGAAAAGAAAACGAACGATAACACGCGGCGCGTAATGGCGGCTGAAAAAAAACGAGCGATAACACGCGGGCGCGGCGCGCGTGCAGATTATTTGTGCAGAGTTGTAAATTTGTGCCGGATTTAGTATTTTATCGGCGCTTCATGCCCATTGGGCATGGAAACCGCTCTGCCAGGCCGGACGTGCGTTCCGGCTGATATGATCACGCAACAATCACAAACACAAAAAAAAGGGATCGGACGAATCATGGGAAATCTCGTATTAGTGCGCCACGGCGAATCACAATGGAATCTTGAAAACCGTTTTACCGGATGGGTCGATGTGCCCCTGTCCCCGAAGGGCGAACAGGAAGCGCGCGCGGCCGGCGAGAAGCTCAAGGGCTATAAATTCGACAAGGCATTCACATCCGTGCTGCAGCGCGCCAACAATACGCTGAAGGCGATCCTCGAGGCGACAGGGCAGGCAAATATTCCGGTCGAATACGATCAGGCGCTGAACGAGAGGCATTACGGGGCGCTTCAGGGACTGAACAAGGCCGAAACTGCCGAAAAATACGGCGATGCGCAGGTGAAGATCTGGCGCCGCAGCTACGATGTTCCGCCCCCGGCAGACAAGACTGAATTGAATCCGGACGGCATCAGCGAGAGCCTCAAGGACACGGCTGCGCGAACGCTTCCGTACTATGAAAAGCATATTCTTCCCGAGATCCTGGCCGGAAAAAACATCATCATTGCGGCGCACGGCAACAGCCTTCGCTCGATCGTCATGTATCTCGAGGACCTCACGAAGGAGCAGGTGCTTGAGCTGAACATTCCGACGGGCGCGCCGCTGCTCTATGTCTTTGATGCGAACGGGGCGATTGTAGACCACAAATATCTGTAATATTTTTCTCGCTGTATTGATATTCGGTCTTGTTTTTACTATCATAGGAAATACGACGATCAAGTCCGATCTGAGGCGATCCGGAAGCAGGAACCGCCGACCATCCGAATTTCAGACAGATTCAACCCTCATTACTTTTTTTTTGTTTAAGGAGACTTTCTCATGGCAACAAAGATCACAGAAGAATGCATCAACTGCGGTGCATGCGAGCCCGAATGTCCGAACACAGCCATCTATGCCGGCGGCGCGCAGTACGAATTGAACGGCACAACATCCGACGCTTTGTCGAATGATTTTTATTATATCGTTCCCGAGAAATGCACCGAATGCGTCGGCCACTTCGATCAGGAGCAATGCGCCTCGGTATGTCCTGTTGACTGCTGCGTACCCGATGAATCGCGTGTTGAAACAGAAGACGCTCTTCTCGAACGCGCCAAACAGATTCATCCGGAACGCGCATTCACAGAGTTAAGCGCGGCGAATTCGCACTTCCGCAAATAATCTCGTGTTCCACTTGTAAATGAAGTCGGTTCGTCGCATTCGATGGACCGGCTTTCTTTATTTTAAATGCGAACGATGGCACGAATCAGAATTGCCGGTGTTGAAGAGTTAAAGGGCCGCCGTGGCATTCTCCGCAACGCGGCCGGAGAAGAGATCGCGCTGTTCAGCGTGGAGGGGACGGTGTATGCCGTGAGCAATTATTGTCCTCATCAGCATGCATCGAAATTGCATGAGAGTCTCGTCGAGGGAACAATCATTACCTGTCCGATGCATGGCTGGTCGTTCGATCTCTGCACGGGAGCGCCCGTGAATGCGAGTGGGAGACTGAAAAAATTTCCGATCGAAGTGAAGGGATCCGATGTGTACGTGACGATCGATGACGAACAGTGAACACATAAAGCGACGGGCGCTTGAGCTTGGATTTGTGAAAGCGGGAATCGCGCGCGCCGATGCGCTCGACGCTGAACGCGCGCACCTGCGCGAATGGCTCGGCCGCGGATATCATGCGTCGATGAGGTGGATGGAGCGTCGGGTCGATGAACGCACCGATCCGCGATTGCTCGTGCCGGGCGCGAAGAGCGTGATCGTCACTGCCGATAACTATTATGCGCCCATCGAGCACAGCCAGGATGCCGATTGCGGCAAGGTCTCGCGGTATGCCTGGGGCGACGACTATCACCTGCACACGACAAAAAGAATCGAATCGCTCTTTGAGCGCATCAAACAGATAGCACCCGAGTCCGAGGGGCGGTACTATGTGGATACCGGACCGGTGATGGAAAAAGCCTGGGCGGTTCGGGCGGGACTCGGATGGCAGGGCAGGCACACGAATCTGATCACGCGCGAATACGGATCGTGGGTGTTTCTTGCCGTGATCATCACGACACTCGAACTCGAGTACGACGAGCAGATGGAAGATCTCTGCGGCACTTGCACGGCATGCATCGATGCATGTCCCACGGTTGCAATCACGGAGCCGTATATGGTCGATGCAACCAAATGCATTTCGTATCAGACGATCGAACACCGGGGAGAGATCGATCCCGGCCTTGCCGAAAAATTCGGTCAGTGGGTCTACGGATGCGATATCTGCCAGGATGTGTGTCCCTGGAATCGGTTTGCACGCGAAACCGAACGGAAAGAATTTTTTCCGCGTGAAGCGAACATCGCTCCGAATCTGGACGAGCTTGGCGCGATAACTCAGGAAGAATTCTCGCGCCGATTTTCGAAGAGCCCGATCAAGCGGACGAAAGTGGCAGGCCTTGTGCGCAACGCGCGGATTGCGAAAAAAAACAGTCATGCATAAATCAATCACTCCATTAAGGGAAACCATGGAATCAAATCATCGAAATGTCATCATCATCGGCTCCGGACCGGCGGGACTCACGGCTGGCATCTATACGGGACGCGCAAATCTCTCTCCGATCATCTTTGAAGGCATGCAGCCGGGAGGGCAGCTCACGATCACCACGGAAGTCGAGAACTATCCCGGTTTTCCGAACGGCATCATGGGTCCCGAGATGATGGAAGTGATGCGGGCGCAGGCGCTGAAGTTCGGAGCCGAATCGTTCTTCAAGGAAGTCACCTCCGTCGATTTCTCGTCCCGGCCCTTCAAGGTTATCGCCGACGACGAGCAGTATACGGCATCGGCCGTGATCGTTGCCACGGGCGCCTCGGCAAAGCTGCTCAACATCGGATCGGAAGCTGAATATATGGGATACGGTGTGAGCGCATGCGCCACCTGCGACGGATTTTTTTATCGCGGCAAGGAAGTGTATGTGGTGGGCGGAGGAGACACGGCGCTTGAAGAGGCCACATTCCTCACACGCTTCGCCTCAAAGGTTACGATCGTGCACAGACGCGATGAGTTCCGCGGATCGAAGATCATGCAGGAACGCGCCCTGAAGAATCCGAAGGTGAGCGTCATTTGGGATACTGTCGTCGACGAGGTGCTGGGAAAGAACGAGGAGGGTCGGAAATTCGTGACCGGACTGAAATTGAAGAACGTGAAGACCGGTGCAATAACGGACGTTCAGACAGACGGCCTCTTCGTGGCGATCGGGCATCAGCCGAACACGAAGCTCTTCCGCGGCGTCCTGGACATGGACGACAAGGAATACCTGATCGTGAAGCCCGGATCGACGCGCACGAACATCGATGGCGTCTTCGCCGCCGGCGATGTGGCGGATTCCTATTACAGACAGGCCGTTACCGCGGCCGGGTCGGGGTGTATGGCGGCGATCGACGCGGAGCGATATTTGGAAACGCTTGATTAACGCGTATATCTGTTATTGCAATCTGCTGAATTGTTCAATTGAGGCTCTCTGCTTGTTCGCAGAGGGCCTTTTTTTATTGCAAAATTGTCACACCGCATTGCCAATTTTTCAGCAAAGACGATGCATTCTGGCAGGGACCGTGACAAATTGACGAGCGCAATGCAACGGTCGGAATCAACAATCGAAAAATTTTATAAATTCGGGGAATTTAAAGTTGGCACGCCTTTTGAAAAACTATATCACGTAACCGACACAGCAAATACACAACTTAAAAAATTAAAAGGAGTTTGCCATGCTTGTACGATTTGAATCGACGCCGATCACAGTTTCCCCACTCGAAGTGTTGTTCGACAGAAGCCGAATGCTGCCGGATATGCTCTGGCGTGGATTTGCCCCGCAGACAGAAGCATACCCGTACGTGAACATCGCCGATATCAAGGACACGCTTCATGTGGTGGCCGAAGTTCCCGGCGTGCCGAAGAACGAAATTAAAATCCATCTGCAAGACGACCTGCTCACGATCAGCGGCGAGCGGAAGATACCGGAACAGAAGGAGGGAGGCGCATACGTGCGGCAGGAAATCCAGTATGGGCCGTTTGAGCGGACGTTCAAGCTTCCGTACGAGGTCGATGCATCGCGCGTGAGTGCGGAATACACCGACGGAATTTTACGCATACAGCTTCCGAAAACTGAAGCTGCGAAACCCAAGGCAATTGTCATCCAGTAAGTGAAAGGAGAGAACTCGTATGGAGAACAATCAGACACGGCCTGCAGTGCGGCGGATCGCGCCGTCGGCCGATATCCAGGAACTTCCACAGTCATATGTCGTCCGTTTGGACATGCCAGGCGCAGCGAAAGACAAGATCAAGGCGCAGATTGAAGAGGGCGTGCTGACAGTTGAAGTGACAGTCAGCGCCTATTTCGAAAAAGATGCGACGCTGTTGCTCGATGATTCGCTCCCGATCGAATATCACAGGAAGTTTTCGCTCGCCGAGGATGTGGACCAGCAGGCCATCGATGCGGCGTATGAACTGGGCGTGCTCACAATCACGCTGAATAAGAAACAGCATTTTTTACCGCGTTCAATTTCAATACAATAATTCACAGACCAATTCATTACAAGGAGGATCGTATGGCACTCATGAAAAGAAATCCGGCTGGTGAGCTGGATGTGTGGAACCGCGACTTTCCTGTCGCGCGCAGTCTTCATTCGTTCCAGCGCGAAATGAATCGCATGCTCGATAATTTCTTCCACGGCGATGTGTTCGATGAAGGACGCTTCGGCGGTTCGGAAGCGTTCGCGCCCATGGTTGATGTGTCCGAAACGAAGGATACGTATGTGATCAAGGCGGAGCTTCCCGGTTTGAAGAAGGAAGATGTGAAGGTGACGATGAACAACAACATCGTGACAATCGCAGGCGAGAAGAAGATCGAGGAGGAAAAGAGGGAGGGCAACTTCTATCGCATGGAGCGTTCGTTCGGATCGTTCGAACGGTCGATTGCAATACCGGGACCGATCAAAGCCGACGCAATCGAATGCAAATATGCCGACGGACTGCTGACCCTTTCGCTTCCTAAGACTGAAGAAGCCAAGCAGAAGGTGATTGATGTGAAGGTGAAATAAACATTAACACAACGATCACCTGACGATCATACACTCGATGCGGAGAATACCCTTGCTGATCAAACGGCAGGGGCAAGCGGGGAGAACAACCTCGTCGTTCACACGGCGAGGTTTTTTTTTACCCCACGTGCGCTGCGGCCTCGAGAGGCGCGGTTGATTCAATCGACGCTGCGTGTTCGTCAGTGAAGCGGGCGGTAATATTCGTTCGGAATCTTGCATTGACATCTCTGAGCGATCGCATCACCTGGAATCGTGATGTCCGTGAGGCAGCGGCTGTCGTGACGATCACGATTGTCAGGTAGGAATTAGGAACAAGATTATCCCGGAGTTGAACGGACCAACCAACAATTGCATCGACGCTCCGGAAATCGTCCAGCACACTGTGGATATAGTCGAGCGCCTTGCTTTCTCGCCATGCAACATCCATCTCGTGCAGCGGCCTGATCAATCCGGATGCGGCGGCCTTCGATCGCAGGGATCCGACCCATTGTGTCAACATCGCATACATTGTCGTCTCGGTAAATACTCATCATGGTGATTGTGTGTATGCAATGTGACGATTGAAGACGGGAATGTAAATTCAGGAACTATCAAATGATCGGTCTAAAGTATTAAAAAAAGATAAAGAACCACGGAGATTGAGAAGGGGACACTACTCATGAAAGAAGAAAACACAATTCATGGGATCCGGCACGGCAAGCGCCGAAGGATGCGCACACTCGGCGCCCTGATGTGTACAGGCGTTGTTCTTTATGATGCGGATGCGAATCTATATCCGATTCTCGATTCCGTGACGATGCGCCGGGGAAGAGCCGGATCGGCTTCGATTTTTTTACGGAGCTGGGCGATGTAGACACGCAGATACTGCCGCTCTTCGTCGAATGCAGGGCCCCAGATTTTCTGAAGAATAAAATTATGCGTGAGCACTCGCCCGGCGTTCTGCACGAACAGCGCAAGAATCGAATATTCGGTCGATGTGAGTTTCACCGGCTCGCCGCTGAGCGTGACGGTTCGCGACGAGAGGTCGATGTGAAGATCGCCGAATGTGTATACGGGTTCGACGTGAGGGGATTGATTGTGACGCATTGCCATGCGCAGCCGGGCAAGCAGCTCTCCGGTCCTGAACGGTTTCACGAGATAATCGTCGGCGCCGGCATCGATGCAGGCGATGATGCCGTCCTCGGCGTTCCGCGCAGAGAGGATCACGACCGGAATCGTCGACCATTCGCGCAGCTGCTTCAGCACGTCGCACCCTTCGATGTCGGGCAGTCCCAGATCGAGAATGATGAGATCGGGCATCTGCATCGATGCCTGCGTCAATCCGTCTTTCCCCGTTTCGGCGAGGACCACGCGATATCCGTTCGATTCGAGTGTCATTTGCAGCAGACGGCGAATCTGTTGTTCGTCGTCGACGACCAATATCAATGGCTCCGTGCTCATGGCGTCCGTTCCCGGTCTGATTGTTGTTGGATGATCGACGGGATTCGAATCGTGAATGAGGCGCCCGACGGACTGAGATTGGCCGCTTCGATGGTTCCCTTGTGCGCCTCGATGAATCCCTTTGCAATCGAGAGTCCGAGTCCCGTGCCCCCGGTCTTCGTTCCCGGAATCCGATAGAATTTTTCGAACAGGAGAGGGATCGATGCGACGGGGAAGCCCGGACCGTTGTCTGCCACGACAAATTCAAGATCGTTCGAGTCGATGCATGCGTTGATCGTGATGCGGGAACCCGCGGGCGTATACACCGAGGCGTTGAACAACAGGTTGATGAGCACCTGTTCGATCAATCCGGAATCGAGCTTCACCAGTGGCAGTGTCTGCGGGATCGAGACTTCCACACGATGGCGGGACAATTCAGTGGACAGACGAGCAAGGGCCGTATTCACAACATCGTGGATGTCGCACCAATCAATGTTCGGACGGATGAGCCCCGATTCGATCCGCGTCATATCAAGAAGATTCTCCGCAATGCGATTCAGCCGTTCGGCGGCCAAATGGATTTCACCGGAGAGTTCCCTGCGCGTCATCTCATCGGCGGCGAGCTTTTCGTTCTGAAGATTTTCCGCCGCCGTCATGATGGACGTGATCGGCGTGCGGAGTTCGTGCGAGATCGAGTTGAATAACGTCTTGTATAATTTTTGCGACTCCTCGACAGCGATCGACTCCTTCGCCATTTCGTTGAGGAACTCCCGTTCCATCGCGGAGGCAATCTGGCGGATGAAATTATCGAGAAACACCTCCTGGTCGATCGACAGTTTGATTTCCTTATCCATTCTCACGCCGATGACGCCGAGCGGATAGCGCGGACCCGACAGCGGGAAGTACGTTGCCTGGGCGAAGGGGAGCGTCTCGGTTCCCGCGCCCGCTTTCTTTTCGTTCCAGTACGTCCAGGCCGCCACGCTGAATTCCTTCTGGTCGATCGCGAATGTGCTTGCGATGTGCGGTGTCGGCGAGATTTCACCGTCCGCATCGCTCAAAAATGCGATCACATCGGCCGAAAAATACTTCTTCACATTCACGATCGACACACGCATCACTTCGTCGCGCGTCTGTGCGGCTGCCAGTTCTTTCGTCAGTCCGTACAACGCGATCGCGCGATCTTCGCGCTGCCTGACTGCTTTCTCCTGCGCGCGGATGCGTGTCGACAACACACTCGTCACGGTGGCGACGCTGAAATAAGTGAGCAGCATCAGTCTGTCTTCAAGCAGCGCGATCCACATGGTATATTTCGGAGGGATGAAGAAAAAATCCCAGCACAGCGCGCTCAGGAGCGCCGCGGTGATCACGGGTCCCGAACTGAACATCAACGGCATGGCCGAGACTGTCAGGAGGAGCACCATGGCGATGCCGTGGTATGACACTCCGCCCAGGAAGACGGCACAGAACGTCACGACTGCGATGATGATCCCGGCGGCAAGCGCATACTGTCCGATGCCCGAGTGTGTTTCGGGAATCGAAAATAATCGCATGGGACGCGCTGACTGCGTGTCGGCGCCGACTACGTAGATGTCGATTCCTCCGCTGTGCGCGATGAGATCGTCGAGAAGATTTTTCTTCCACAAAAATCTTCGTCCGCCCGATTTGCCGATAATCAATTGCGAAATGTTGTGCTGCCGCGCGACTCGCAACAACGCGCTCACGATATTTTCATCCGATGTGGAAATGACTTCCGCTCCGAGCTCACGCGCCAATTTGATATTCCTGGCGAGCTGATCGCGCGATGCGCCGTCCAGTGCCGCCGACGTTTCGACATAGACCACAATCCACGATGCCCCCATCGAATACGACATGCGGCGGGCCCAACGAATGAGCTCTTCAGAGTGGGGATTGCTGCTGATTGCGACCATGAGACGCTGCCCCGATTTCCAGGGACCCGCGATCTGTTCGGTCTGCATATAATCGCGCAGCTGCTGGTCAACGCGTTCGGCCGTGAGACGCAGCGCCATCTCGCGCAGTGCGGTGAGATTGCCCTTGCGGAAAAAATTCTGCACGGCCGCCTGAGATCGGTCCGACGTATAGACTTTCCCTTCAGCGAGGCGCTTCAACAATTCCTCGGGCGAAATGTCGATCAACTCCACCTCATCCGCCATTTCGACGATCGAGTCCGGAACCGTCTCGCGAATTGCCGTACCCGTGATCTGTGCAACCGTGTCGGCGCGGCTCTCCAGATGCTGTATGTTGAGCGCCGTGTAAACGTCGATGCCGTTGTCGAGCAGCTCGATGACGTCGTTATACCGCTTTGTGTGGCGGCTTCCCGGAGCGTTCGTGTGGGCGAGTTCGTCGACAAGCACGACAGTCGGCCGGCGCGCAATGATCGCATCAAGATCCATCTCCTCGAGCGGCGCGCCGCGGTACTCCTGACGCTTGCGCGGGATGAGAGGAAGGCCGGTGGCAAGGGCCTCCGTTTCGCGGCGGCCATGCGTCTCGACATACCCGATGACGACATCGATCTGCTTATTCACGAGCTCATGCGCCGCTTTGAGCATTTCGTACGTCTTGCCCGTTCCGGCGCACATGCCGAGAAAGATCTTCAGCTTGCCCTTCCGCTCTTTCTCCGCCTCGCGATTGATGCGTTGAAGCAGGGCGTCGGGATCGGGACGTTCATGATCTGAGTGTGCGATGTTCATAGACTATCGGCTGATTTGGTACATTGTCATAAAAATCTGTTCCAATATCAAGGGCGCCGTGAGGCGGCGAATCCTTTTTCCATATCGATCGCAAGATTCAATTGAAGCACGTTCACGCGCGCCTGACCAAGGAATCCGAACTGCGGCGGTTCGATGTGACTGCGCACCAGGAGCTCGAGTGATCTTCTCTGCAGCGAATCGAATCCGCGCGCCTTTGCCACTCGGTCAACCTGCAGCAATGCCGCGTCTGGACTGATATGCGGATCGAGCCCGCTCGCGGATGCGCTGATCATCTCAAGGGGCACGGAAGTGCCGGGACCGATTCCATTTTCAGTCGTAAACCGTTTTCTTCGCGCTGCCATGGAATCCTGCAGAGTTTGATTCGTGGGCGAGGCATTCGAAGCTCCGGATGGCAGCGTGGTATATGCCGCGGCCGAGGGACGATTGTGAAAATAAACGGATGAATCGGTCAGCTGGCCGATCAGCCCGGAGCCTACCGTTGTGCCATGCCGCTCGATGAGACTGCCGCCTGCTTTGCTTGGGAAGACGGCCGATGCGAAGAGTGTCATCATGAGGGGATAGAGGAATCCGGTCATGAGTGTCAGCACACAGAGAAGCCTGATTGCAATTGCGATGTTCTGTTTCATATGAGTCCCAGGAATGCAACGATGATGTCGATGATCTTGATGCCGATGAAAGGAATAATAATGCCGCCTGCTCCGTAGATCAGAAGATTTCGGCGCAGCACGATTGTGGCGCCTTCCGGACGATATTTCACGCCGCGCAACGCAAGCGGGATAAGCGCGATGATGACAAGTGCGTTGAAGATGACCGCGCTCAGGATCGCGCTTTCGGGCGACGCGAGGTGCATGATATTCAGCGCGGCGAGCGGTCCAGCGCCAGGTGCGGCGGCATAGAGCGATCCGGCCAGAGCGGGAATGATCGCGAAATATTTTGCGACGTCATTGGCGATGCTGAACGTCGTGAGCGATCCGCGCGTCATGAGGAGTTTCTTTCCGGTTTCAACAACTTCGATCAGCTTCGTGGGATTGCTGTCGAGATCGACCATGTTCCCGGCCTCACGCGCCGCCTGTGTGCCCGAATTCATGGCGATGCCGACGTCGGCTTGCGCGAGCGCCGGAGCGTCGTTCGTTCCGTCGCCGATCATTCCGACGAGTCTGCCCTGCGACTGCTCCTCGCGAATCCGGTTCAGCTTGTCTTCGGGTTTCGCTTCAGCGATGAAGTCGTCGACACCGGCCTCCGCTGCGATCGCGGCGGCGGTCAGAGGATTATCGCCGGTGATCATGATCGTGCGAATTCCCATGGCGCGCAGCTGACTGAAGCGTTCCTTGATGCCGCCCTTGACAATATCCTTTAATTCGATCACTCCAAGCACATCGGTGTTCTCGCAGACGACGAGCGGTGTGGACCCTTTGCGCGCAATCTCGTCAACTGCCGTGAGCACTTCCTTCGGGAATGCTGAGCCCTGCAGCGTTACCAGTTTCCTGATCGCCTCAGACGAGCCCTTGCGAATGATGCGTTGCGGCTGGTCCTCGACGCAAGGGATATCCACGCCGCTGATGCTTGTCTGCGCGGAAAATTGAATGAACTGTCCGGCGATCTCGGATACATGGCGTCCGCGCAGGCCGTATTTTTCTTTCGCCAACACGACGATCGAACGTCCTTCCGGCGTCTCATCGGCGAGAGAGGAGAGCTGAGCCGCGTCGGCCAACCGCTCATGCGAGATGCCGGGCGCCGGAATGAATTCAGTCGCCATCCTGTTGCCGAGTGTGATCGTGCCTGTCTTGTCAAGCAACAGTACATCGACGTCGCCGGCCGCTTCGGCTGCGCGGCCACTCGTTGCGATCACATTCTGACGGATGAGCCGGTCCATGCCGCTGATGCCGATCGCGCTCAGCAATCCGCCGATCGTTGTCGGGATGAGGCACACGAGCAGCGCCACAAGCACGGGGACGGTCATGAAATCCGTTCCCGGAAACGGGGATGCGCTCCTGGCATAGTTAACGAATGATGGCAGCGATCCCACCGCGAACAGGAAGATGATTGTGAATGCCGACAGCAGAATCGTCAGTGCGATCTCGTTCGGTGTTTTCTGCCGCTTCGATCCCTCGACGAGCGAGATGATCCGGTCGAGGAATGAACTGCCGGGTTCCGACACGACGCGGATAACGATGCGGTCGCTCAGCACTTTCGTGCCGCCAGTGACGGCGCTTCTGTTGTCGCCGCTTTCGCGTATCACGGGCGCCGATTCGCCGGTGATGGCAGACTCGTCGACACTCGCGATGCCTTCGATGATGATGCCGTCGGCGGGAATGAGATCGCCGGTTTCGCAGACGACTGTATCGCCTTTTTTCAGGAGCGTTGCGGAGACTGTTTGTTCCGTCGTTCCGTCAAGCTTGCGTGCCGTGAGCATCGACCGGTTCTTCCTGAGCGATTCGGCCTGGGCCTTGCCTCGGCCTTCGGCGATCGCCTCGGCGAAATTGGCAAAGAGCACAGTGAACCACAGCCATGCCATGACCTGGATGTTGAAGGCGGAGACGACGCCGGCTGCAATTTCGGCGCACACAATGTATGTCGTCATGAGCGAGCCGATCGCGACGATGAACATCACCGGATTTTTGGCGAGTACCTTCGGATTGAATTTCCTGAACGAGTCGATGAGCGCCTGTATGGCGATCTCGCGCGTCATAAACGATAATGCAGTGCGGTTTGATCGCATGTTCATTTGTGAGTTCATTAGAATGTCCGTCCGCTGATCATGAGGAGATGTTCGATAACCGGACCAAGCGACAACGCCGGGAAATATGTGAGTGCGCCGACGATGAGAATTGTCCCGACGAGGAGCACGGCGAACATCGTCGTGTCCGTGGGGAATGTGCCGGACGATGCCGGCGTGATTTTCTTTTTGGCAAGACTGCCGGCGATTGCAAGCATCGGCACGATAAACGCAAAGCGGCCGATCAGCATGGCGATGCCGAGTGTCACATTATAGAATGGCGTGTTCGCATTCAGTCCGGCGAATGCGCTGCCGTTATTGTTCGACGCGGATGTGAACGCGTACAGGATCTGCGAAAAGCCATGCGGTCCCGCGTTGCTGAGCGACGACAATCCCGCATTGGACGACGTCGCTGCGGCCGTCAGAATGAGCACGATCCCATTGACGAGGATCATGGCGATCATCGCCATCTTTACTTCGTACGCCTCGATTTTTTTTCCGAGATACTCGGGCGTCCGTCCCACCATCAATCCCGCGATGAAGACGGTGAGCAGGATGAATGCGATCATCCCATAGAGACCGGAACCGACGCCGCCGAAGATGATTTCGCCGAGTTTCATATTGACCATCGCGACCATGCCCGAAAGGGGCGAGAGGCTGTCGTGCATAGCATTGACCGATCCGTTCGACGCATCGGTCGTCGCCACAGACCAGAGCACGCTGTTCGTCACACCGAAGCGTGTCTCCTTGCCTTCCATGTTTCCGGCGACAGAGGTGACGGGATCGGGTTGATATTCAGACCAAAGCGACACGCCGAGGCCCGCAAGAAAGAGGAAGAGCATCACCCCCCAGACGACCCAGGCATGCCGCTTGGCATTGACGAGGATTCCGTACGTATAGACAAGCGCCGATGCGATGAGAAGAATCGAAAGCATCTCAAGAAAATTCGTGAACGGTGTCGGATTTTCGAACGGATGGGCGCTGTTGGCGCCGAAGAATCCGCCTCCGTTCGTGCCGAGCTGCTTGATCGCAATCTGGGAGGCGACCGGACCGAGCGGTATGGTCTGCGTCGCGCCTTGCAGCGTCGTTGCCGTTGCCGACGAAGCGAATGTCTGCACGACGCCCTCGGAGATCAAAACGGCAGAAAGCAGAATGCTCAGCGGGAGCAGGACGTACACAGTCGAGCGGACAAGGTCCACCCAAAAATTTCCGATCTCATCAGTCATGCGGCGACTGAGTCCCCGGGCGAGCGCAAGCAGCACGGCGATGCCTGTTGCGGCGCTCACGAAATTCTGCACAGTGAGTCCCGCCATTTGCACGAAGTTGCTCAATGTGACCTCGCCCGAGTACGATTGCCAGTTTGTATTCGTCATGAAGCTGACCGCCGTGTTGAATGCGAGATGCCACGACACGTTCGGCAGATGCGCGGCGTTCATCGGCAGCGACTCCTGAAAGAGCTGCATGAAAAAGAGGACGATGAATCCCGCGGCATTGAACGCGAACAACGACCACATGTACGTTTTCCAATTCATTTCGCGTCCGGGATCGATGCCCGAGATTTTGTATGTGATGGACTCCATCCATCCGAACACAGGATGCAGCACCGTTCGTTGTCCGCTGAACACCGTGGCGAAAAAGCGTCCGAGCAGCGGAGTGAGTGCAATCAGCGCCGCGACATATGCGGCGATCTGTATGATGTCGAGTGGCGTGAACATGTTAGAAGTTCTCCGGCTTGATCAATGTGTAGATCAGATATCCGAGAACAAGTGCAGCGATAATCGATGTCAGAATCATGAGGTGTCGTCCTTTGGCGTTGTTGATGGACGAAATATACTCCGACACGTGAGGAATGGCAATCAGCAGTGTATCAAAAGGCAGTGACGTTCCATAAAGATATTATCAAGGGAAAACCGGACGAAATAGGGGGAATACGATGTGTCGGGGTGATTGGAAAAAAACCGGGTGTGAGCGCGGCGGAGTGTGGGGATGAAGCATGACGATGGCGAAAATCGCACGCACTGCGTGTATCGATGAGGAGACACTGCCGAAGGATGGCGGGGTGTATTTACACTGTCGTGTCGATATTCGGTTCAGGGATCGCGGTCACTTTCTTGCCTTTGACCGTGTAGCGCAGCGTACGTTTTTCTTTCGGCGTCGTCTCGCGCTTGACGGTGCGCTCCGGCTTCTCCTTTGGAACGATCTGTTCGAGGATCATTTGCACCTTGTGCTGCGTCTGTTTTTCGAGATAGGCGTGATGGGGCAGAGACTGTGTGCCGAGCTGCTGCTTTGCAGCATCGGCCTGGTTCACTGTCTGCGTCAAGGCGCTTCCGACTGAAGTTCCAACATTCATAGTGACACTCCTGTATCATCACTATCGGCCTCTGGCGGGAATACTTGAGTCCCGAACACGAAAAAAAAAGATGAGAATGTAAAAAATTTTCGCGTCAGGGACTTGACAATCGGCCCTGTGTTTCGTATAATGAATAGTGAATCATTATTCATTATAACAACGAGCATTCCATGCGCACACTCGATCTCAACAAACGCAAGGCGATTCTTCAGGCTGGCATCAGCGTCTTTGCAGATGACGGATACCACACCGCCAAAATCGCAAAGATCGCGGAACTCGCCGGCGTCGCCACCGGCAGCATCTATCGCTATTATCCGAACAAGGAGGCGATCATCGTCGTGATTCTGGAGCAGCTCTGGGAGCAGCTGGCGGATGAGGTCCGGCAGCTTATCCATCGGACGGACCTCCAGCCGGTCGAGAAGCTCGAACTCATCATCGATCAGGTGTTCGATATCTTCACCGCCAATCCGTCTCTCGCCATCATTTTCGTGAACGAGCATCATCAGTTCATGATGAAGGGCGCGGGTCGCGTCAAGGCGCTCTACGACGCATTTCTCGACTCATGCGAGCAGATCGTCCGAGAAGGCGTCGCGAGGCACATCTTCAATGCAAACGTCGACATCAAGATCTTCCGACACTATATCATCGGCGCATTCCGCCATCTGCTTCAGCAGTGGACGATGGATCCCGAGGGATTTCCGTTGAACAAGCTGCGGCAGAATCTGAAATTCATCATCAAGAACGGCATCATGCAGCATGCCGCTGCACACGCACACCGCTGATCCGGTTTTTCGGATCAGAAATTGGTCACACTGAAAAAAAAACGCTCCACGCAGTGAATGGCATCGTCAACAAGAAAAAGGGAACAACGCTCATGAACTTGAGAAACATCCGGCGTCTCGCACTCGGTGCGGCGCTCGCCCTGATAGCATCGGACGCGGCTCCGGCCCAGACGCTCACACTCGACGAGGCGATACGATCGGCGCTTCAGAAGAACGAACGCATCGGCCAGTATGAGGAACGACTTGAACAGAAGGAATACGGCAACAAGGAAGCGTGGGGCAATTTTCTGCCCTCGCTGAATTTTACGGCAAGCTACACGCATCTGAACGATCCGATTAAAATCGATCTTGAACCGGTGCGCCAGGCGATGATGACGTTGCAGGCCGGCACGCAGACCGAGTTCGCGAATGTCTATAACCTCCTGCAGGGCAAGCCCGCCCTCACACCGGCGCAGCGCGCGGCCGTGACCGAGGCGAATTTCAAGGGCCTCGACCAGAAACTCCCGCTGTTTGTCGAGCAGGTGAAGGCGCAGGATTACAAGACCGGCACATTCGTCGCGACGCAGCCGCTGTTTCTCGGCGGCAAGCTGCTTGCGGCAAAGCGGTATGCGTCGTCCGAATTGCGCTCGGCCGAATACGATCTTCAAAAGACGCGCAATGAGATCGTGCAGGAAACCGTCACGAATTATCTCGCTGTCGTGCTGCTGACTGAGGTCGTGGCGACAAGGGAGGAAGTGCTCGCCGGCATGACGCGCCACGAGACGCAGGCGAAAAAATTGTTCGCCGAAGGACTCATCGCCAATCATCAGGTGATGCGCGCCGAAGTCGCCGTGGCCGATGCGGAACGGAATCTGATGGACGATTCGAACAGGCTCGAGCTTGCCCGCATCGCGCTTCGCGCCTCGATCGGCATGCAGCCCGACGAACCCGTCACCGTGATGGAGTCGCTGTCGTACCGCAAGACGGACGATACGCTCTCGACGTATGAGGCGGGTGCGATGACGCATCATCCCATCTTGCTGATGCTGGCCGAGAAGCGTGAAGCGGCCGCGCAGAATTACAACGTTCAGCGTTCCGAATTCCTGCCGCAGATTGCGGCGTTCGGGAAGTACGAAGTGTATCCCCAATATCTCTCGATCCTCGAGCCCCGGTGGGCGGTCGGCGTGCAGCTGAGCGTGAATCTCTTCAGCGGGTTTAAAAAATATTCGAAACTCGAATCGGCCGTGCATCTCGAACGCGAGGTGGAACATCTCGAAGCCGATACGAAGCGGAAGATCGATCTGCTCGTCAACAAGAATTATCGCGAACTGACGAACGCGCGCAGCCGGTACATCCGGCTCAGGAAAAATATCCGCCTTGCCGAAGAGAATCTGCGCCTCATGCAGAACCGGTTCGAAACAGGGCTCGGCACGTCGCTCGATGTCATCGATGCTCAGCTCGTGCTCGAAAAGAACCGCATCGAGAGCAAGACATCGCTCTTCGAGTATTACAAGGCGATGACTGAATTGTATGCCGCCGTCGGCGAACCCGAAAAAGTATTAACAATCTGGAATGCAAAAGGAGAAGAGCAATGAAACTGAAAAAGCATCACATGATTCTGGCGGTCCCCGCGCTCATCGTTACAACTGCACTGATCGTTCTGCTCGTGAAGGCCGCATCGCCCGAAGAGACAATCATCACCGGCATGGCCGAAGCCACAGAGATCGATGTGGCATCGAAGATACCCGGCCGCATCGACACCGTTCTCGTACGCGAAGGCGATGTTGTCACGAAAGGCCAGCTCCTCGCCGTGCTCGAAAGCAAGGAAGTTGCCGCGAAGGTCGAACAGGCGCGCGGTGCGATGGACGCGGCGCGTGCGCGTATGTCAATGGCACAGCGCGGCGCCCGTCCCGAGGAAAAGGAAGCGGTGAAGAAGCTCTACGAACAGGCGACGTCGCAGTTCGAACTTGCGCAAAAAACCTGGAAGCGCGTCGAGAAGGTGTACAAAGACAGTCTCATCAGCACGCAGGAACGCGATCAGGCCGAATTCCAGTTCAAGGCTGCGCGCGACCAGATGGACGCGGCCAAGGCGAAATACGACATGGTGATGAACGGCGCGCGCCCCGAAGAGATCGACGGCGCCCGGTCGCTCTTCCATCAGGCCGAAAATGCGTACAACGAAGCCATGGCATACAACGGTGAGACACGCATCGTCAGCCGGACGAACGGCGAAATCACGAAACGAATCGTCGATGCGGGAGAAATGGCCGCCGCCGGTTATCCGATCTTCACCATCCTCGATCCGACAGATATCTGGATCACGCTGCAGGTGCGCGAGGACCAGATGGGACGGATCAAAAAAGGCATGAGCATGAAAGGATCCGTCCCCGCGCTCGGCAACCTGACGTGCGAATTCGAAGTCACGTCAATCGCCGCAATGGGCGAGTACGCGTCGTGGCGTCCCACACGGCAAAAGGGCGAATTCGATCTCAAGACATTCGAGATCAGGCTGCGCCCGACATCGCCGCTTGCCGGACTCCGTCCCGGAATGTCGGTCAATATCGCATTGTGATCAAATTTTTTTTCGAAGGCCTTGTTATGATGCTCGATGCTTCGTCACCCATTGTGCGCGTGATGCGAAGGGAATTCACACGCATCACTGAACGGAAAACACTTTCGCTGCTCTCGATCGGACTGCCCATCGTGCTGTTCGTGCTCCTCGCGTCCATCTACAAGAACGCGCTTGTGCGCGATCTGCCGGTGGCGGTCTGCGACGACGATCGCTCGGAACTGTCTCGCCTCGTGATCCGCTCCATTGAGTCGACAAGCTCGATGAGCGTCGTGCTGCAAGCCGGATCAATGGCCGAAATGAGCGAGTTCATTCGTCAGGGAAAAGTTCAGGCGGGATTTTATATTCCGCGAAGGTTCGAATCCGACGTGAAGGGCGGCTCCTACTCGACAGTCACTGTCGTGAAAAACACGTTCAATCTCATCATCGGCAACATGATCCTGAAGGATGCCGCGACGATCCTCAAGACAATCTCCGGCGGCGTCGTGCTGAAGAAAATGAAATCGAAGGGCATGAGCGACGAGCAGGCGATGAACATCGTGAGTCCGATCCGGCTCGACACGCAGGTGCTCTACAATCCGAATTACAGTTATTTGAATTTTCTCATTCCGCCGCTGCTGCCTGTCGTGCTGCAGATGGTCATCATGGTCGCCGGAGCGCTCATTATCAGTTCCGAATTTACGCATGGCACGTTTTCAGAACTTGTCGAAGCGGGCAAGGGCAGCGTGTGCGCTGTCTATTTCGGGAAGGCGCTTCCTCATCTCGCGCTGCATTCGGCCACGGCACTCGGCATCCTTGGCATCATCTTCCCGCTCTTTGGCGTCGAGATTGCCGGCTCGCTCGCGCTTGCCCTCGGCCTTCTTCTCTACTTCACGGCCGCATCGCTTGCTCTTGCGCTTGCCGTGTCGAGTCTGTTTCAGGATCAGCAGAAGGCGACTGAGATTTCAGTATTTCTCGTCACTCCGGCATTCGCATTCAGCGGACTCACATTTCCGCTTTGGGCGATGCCTGCTCTGCCCGCGTGGTACGCGCAGACGATGCCGTTCACGCCGTTCCTCAATGCATTTTTAAAACTTTCTCAGATGAATACGCCGATCGCATATATCGTTCCCGAACTGCTTCACCTCTCCGCATTTTTATTCATCTCGATGGCCGTCTCGATGTTCGCGATACGCCGACAGATCCGTCTGCTCACGGCAGCAGACGTGAAGAAGGAGGCTGTCGCATGAAACGCAAACTGACCGGCTTCGCCGCCGTGTTCGTGCGCGAAATGCGCTCGCTCATCGGCGATATGAACATCCGCATGATCGTGCTTGTGGCCCCTCTGTTGTATCCGCTCATGTACGGTTCCGTGTATTGGAACAAGACCGAAACCGATGTGCCGATCGTCGTTGTCGATCAGGACCGCTCCGCGCTGTCGCGCGAATTCATACGCGACCTCGACGCGCATCAGCTCATCCGCGTGAGCGAAGTCGTGCAGGATGTTTCCGAAGCGCGCGACCGTCTCTATCGAATGGACGCGCAGGGGATCGTCATCCTTTCCGACAAATTTTCTTCGTCGCTGAAACAGGGGAAGGGCGCCGATGTGAAGGTGCTGCTGAATACGACGAAATTTCTTCCATCGAATGATCTGAACAAGGCGATCACATCGGTCGCGATGGCGCATGCGATCGGGATGCGCGTGAACGTCCTGCGCACGGCCGGCTACAGCCGTAAGCAGGCCGAGGAAATGTCCGATCCGGTGCGCGACGACATCCGTCCGCTGTTCAATGTGAACGAGACATACGGCGACTTCCTCGTTCCCGGATTGTTCATCCTCATTCTCCAGCAGACGCTGCTGATCGGATTGTCCGAGTCGATCGCGAAGGAACGCGAGAACGGCACACTGGGAGAATTATTTCATACGGCGAACAACAGTCTGTGGGCCACGATGTCGGGCAAGGGGGCCATCTATCTGCTCCTGTATGCCGCGTATGCCGTGCTCTATGGCGTGGTGTATTTCCCGCTCTTTTCACTGCCGATGGCCGGAAGCATTTCGGCGCTCGTCGTCTCGACGGTGCTCTTTCTGCTGTCGGTCGTGTATCTCAGCATCTTTGTCTCGTCGTTCTTCACGCGCAAGATCATTGCGTTGCAGACGATCACATTTACGACATATCCATTCTTTTTCCTCTCCGGCTACAGCTGGCCCAAGACCGGACTGCCCGCGCCACTGCAGTGGTTCACAGAACTGCTCCCGAGCACGCATTATCTCACGGCAGCTGTGCGTCTCACACAGATGAATGGCGGTTGGGGAGATGTCAGATCCGAGATTCTGTGGATGGCCGCGCTTGCAGCAGCCGGTTTCCTCTTCACGCGCATGCGCATGCGTGCGTTGCTGCGCTCCGAACTTCAGAAAAATCCCGCCTGACCGGGCCAGAATCCGGTGGTTTTAAAAAAGTTGCTTTTGTGAAAATAAATACCGTAGTTTCCCATTCCATAGGGGGCGGTGAGAATTACAGACACAGGTGACATTTGGTGCCGATTTTCACCGGTTTTCAGCGGAGCGGTAACCGGTGCCGTACGATTGAACGGGAATGCGAATGAAGGATGCGGCGGCTTGATAGAATGCCGCGAGTGGGGCAGGCGATGTTGCAGGGAGTCATTTATTCATTCACATTCAAGAGGAGGATGTATGAAATTCGTATGCGCATTGCTCATCTTCGCCGTATTCCTGCCGGGAGCGGCATATTCAAGTGCAAACGGTATTACGGGACGGACTTTAAAGTCATCGGCGAACGGTTGCAGCTGCCATAATGCGACAGCGGCAAGCAGCGTGCTGGTGCTGATCTCGGGACCTGCTTCGCTTGCGCCGGGGAAGTCGGGAACATATACAGTCACCGTCGCCGACACAGTCGGGACAAAAGGAGGGGTGGATATCGCAACATCGGCAGGTACGCTTGCCCCGGTATCCACAATCCTGAAACTCAGCGGGGGTGAACTCACTCATTCCGCCCCTGGTCCGGTGCCCTCTGTCTACACATTCACACTGACAGCGCCGGCAACAACCGGCCCGGTCACACTGTATGCGACAGCGAAAGGATCCGCATTCTCCAATTGGAACTTCGCGCCGAATCTGACAGTGACCGTTTCTTCGACGACTGCGGTGTCGCCCGTCGGTTCCTTACCGACGTCGTACGCGTTGGAACAGAACTTTCCGAATCCCTTCAATCCCTCGACACAGATCCGGTTTTCTGTTCCGGAAGAACAGCAGGTTCGCCTGGCCGTCTATGACATTCAGGGACGCCAGGTCGCACTGCTTGTCAACTCACGATTGCAGCCCGGCACGTACGCGGCAGAATGGAACGCACAGCATGCTTCAACCGGCGTGTACTTCTACAGGCTGACAGCAGGAACATTCACTGAAACCAAAAAACTTCTTCTGAACAAATAATCATGCCCGCTCGTCCGCCGTCCACATGTCCGCTGCACAAGCGCATCTGAACGGCGGACGCGGTGAATTTCAATAAAGACTATTTCATCGCCGCGCATCATGCAGGGCGAAATGCAATGTCGCCCATTCTTTTTAATACACGCCTCCACATCGCAGATGCGCCTGCGCGGGAGCAACTTTCAGCCGTCAGATTCGTCATAATAAAGATGACGGATGAAACAAGTCCCCGTGCGATTCGTATATCTAACGATTGTGCCACGGCACACACCTGTACACCGATGTTCAATTTCGCATACGTATGAATAAACACCAGGACGCCGAATCGGCCCTCGAACGCCTTGCGATGACGCATTATGAAAATTTTCCGGTCGCGTCGCGTTTCATTCCCCGGCGATACAGGCGGCCGATCCACCTCATCTACGCATTCGCGCGGACGGGTGACGATATCGCCGACGAATGGCCCGATCCGAAAGAGGAGCGTCTGCGCGCGCTTGAAGAATGGTTCGCCCGTCTGCAAACGGCCGTTGAGAAGAATCAGGGGACTGCATTTTTCATGGAACTCGCTTCGGTCATCCGGACGTACGGTCTCGACCTCCAATTATTCGCCGATCTCATCACGGCCTTCCGCATGGATATCTGCCATAACGGCTACCGGACATATCATGATTTGCTGGGATATTGCCGCTACTCGGCCAACCCGGTTGGCCGTCTGATGCTTCAGGTCTTCGGCAGCGTGACGGAAGAAAATTATGTGTTGTCGGACGCTTTCTGCACGGCGCTTCAACTTGCAAATTTCTGGCAGGATTTGTTTATTGATACAGCGCGCGGCCGGTTCTATATTCCCGACGAAGACTACGCGCGATTCGGCATAGACGGGAGCAAGCAGAGCCGGACATCAACGTCTGAGGCGTTACGCACGCTCATGAAATTCGAGGTGGAAAGAACGAGACAATTGTTCTCGACAGCCTCGCCGCTTCCGCAACGCGTGTCCGCATCGTTGGGCTTTGAACTCAAGCTCATCTGGCACGGAGGGATGAGGATCCTCGAAAAAATTGAACGCGGCGGATATGATACGCTGGCATCGCGGCCTGCATTGGGAATGGCCGACAAGATGCTCATTGCGTATCGCGCGTGTGTGTTCGGATAATGCTCACCAACGGTTGGTTATGGAAAATCTCGCACTCTACGACACATTCGAAAAAAACAAGCGAAGCAGCTTTTATTATTCATTCCTGCTGCTGCCCAAGCAGAAGCGTGAGGCGATCAATGTCGTGTACGCCTGGTGCCGCCTCACGGACGACATCGTCGACGAGGAACACACCATCAGCAACAAACACGCGCTGCTGCGCCAGTGGACGTACGAGTTCGAGCAGGCGATGCAGGGCGTCTCGCGCTATCCGCTCTTGAACAGACTCAGCCAGACCGTGCGCCGATTCAACATCCCGCTGAATCCGTTTCGCGATCTGCTCATCGGCATGGAGATGGATCTCGTGAAGATGCGCTATGCGACGTTCGAGGAGCTTCGCGAATACTGCTATCGCGCCGCATCCACAGTCGGATTGATGTGCACCGAGATTTTCGGCTACAAGCATGAAGGCGCGAAGGAATATGCGGTAAATCTCGGCATCGCGCTGCAGCTCACAAACATCCTTCGCGACGTCGCTGTCGACGCCGACAAAGGCCGCGTCTATCTTCCGCAGGAAGACCTCGTTCGATTCGATTATTCGGACGAGGACATTGCGGCCCGCCGCTACAACACGCAGTTCCGATCGCTCATGAATTTCGAATGTGAACGCGCGCGCTCCTTTTTCACCAAGGCGATCGCCTGTCTCTCTGAGGATGACAAGCCGTTGTTTCTCGCCGCACGTATCATGGAGGCGATCTACTTCCGCATTCTGCAGGATATCGAGCGCGCCGATTACAATGTGTACGAACGACGTGTGCGGTTGTCCGCATTCAAGAAGATCATGATCACCGCCGATGTCTGGTGGCATAATCCCGCTGCTCGTGCCCAACACACCTGATGCACTCGTCATCGGCGGCGGCATCGCGGGTCTCTGCGCAGCCGTCGATCTCATTGAACGAGGATGGACCGTCACGCTTGCAGAACAGAAGCCGCGCCTTGGCGGCCGCGCCTATTCGTTCATCCATCCGGACTCGGGCGACGAAGTGGACAATGGCCAGCATCTGATGCTCGGCTGTTACCACCACACGCTCCGTCTCATCGAAACGCTCGGAACAATGGAGCACTGTTCCATCCTCGAACCGCTCGCAATCAATTTTAAAAATGTCTCCGATACATTCGACATGCGCGCCCCTGCGCTGCCTGCGCCTCTTCACATGCTCGGCGCGCTGGCCGGACTCCGCACGCTCACACTGCGCGAACGAGTTGGACTGCTTCGCATTCTTCCATCGTTGATGAACACAACGCGGTCCGATGCGCGCTTCGCCGCGATGACGGTGAGCGACTGGCTCGATGCGACGCATCAGTCCGATGCCGCGAGGCAGCGACTCTGGAATATTCTTGCAGTCGGCATGCTCAACGAACGGCCCGATCGCGCGAGCGCCGCGTACTTCATTCGCATTTTACGGACGATCCTCTTCGGCAGCCGGCGCGACGCGTCGGTGGTGCTGCCGCGCCGCGGACTGAGCCGCATTTTCGCAGATCCCGCCGCACAATTCATCCGATCGCACAGGGGACGTGTGCTGCTGAAGACGCCGGTGTCCGATCTGCGCATCGAAAAAGGCCGGGTGGTGTCGGCGCGGGTGGGGAATGAGATGATTGAACCCCGCGTCGTGATTTCGGCCGTTCCGCACTCCGCCATCTTCCGGTGTTTCGCCGACGGCAGCCGGTCATTTCCGGAGGGACTTGTTCAGGCCGGAAGCTTCGAGGATGTTCCCATTGTCTCGATCAATCTCTGGTTCGATACGTTCTTCATGCACGAAGAGTTCACGGCGCTGCTCGATTCGCCGATCGACTGGGTGTTCAACCGGACGATGATCGCCGCACCGGATGCACGAAGGAAGGGAGGAACCGAAGGACCGATGATGCTGTCGCTTGTTGTGAGCGCGGCCCGGCCGTTGGCGGCCCTTTCAAAACAGGCGATCATCGAAACCGCGCTTTGCGAAGTGCGAAGACAGTACCCGGGCGCGACGAATGCGCGGCTCAGACACGCGCTTGTGGTGAAGGAAAAACGGGCGACGTTTTCGCCGGTTCCCGGCATCGACCGTGTGCGGCCACCGACAGTGACCAGCGTCGGGAATTTTTTTCTTGCGGGGGATTGGACGGACACGAAGCTGCCCGCGACAATCGAAGGCGCAGCGCAGAGCGGATACAGGGCGGCCGCGGAGGCGGACGCCTGGCTTTCATTGCGATAGGGGAAGGAATAATTTGATCGCGGTACCTTTGCCCAGCTCCGATTCGATCTCGATCTTTCCGTTGTGATCGTCCATGATCTTCTTCACGATCGACATGCCCAGACCGGTTCCGTGTTTCTTTCCGTGCGTGACGAAAGGCTCGAATATTTTCCGCTTCACTTCTTCGGGCATGCCGATGCCCGTATCCGCAAATTCAATCATCAGCATCGTGCCGAGATTCTCTGTCGTGATTGTGAGCGAGCCGCCTTTCGGCATCGCGTCGGCTGCATTGATTGCAATATTGTAGAACGCGCGCATCATCTTCTCGGGATCGATGCGTACGGGTCCGCTGTAATTCAAATGCGTGGTGAGTGTGATGTTGCGTTTCGTGAGATCTCGTTCGATGAAGACAAGCGCACTGTCGAGCACTTCGTTGCACTCCATCTCGCGGATATTGGTGGCGTTCACGCCCCGGCTAAAGTCGAGGATCTCCTGCGTCATCGTGACAAACCGGTCGACCTGCGTGATCATTTCGTCGGCAAGCTTCGACGCCTCTTCGTTCCCTGATTTCTTCTTCATGACCTGCGCGTACACGCGCAGTGTGCCCATCGGATTCTTAATGTCGTGGATGATCGTGCTCGCCATGCGTCCCACGGCGGTGAGCCGTTCGTTGTTCACCATTTCCTTGGCGATGCGCGCGTTTTCAATCGCGATCGATGCGTGCATCGAAAGCGCATTGATGAATTCTTCGTCGGCCTTTGTGAACGCGGAATCTTTTTTGTTCAGCAGCTGGAAGACGCCGATCAGCTTTCCGTCCCGGTTGCGCATCGGCATGCAGAGCATGTTGTGCGTGCGATACCCGGTGCGCTTGTCTACGTCCGGATTGAAGCGCGAATCGTTGTAGGCGTCGGGAATGTTAATCGTCTCGCCGGTTTTTGCGACGTAACCGGCAAGTCCCTTGCCGATCGGCAGGCGGATCTCGACCACCTCCGCTCCATGCAGCACGGTGGACCAGATCTCGTTCTTCGATTCGTCGAGCAGATACAGCGTGCCGCGGTCGGCATTAATCGAATTGACGGCGGTGTCGAGAATGATTTCAAGCAGGCGGTCGAGGTCAAGCGTCGAATTCACAGACTTGGTGGCCTCGATGAGCAGGTTCAGACGGTTGATGTGCTGTTTCGAAATGTCGACAGTCCGGTCGAGCTCGTGGACGATCGTCTGATCGGCGATGCGGAGACGCCGCACGATCGCCTTGAGCATGTTGAGCGCGATGATGTGATTGGTCTTCACGAGCGCGTCGAAATCCTGCTGCGACATGCCTGCAACGACCGTATGCTCGAGCGCCGTGGTGCGCGCAGAGCGCGGAAGCTCGTCGAGCAATTCCATCTCTCCGAAAAAATCGCCTTTCGACAGTGTCGCGAGCACTGTTTCGATGCCGAATCGCGTGACCTTCGAAATTTTGATCTTCCCCTCGAGAATGAGATACAGTTTCTCGCCTTTTGTGTTCTCCTGGAATATCACACTGTCGGCCGGATACGATTCTTCCTTGAAGATTTTAAGAATCGTCTGCAGAGTAGCGTCACTCAGATATTTAAAAAGGAGATTAGCTTTGAGGCTCTCGATGGTGAGCAGAGAATTTTCCATGCGCGTTACATGAGAAATGTGAAACTGCAATCAACAAATAAGGAAAAAGTTACAATATCCCTTTCTCAGAATCAAGCAGGCCGATGTGCTACGATGCCGGCGGGGGATCGAACAGCGTTCCCTTGTCGGATTTCGATGGCGCGATGTTACAGTGTGCATATGCGCGCTGCGTCGCTTCGCGGCCCCGCGGCGTGCGGATAATGAAGCCTTCCTGAATCAGATACGGTTCGTACACTTCTTCGATCGTGCCGGGCTCTTCGCCGACAGCGACGGCGAGCGTGTTGACGCCCACGGGTCCGCCGTTGTACTTTTCGATGAGGGCATGGAGAATGCGTTTATCCATCTCGTCAAGACCGAATTCGTCCACCTCGAGCGCCCGAAGCGCATGCGCGGCGACTTCCTGCGTGATGACGCCCTTGTACTGTGAAAGTTTCTTGTCCGCTTCCGCAAAATCGCGGCAGCGCTTGAGCAAACGGTTGGCGATGCGAGGCGTCCCGCGCGAGCGTTTGGCGATTTCCATTGCGCCCGTGTCGTCGATCTTCACATTGAGAATCGACGCCGAGCGCATGATGATCGTGTAGAGGATATCGGGCGTGTAATAGTCGAGGCGGTTCGTCACGCCGAAACGGGCCCGAAGCGGCGCGGTGAGAAGTCCCGCCCGTGTCGTGGCGCCGACGAGCGTGAATCGGGGGAGCGAGAGCTGGATGCTTCGCGCATTCGGTCCCGAGTCGACCATGATATCGAGACGGAAATCTTCCATGGCCGAATACAGATATTCCTCGACGACGGCGTTGAGGCGATGGATCTCGTCGATGAACAGCACATCGCCCTCCTCGAGATTCGTGAGGATGCCGGCGAGATCCCCCGGCTTATCGAGCACCGGACCCGACGTGATCTTGATGTTCGCTCCCATCTGATTGGCAATGATGTGTGAGAGCGTTGTCTTGCCGAGACCGGGAGGTCCCGTGAGCAGCACATGATCGAGTGTCTCATGCCGTTGTTGTGCCGCGGCAATGAAGATCTTCAAATTGTCGACGATCTTTTTCTGACCATAGAATTCAGTGAACGCGCTTGGCCGCAATGCGCGATCGAATTCCGGCTCGTTGTCGGCCCGCTCGGGGATGACAATTTCTTTTTTCCGTTTCTCGGATTTTGCCATGGCATAATCTACAAAGAACCCCCGTGAAATTCAATTTCAATTGACTTTCGCGCGGCAAGTCAGTATACTTTTTCACGTCCGCGATCGACGTCATGCAATCGGCTATTCTGTACGAAGCGCACACACTGAGATCGATGCAGAAATCCATGCCGAAGATGACCATCGCACTTTCACCTTTCATTTAATTCAACCCCTATGGATTCACGAAAATACCGGCTGATTGTCTGGGGACTCGGCTGTGTGTTCATGGCCTATGTCTTTGCGTTGCTTCCCGACGCATTTTACGAACCCTCGCGCGTTCCGAAATTAAACGGACCGCTCTGGCTCATTCATCTGATTTTTCTCTACATACACGAAGCCGGACATGCGATCTTCAAGCCATTCGGCAGCACGATGTATTTTCTTGGCGGATCGATCCTTCAGGTGTTGGCGCCCGCAGTGTGGATCGCCGTGGCCGCGCGCGAACGATCGAGGTTGACTGTGCCCGCTGTCTTCTTCACCGGGTACAGCATCGTCGATGTGAGCGTTTATGTGAAGGACGCCGAATCGCGCGTGCTTCCGCTGATCGGCGGCAAGTCGACGCTGCACGACTGGTGGACGGTGCTCTCGAGACATGATGCGCTTGACCTTGCGTTGCCGCTCGGTGAAACGATGTTCTGGGTCGGGATCCTGACATCGGCGGGTGCGATCGTATGGGCAGTCTATCTCGCCGTACGCGACTTTCAGGAAGTACCTGCGGCCGATTAAAGTTTTTACAGACGGCTGCCGATAATTGTTGAGACGGCAATGTAGAGTCACGAACGACGATGGAGGTATCTATGGAACTGAGCGGAGTGGAAGCGTTGGCAAAGGCAGAGGTGTCGACGGAGATTGCGGTGAAAGTCGTGAAGGATCAATTGAAGGGCCAGGAGCAGATGGTGGCTGCGCTCATGCAGCCGACGCTTGTCTACGATTCGGAGGGAAGGGTGCATGCGGCTCCGCCGCATTCATCGTTCGATGTGCGGATGTAATACCATACATTGCATTCATAACAGGCGCATTGGCACCGTGGGGGTGTCGATGCGCCTTTTTTATTGTGCGCCCTTTCATTTTTCGAGTCGATTTCACATATTATTTTTAATTTACTGGAATAGCCTGCAGTAAGACAGGAGCGGTATTGACAATTATCGGACGGAGCCGGAAAAAGAAAGGCGCTCGCGGTACCGCCAGGCATCATTCGGGCCGCAAGCCGGAGGTGGCGCAGGAGGCCGAATGTACCGAGTTGAGGCTGAAAGTGGGGGTGCTCAGACGCGAGCTGAGGTCGGCTGAAGAAACACTGCGCGAAAGCAGAGAGGCCGCGCGGTCCCTTCTTGCGCAGATTGAGGATATGGTTTTCTTCTTCAATTTGGAATCAAGACGGCTGACCGGGGGCAACGAGGCATTTCATAAACTGACGGGATATTCGGCCGAAGAGCTGAACGTGTATTCGGTCTACGATATCATTGTCGAGGACCGCGCATCGATCGACGAGCGGATCCGATCCGTGGAACAACAGCGCCGCGTGAATTTTTCTGAACGCTACCTGCGATGCAAGGATGGACGGATCCTCACCGTCGACATCAGCGCGCGCGTCTATGGAACTGAAAACCGAAAGCTCATCTGCTTTATCGCCCGCGATGTGACCGATCACACGCGGCTCGTGCAGGCGCTGAAGCGCAGCGAGGAGCTCTACAGAACGCTGTATGAAAACAACACAGCGGCGATGCTCCTCATCAATCCGCTGACCTCGACGATCATCGATGCGAATCCGACTGCATGCGCGTTCTATGGATGGGATAAAAAAACGTTTCGGGGAAAGAGTCTCACCGATATCGTCGCGTCGCCGAATGACGAGAAACAGGGCGAGATCGCCTTTTCGATGCATGGGAGTTCGGATCATTTTTTCATGCGGCAGCGGGCGGCCAATGGCAACACGCGCGAAGTCGAGGTCTATACGAGTCCGGTCCGCCTTCGCCATACGCATCTGATGTACGCGATCATCCACGATGTGACTGAAAAGATGCGTACTGAAGAAGAGCTGAAGCAGTCGCAGGAGAATCTCCGCCGCCTCGCGCTCCACGTCGAAAGCGTGCGAGAGGAGGAACGGACACATATCGCGCGCGAAGTGCACGATGAGCTTGGTCAGGCGCTCACGGCGCTGAAGATGGACACGAGATGGATCGAAAATTTGTACGGCGGATTGGACGCTCTCCTGAAAAACAAGACAGTCTCGATGCAGAAGCTGATCGATGCGACGGTGAAGTCGGTTCAGCGAATTTCATCGGAACTGCGGCCTGGCATGCTCGACGATCTCGGACTCGCCGCGGCGATCGAGTGGCAGACTGAGGAGTTCGAGATGAGAACGGGCGTGCATTGTCTGCTGAGGATCGTCCCGGAAGAAATCGACGTCGAGAAGAAAACAGCAACGACCGTTTTTCGGGTGTTCCAGGAAACGCTCACGAACATTGCCCGGCATGCACAGGCGAGCGTTGTCCAGATTACGCTGCTGCGGAACGAGCGCATGCTGTCTCTCACCGTTCGCGACAACGGCAAGGGAATTTATGACACGGAGATCAACGATCCGAAATCGATCGGCCTCATGGGCATACGCGAGCGCGTACGCAGCCATCAGGGCGTCGTGAATATCATCGGAAGGGACGGTATCGGAACGGCGATCATTGTGAAGATACCGCTCGACGATCACTGACAATTTATTTTTTCCCGGGAACACGAAGACCTATGATCAGAGTATTGCTGGCAGACGACCACAAGATCGTTCGCGAGGGATTGCGGATGATGCTTGAACAAACCGACGATATCCGTGTGACGGATGAAGCGGCCAACGGAGACGACGCGCTTGAAAAGCTGCAGACGAACGAATTCGATGTCGTCGTGCTCGATATTGCGATGCCCGGGCAGAACGGGATCGAGGTGTTGAAGCGCATCAAGACAGACCATCCCTCTGTGCACGTGATGATGCTCAGCACATATCCGGAAAAACAATACGCGCTGCGCGCGTTGAAAGCGGGCGCTTCGGGATATCTCACGAAGGACAGCGCCACAGAGGAGCTCATTGTCGCGATCCGCCGCGCGGCACAAGGGCGCAAGTACCTGAGCGCGGAGATCGCCGAGAGAATCGCAGATCATTTTGATGATTCGATGAAGGCGCCTCACGAACGGCTGTCGGACCGCGAATATGAGGTGATGGTGCAGCTGGGCAAAGGCAATTCTGTTTCAATGGTCGCCGAAATACTGTCGATTTCGGTGCCGACAGTCAGTACATACAGGGCGCGCATCCTGCACAAACTGAATCTCGTGAGCAATTCGGAGCTCATCCACTACACGATCGAGAATCAACTCATCTAACGGACAATTTAGTCCTATTAACTACGCGGTAAAGCGTAATTGTTTCAATGGCAATCCTGTCATAGGATTCGTGACAAAAAAATCATAAGACCAACGATACCGCGGAAACAACTTCCTGCCTATCTTACTGCTGCAGTCCAAACGCATCGGTTCTGCGTACGCTTCCACAGACCGCATGTTTCTGAATTTTTTTTGCAGACAGCTTATGGCACGAATATTCCTCGGTTATCATTCCTCGCTCGTTGGAACCCGGCTCTGTGAAATGATTGCTGAGCTTGACGGGGTCGATCTGACGGGCGTCGTGTTCGAGAGCGACAAGCTCGAACATTCCCTCGATTCGGCATCGCCGGACATCGCGATTCTCGATATCCGGCTGCTCATCGCGTCGCGCATCGGCGGTATGAATCGTTTAAAGACGCGATATCCCGCTACTCAATTCATCCTGCTGTACGATCATCCGTATAATCAGTACTCGCGCGAATGTAAACGGCTTGGAGCGGAGTATTGTCTTGACACGCTTCATCAGTTTGCGGATATCGGCACATTGATTGCCGATTACAATCGCGGGTACCGACGCGCGGGCCGCATCCTCCCGTCATAGCATCGGAGAAATGTAAGTGAAGTCAGACCGCTGTGGGGGAGACGGTCTGGCTTCACTTTTTTTTATGTGCGGGCTTCAGAATTTTCCGGAAGCCATTTGCACTTTCATGAACAAGTCGATCGCATTCGGACGTTGCATCGTGCCGCGCGGCGAACCGCCGGCCCTGTGCCCCCCCGCTCGTTCCTGGCGTTCTCCGTTCTGCGATCCGAAGCCTTCGCTTCCGTCAGACATTCCTTCCTCGGGCTTCGTCTTTCCCGTTGCTTTCCGGAGATCGACGTCGACAGTTTCGAATCGCACGCCCAGGACGTTCGAAGCCGGAATGCGCAGCATGCGTCCGTCAGCGATGTCGGCATCGAGCGGGATCTTCAATTCAACCACGAACACTCCCGGTGTGAATCCGATGCGCGCTTCGAGTCCGTTCTTGCCGGGGAGCAGCACTTCCGTGCGATCGTTCTCGCCGGGGCCGACGAGTGCAAGTTTCGAGGTCTCTCCCGTCATCCGTTTCATCCACTCGTCGTGTCCGTGCGGCTGGTCCGACTCAGGCTCGGGCGGTGCAGATTCCGCCATACCGAGCGGGTAGCGGATGCCGAACGTTTTTTTCTTGCCGCCAGTCGTATCGAACCAGACGGTGAATCCTTTCATCATCAGCGAACGATACACATTTTCATCCGAGCTCATCACGCACAATGACAAAAACCGGCTGTCGTTTGCGATACCGATCGTAAGTTTGGCATCGCGGTAATACAACAGATGACCCTGCCAGTCATCAGCGCTGCCGTCGATGCGAAGGTGCTCGGGCAGACGCGTCGATTGGGTTTCATAGGCCGTGCTGCATCCCGCCGCAACGATCGCCAATGCGGCTGTGGCAAGGAATGCAAATGTGTTCAGTCGGATCTTCATCATTGTCCTTTTCATGGTCTGAAAATATTCGGTGGAGATGTCGCGCAGAAGCGGCGACTGTCTTAGTGACGTATAATAATAAAATTTGTTCGACGATGCATCAGCAGGCCGACTGAAAAATTTTGTAGCAACTTTTATACCGTGGAGGAGTTGTACGGCGTGAAGAAAGAGGAGTTCCTCACAAAGGTGAAGCAGCGAATGATATCGCGACCATGCGACCGAGCCGAACCGTGATGTCGGTGACTGAGGAATAAAAAAAGGCGGCACTCGTCAAGTGCCGCCTTTTAATGTTTGTGACCCGCAAGTCTGTGGTGCCCGAAGGGAGACTTGAACTCCCATGCGCTCACGCGCGCCGCCTCCTGAAGACGGTGTGTCTGCCATTTCACCATTCGGGCATATGCAGATATTCTACAGCGAAATCAAAATACGAAATCTTCGGGCACAAATCAAGGCGGATGAAAAAATTATTTTCCCATGAGACGGTTCACTCGAGTTCGGGGGCGGATGCGAAAATTATTTTCCCCTACGGCGATGCATTCGGGCACAAGAACGGATCGGCATACGTCTACACTTCGCAGGGAGCGCCGGAATGGGAGCGAAATTTGTGCGCGTGAATATCATTCCTTGTTTTTCAAGCGGCGTTTAGCTATTTTTATAGTATTACCTCAAGTATAACCTTATAAGGAGACGATCTCGAATGAAATCAAAAGGACTTATCATCGCACTCGCCATTGTCGGCGGTATCATACTGCTTGGCATCATGACGATTTCGTGGGGCGTCAGCACATACAACACGCTTGTCGGCATGGATGAATCTGTCAACGGCGCGTGGTCGCAGGTGCAAAACCAGTATCAACGCCGGTTCGACCTCATCCCAAATCTTGTGGAAACGGTGAAGGGATATGCGACACATGAAAAGGAAACGCTCGAGAACGTGACGAATGCGCGTGCGAAGGTGGGCCAGATGGTGATCTCTCCGGAAGTGTTGAAGAATCCGCAGGCGTTTCAAATGTTCGAGAAGGCGCAGGGAGAATTGACCTCGGCATTGACCCGGCTGATGGCGGTTTCCGAAAATTATCCGAATCTGAAGGCGAACGAAAATTTCCTTCAGCTTCAGGCGCAGCTTGAAGGCACCGAGAATCGGATTTCCGTGGAACGCAAGCGCTTCAATGAGGTGGTGCAGGCATATAACACGAAGATCAAGACTGTCCCGACTTCTCTCGTCGCGGGATTCGGAGGCTTCACGGCGAAGCAGTATTTCCAGGCGGCAGCGGGGGCCGAATCGGCGCCAAAGGTGAAATTCTAACATGATACGCGTACGCAGAATTCGTTCGCTGTGCGTCGTCGCCGTTGCACTTGCGATGCTCGCCGTGACTGGAGCGGCACAGACCGTCTCCATTCCCAAACTGACATCTCCCGTCTACGATGCCACATCGACGCTTGATGCAGCGGAAACATCGGCATTGGTGCGCGAAATTCGGCGTTTCGAAGACAGCACATCGAATCAAATCGCTGTCATCTTGTTGCCGACAATCGGCGATGCGGAGATACGCGAATTCGGCATCGACGTCCTGAAGCAGAATGCAATCGGGCAGAAAGGCCGCGACAACGGTGTGCTGATTCTTGTCGCAAAGGACGACAGAAAAGTGTCGATCGAGGTTGGCTACGGGTTGGAAGGAGTGCTTCCCGATGCGATCTGCGACGACATTATTCGAAATGAGGTCCGTCCGCGCTTCAAGGCTGGCGATTACTTCGGCGGCATTGCAGCGGCAGTCCAGTCGATCGAACAGGTGACACGCGGAGAGTACACGGGCACGGGAAAAAAATCGAAGAACGGAAAAAAATCCATTCCGTTTCTGCTCGTGATTTTCGTGATCGTCGCGATCGTCATGTCGCTTTTTCGGCGGGGATCGCAGACTTCGATCACGGGCAGGGGCTATCGTTCGTCGGGATGGTGGGGCGGCGGATTCGGCGGCGGCGGGTTTGGAGGAGGTTTCGGCGGAGGAGGATTTGGAGGCGGCGGAGGGGGAGGCTGGTCCGCAGGAGGCGGGTCCTTCGGCGGAGGCGGCGCAAGCGGAAGCTGGTAGACACGAACACGCAGGACGAAGCTCTGAACCGCCAGATCCGAAAATGTTTCGGCACTCAACACAGGATCACGCGGATAACCAATAAGGATGAAAGTGAAGATGGCAGACTCGATCAAAGTGCTGGTAGTGGATGACGATCCGCAATTTACGAGATTCATCGAGATGTTGCTGATTCAAAGCGGCAAAGGCAGATTCACCGTTGTCATGTGCGGCGATGCATCCGCGGCGCTTGCCACGCTGAAAAAAGATGCCACGTTCGACATCATTCTTCTCGACTATTATCTGCCCGGCATGAACGGAGACGCGCTCATCAAGACGCTCATCGAGAACGGCGTGTTCGTTCCGGTGATCTTCGTCACGGTCATCAAGGAATTTCGTCTGGCGGTCGAAGCGATGAAACTCGGCGTGTACAATTATCTCGTCAAGGAAAATCTTTCGTCGCAGACGCTCATCAAATCAATCCACAGCGTCATCGAACGCAACCGTCTGCGCCAGGAACTGACGTCGCTCGAGGTCAGCACGAACAGGCTCGAGGCGATCCAGGAGCTCGTCTTCGATATCAGCAAGAATCTCATCGAACCGATTGCGGCGATGCGCTCCGATGTGCACGAACTGCAGAAGAGTTACGCGCTGCGCGATATGCATACATACATGCGCATCATCAGCGACAACATCGAACGCATGCAATCGAAGCTCGACAAACTGAAAATGCTGAAGGAAGATAAAACAATCGAGTACGTGAAAAACATCCGGATGCTGGATCTTTCATGAGGGGCGCACACACAGTGGCGACGACACTTCTGACAGAAGAGGAACTCCGGCGTATTGCCTCGACGATCGCCGAAGTCGAAGAGACGACAAGCGGAGAGATCCGCGTCAACATCCACGCGAAGCGTTCATGGCGCGAGCGCAAGCTGCCGCTCCACGAACTCGCGCTCAGACATTTCCACGCCCTGGGCATGCAGAAGACGCGCGACAAGACCGGTGTGCTCATCTTCATCTGCGTGCTTGAACGTGAATTCAGGATTACGGCTGACGAGGGGATCCATGCGAAGCTGCCCGAAGAATATTGGAGCGCGATCGCCGAGACGATGGCGCAGCAATTCAAGGCGGGGCATTACTGTGAAGGAATTTGTTTTGCCGTGCGCGAAATCGGCACGGCGCTCGCCCGTGAATTCCCCCTGCGCGAGGGAGACACGAACGAACTATCGAACGATGTAAGTTTTTCATAATTGGCAGATAACGCATGAATTGCACACTCGCAGTTGCACAGATCGATGCGGCGGTCGGCGATCTCAAGGGGAACGCGGCCCGTCACGCGACGGCCGTGCGCAAGGCGATCGATGCCGGCGCCGATATTGTCGTGTTTCCGGAATTAAGCCTCACCGGATACACGGTGAGAGATCTCAATTGGGATGTGGCGCTGCGCGCAAAAAAACAGGAACTCTTCGAAGACCTGATCAATCTCAGCTCGCAGGTGACGATCATCCTTGGCGCGGTGGAGGAAGCTGACAACTTCGGCATGTACAATTCCGCATTTGTGTTCGAAGAGGGGAGCGTCTCTTCGGCGCACAAGAAAGTGTATCTTCCCACGTACGGCATGTTCGAGGAGATGCGATATTTTTCGCGGGGCTCGAGCGTGCGCTGTTTCGATTCGCGCCATGGCAAACTGGGCATCCTGATTTGCGAAGATTTGTGGCACATGTCACTGCCGTACGTGCTTGCGCAGGACGGAGCGGAAATCATTATCGGAATCGCGGCGAGTCCGACGCGGCTCTCAGGCCGGTCGGCCATGCTGCCAGGCCTCGCGCTTAATTACGAACATCATAAAACATACGCGCGGCTGCTCAGCTCATACGTCGTGTACTGCAATCGCGTGGGCGTCGAAGACGGAGTGAATTTCTGGGGCGGATCGCACATCGTGGGCCCGTCGGGCGACATCCTTGCGCAGGCGAGTCTCTTCGACGAGGATATGATCACGGCCCGGATTGAGGACAACGAAGTGAGACGGGCGCGCCGTTTCTCGCGCCATTTCATCGACGAAGACATGCAGGTGACCGTGCAGCAGCTCCAACGAATCCAACTGGAACGCGATGCGAAATGACGCCGACATCCGCCGCGTCGACTGCGGCCGACCGGGCATGCGGTGTCTGCTCGCCGCGGCTGCCGTATGCCTGCTGCTCGTGATGAGCGGCGGGAAGGCCGGAGCGCAGACGCGTCAGAACAAGGAGTTGCTCGATTCTGCCTGCCACAGCGCAGGCATATCGCTCATCACAAAAAGCGGACTTACTGCATCGTCATCCGTCATGATAAAATTTTCGGGCGGCGAGCGCACTGAATTTTTCCGCTCGCCGTTCATCGATGCCGCGGCGCAAACGTGCCGTGTGGTGACTACATCGGGCGCGTCGGTCGACACGATCGCGACATTCAGTGTCGAACAGGCGCGCGTGTCGTACGGTCCCGCCTTCAGGGACGGATGGTTCGGTGAGCGCAGAACGCAGCGCACGATCAGCCTCGATGTCCGGCTTGAACTGGTCTCGGCATCCAGGGGAACAATCCTGTTCACGAACACGATAGGCGAGTCGGTTGCGGATACAATTGCTGTCGATGAGATCGCCGAGGCGGCCGCATCGACGAGGCACATCGCCTGGGGCGAACCGCCGGGACCTTCGATGTGGGAGCGGATTCTGGAGCCGGCGATTCTCACCGTCTCATCGGGCATTGCGGTCTATCTTTTTTTTACAGTCAGAAGCTGACGATGGAGCGAACACACCGCACACTGACGCTGCTGTTTGTTTCCGCCGTATGTGTGTGTGTCGTTGTTTCATCAACGACGAATTTTCGGATGCGAGTCACGATCGGACCGCATCGCGCCGAACCAGGATACAAGGCGACGCTGCTTGCCTTTGGTGATGTGAATCTCGGCCGAGCGGTGGGGCAGACGCTGTTGCGGCTGGGAGCCGGACATGTGTTCGACAAGATGACGATCGACTCGGCAGACATCGTGTTCGTGAATCTCGAATGTCCATTGTCCGATCAGAACGGCGAGACTGAATCGCCCCTGAGTAATTTTATCTTCACAGGTCCGCCCATCGGAGCGAGCGTGCTTGCGGCGGCGGGCATCACGCATGCAGCCACGGCGAACAATCACGCATACGATTACGGCGAGCGTGCGCTGAACGAAACGATCGACCTGCTTGACCGCGCCAACGTGGCGCATGCCGGCACTGCGAAGCAGACCGCGGAGCTCTTCGAGCCGCTCTGCATCGAACGAAACGGGATCCGCTTCGCGCTGTTTGCGGTGACCGATTTCATGAACCTGGGCCGCGAGTGGCGGCGGCATGCGGCTTCGACCGACACCGCGTTGTTGTTTCCGAAACTGAGGGAATCGGCGCGATGGGCCGATGCGGTGGTGGTGAGCGTGCACGGGGGCGACGAGTACGCCGAACGTCCGTCCCCGCGCATGACGCGCTTTATGCGCCAGTGCGTCGACGAGGGAGCGAAACTTGTGCTCGGGCATCATCCGCATGTGCCGTATGGCATCGACAGCCTGCGTGACGGCTACATTGTGCAGTCGCTCGGCAATTTTGTATTTTTTCAACCGCAGCATGAATGGACACAGGCAAGCTACGGAGTGTTGTTCGAGTTTTTCAAAACGCCGGCCGGTACGGCAATCGCGCTGAAACGCATCATTCCCTTTGAAGTGGGTTTCCAGCCGGCGCGGCTCGACACCGGCCGCGTGTGCAACCGCATCATCGCGCGGGCGCGGCAGTATTCAACTATTTCATTGAAGCAGATCCACTAATCCTTAACGACAACTACTTATGACAGCAGTACACCGAACATTGTATTTTGCGGCAGCGTTTATTCTTCTTGTGATGACGGCATCCGTTTTTTCATCCTGCAGTGCGAGCAAAGGCGAGGAAGTACTGACCTCCGAAGGCGAGTTCGCGCGCGCGATGAAAGATTTCGACAATGAAAACTATCTTGATGCGATCGAAGCGTTCAAGACGATCACGGTTCAGTACCAGGGCTCGAGCATCGCCGACGCCGCGCAATTCTATATCGGCGAGGCGCGGTTCAATCGCGGTGAATACATCCTCGCGGCCGCCGAGTACGATATGCTTATCCGATCGATGCCGTCGTCGAAGTATGTTTCGCGTGCGCGATATAAACGCGCCCTGTCCTATTATGAAATGTCGCCCAAGCCTGAGCTCGATCAGAAATATACTCGCCTTGCGATCGACGATTTTCAGACCTTCCTCGAATACGCGCCGAAAGATTCGCTGGCCAGGGAAGCCGAGCAGCACATCAACGAATTGACGAACAAGCTCGCAGAGAAGATCTTTGAAAGCGGCACACTCTACTACCGCCGGGAGTTCTACAAGGCGGCCATTGTGTACTTCGACAACGTCATCGACCAGTATCACGACACGCGCTATGCCGACGCGGCCATGCTCTGGAAGGCGAAGGCGCAGCGCGAGCGCAAGGAATATGATGCGGCGCTCAAGACGATCGACGAGCTCGTTGATAAATATCCCGCCACATCGTTCAAGGACGATGCTGCGGCGTTGCGCCGCGACGTCGAGGCGCAGAAAGCGCAGGTGCCGGACTCCGACGTCCGGCGTAAAGCGGATGGAACACTATGAACGGGACGAAGACCGTCAAACATTCACAGGCGAGCATGACACAGCTTGTGCTGCCCGATGAAACAAACGCGCTGGGCAATCTGCTGGGCGGTCAGCTCATGCATTGGATCGACCTTGTGGCGGCGATCGCCGCAATGCGCCACTCGCGCAAGGTCTGCGTCACAGCCTCTGTCGATGAGATCAATTTCATTCATCCTGTGAGGCAGGGAGAAGTGGTCACGCTGCGTGCTTCGGTCAACCGCGTATTTTCGACTTCGATGGAAGTAGGCGTCTCCGTGTCGGCCGAGGATCTGCTGACCGGCGAAACGCATCACACGAATTCAGCATACCTGACATTTGTCGCCATCGACGATCGGGGACGGCCCATTGCCGTCGATCCGATTCAATGTGAAGACGACGAAGAGATCCGGCGATACAAACAAGCGCTCCAGCGGCGCGAACAGAGACTACAGCGGCGGATCAAATAAGATGAAGACACGCGACGCCGAACCGACGCCGATCCTGTTCTCGGTTCACCCTTTCTGCCAATCCCGGACGATGCGCCGGAGTGCGGTTGTCCTGATGATCATCGTTGTCTGCGCCGCGCGCGGCTCGGGCGCGATACGGGCATCCGCGTCGCTCGGCGTGACCGTGCAGTACGAGCTTCCCTTTACTCCGCAGCTTCCGGCTTTGTTGCACTACAGCAGCACGCACACTGCCGATCTCGTCTGTATCGATCCTTCAAGTTCGCAGCTCGTCATTCTCCGCAACAACGGCTTCGGAATATTTTCGAATCCGGTTGCCGTGGCGAAAGTGTCCGATGCCACATCGCTTGCCATCGGCGACGTCAACGCCGACGGCATCGACGATATCGTCGTCGTGCGAAGAGAACAGCGGCAGATCGAACTGCTGCTGAGCTCGGTCGCAGACTCGACGTATGCGGTCGTCCGATATCCTGTCAGGTATTATCCCGACCATGCCGTGATTGCCGATCTCGATGCCGACCGGCTGCCGGACATTATCAGTTACGGAAAAGTCTCCTCCGGCATCACGGTACTGCGCGGATTGGGGAAGGGAGCGTTTGCCGAAGCGAAAGAACTTTTCTCCGACATTCCTGTGAGCGATGTGTCGGTGCGCCAATTGAACGGCGATGGCTTTCCGGACGTAATCCTGTACAACTGGCTCTCGGCAGAACTCGTGTTCATGATCGGCATGGGCAACCAGCAGTTCTCGGAGCAGACCGTCGTGCCCCTGCAGAAGGACTCGGCGGCGGTCGCGTTCCTGAACAGCAACGGCGACGCGGCTACCGATTTCGCGATCGCGCTTCCGGACAAGAACATCATGCAATTTTATGAAGGGGACGGGCTCGGCGCCTATCATTTGATGCAGACGCTCGATCTGAATCTTCGTGCCACACGGCTCGAGTCGATGCATCTCAGATCGCGAAATTTTGACGACGTGCTCGCAACGAATTCGGACAACGGAATGTTCTCGTTGTATCTGAACAGGGGCGACGGCACGTTCGACGAGGAAATCCAGTTCGGCGGATCAGAAGGCGTGCTGTTGCATGGCGATGTCGATGGAGACGGAAACGACGACCTCGTCGCCATTCCGGTACGCGGACGCACGGCGCAGCTCTATTACAACGGCGAAAGGACGACGGCGAATTCGAATGAGTCGGCCACAGCGTCAACCGTTTCGTACCCGGTCGGGAAAAATCCGATTGCGCTTGTCGTCGGCGATTTCAACAACGACGGTCGCGAGGATATCGCCACGGCAAATATGGGCAGCTCGTCGATGTCGCTCCTGCTGTCGACCGATTCGGCACACGCATTCACAGGACAGCGATCGTTCGAAACGGTCCAGTCGCCGACGTCACTGCGGCTGTATGCGAAGAGCGACACCTCTGTGACATTCATCTTTGCCCATGCGACCAGATCGCGCGTTTCGGTCTTGTCGCTTAACGAGCATCCCAAGGCCGCGTCTGAGGGAGGAATTGAAACACAGCTCTACACGATTCCGACGGCCGAACGTCCGTCGCTGATCATCTCCGATCTCGCAGTGCAGAAGAAGACGATTGAATTTTATGTGGCATCGGGCGCGCCGCAGGCGTCACTTTCATATTATCAGCAGGTGCGCGGAACGAAGTTCATCGAACGCAGTTTCAGGCCGATCATCCCCGCAAAGATCCTGGCGGGAGCGGTGACCGATTTCAATTGCGACGGCCGACCCGATCTCGCGTACGTATATAACGATCAGACCACCGGCAGAAACGCGCTGGGCATCACATTCGCCGATTCGTCGGGACAATACAGGTCGAATACGCTGTCGTATATCTTTCCGGACAGCGTGATCAAACGATGCTTCGTGTACTTCGACGACTTTGATGGAGACAATTACACCGATTGCCTGCTCGCGCAGTCGCCCGCCAATACGCTTGGCATCGCGCGCGGCTTCGGCGCGGGAAAATTTCGCGACATGATCACGATCGCCTCGTCTGTACCGGTGAGCGGAAGCGATCAGATTCAGGTGCTCGACTTCGATGGCGACGGCGTTCTCGACATTGTCGTGATGAACGCGTCCACATCGGAGTTATTTTTTCTCCGCGGAAAAGGCAACGCGGGATTCTACAGCAAACAGTTCATTCTCGATGTGCCGGTCGACGGCGCATTCCGATGTGCGGATATCAACGGCGACGGGGTCATGGATGTTGTTGTGACCGACCCGAGGCGCAATATTGTGACAATTCATTATGCGAACTCTCAGTAAACTGGTATTGGCGATCTGCATCATGCTCTCCATGCACGGATGGGCGCAGACGCACGATCCAAAAAAATGCTCCACGTTCGACAGGTACAAACAGACCCTGGCGCCTGGCATCGATCTGAAGGTCGCCGAAGCGCGGCCCGATCTTCAGACCAGTGTGCTCAGTCCGTCGAAGCACTTCAGGATTCATTTCGACACGACCGGCGCGAATGCGCCCGCGATGGTGACCGCCCAGGGGGCGCGCATCGAGGGCACGGCGCTTCAGTACGTCGACACGGTCGCCAAAATCTTCGATTCGGTGTGGACCGCCGAAGTGACGACGTACGGATTTGCCGCCCCGCCTTCCGACGGACTCGAGGGGGGAGGAAGCGAGTATGACGTTTACATTCAGGACCGCGGACCGAATAATTTCGGGCAGACAATGTGGGACGATACGGCGCCGTTACCGGGTGAGACGACCCCGCCGCGATTCACAAGCTTCATCAGCATCGATAATGACTTCGGAGCCGGATTCCGCACAATCGGGATGCCAGGGGCGATGAGCACGGCCGCACATGAATTCCAGCATGCAATACAGATCGGAACTGCCGGGCTGTGGAACGACGATTTATGTTTTTATGAGATGTGTGCCGAGTCGATGGAGCCGACTGTCTTTCCTTCGTCGAAAGACTACGTCAATGACATCAGCACGTATTTCAGAAATATCGAAAATATCTCTCTCTATACGCCGTATACGTTATATGCGGGGTATGAGCGGGCCATCTGGGGAATCTTTCTCATGAAGCGTCATGGCACGACCGTGATGCGCGAGATCTGGGAAACGATCGCGACCGTCCGACCCGTGCAGGCGATGAAGACGGTGCTCGAGCGCAAGGGCTACACATTGCAGAATGAATTTTCGGAATTCTGCACCTGGAATTATTTCACCGGTCCGAGGGCTGATTCCGTCGACTACTATCCGGATGCGAAACTCTTTCCGGTCGTCAACGTCCGCGACAGGGAGACGCTCGGTGCAAATCCGGTTGTGTTCCAGTATGCCTGCAAGGGATTCGGCGTCAATTATCTCGAGGTCCGTCAGCTTACCGATACGGCCACGTTCATCATCTCGAATGTGAACACCAGCGATGCGCTCGGATCGCAATCGAATTCGTACGGATATCAGCTTCGCGTCGCTGCCACTGAACTTTCGGGAACGACGCAGCTGCCGAATCGGATGTATGCGGCGTTTACTGTGCCCGATCCCGCGAACTGGAAATACACGCCGATGGTGGAATCGAGGCCGGTGTTGGCAGAGGCGACCGGTTGCTATCCGAATCCATACACTCCGTCCGCGTTCCAGCAGCTTCGCATCAGCCTCACGGCAGAACAGGCGCTGCAGCCGACACAGACGCTGTCTGTCTACTCGTCGAGTTATGACTGTGTCTTTGCAGGAAGCGTGCGCCGGGATCCCTTAACGAACGCTCCGTATGCCGTGTGGGACGGCAAGACGACAAACGGGGACTATCTCGCCTCTGGTGTGTATCTCTACGTGATAACCGCAGGCGGCACGAGCGTGAAAGGAAAATTCGCGGTCAGACGATGACGACACTCCACTTTGAAGCACAGGACATCACGAAAGAGTTCAATCGCAAGCGCATCGTTGAACATATTTCATTCGACTTGCATGAAGGCCAGTCGCTTGCCCTCGTCGGAAGAAACGGCGCGGGGAAATCGACCGTCGCGAAGATCCTCTGCGGTCTGCTTTCGCCGACGCGCGGCACCGTGGCGCTGAGCGTGAACGGAACACCGGCGCCGTATCCGGCGCATCTCTATCCGCACATCGGATTCGTCGCGCCGTACATCAATCTGTACGACGAGTTTACGGGATTGGAGAATCTCCAGCTCTGCGCGCGACTCCGCAATTACGCGACCGATCCCGATGGCCGTGCCTCGCGGCTGCTGAAACAGTTCAGCCTCTTCGAAAAACGAAACGACGAACTGCGCACATACTCCTCGGGCATGAAGCAGCGTCTCAAATACTGCGCGGCGCTGCTGCATGAACCGCCGCTGCTTGTGTTGGACGAGCCGTGTGCGAATCTTGACGAAGAGGGAATCGCAGTGGTGCGCGAAGTCATGACGCACCAAAAGCGCACGGGTATTCTCATCATTGCAACAAACGACCGCGACGATCTCTCGTATGCCGATTCAATCGTAACGGTCGAGCGCGTAGCACAATCGTAGCGAAGGGCATTGACACTCATGAAGACATTCATCCGCAGCGCATATGTGCTGGTTGAAAAAGAAATCCGATCCGAATTCCGCACGCGATACGCGCTGAATGCGCTCATGATGTTCGTCATCACGACGCTTTCAATCATCCTGTTCTCGTTCGGCGGAGAAACGGTGCCGACCGATGTGCTCTGCGGATTGTTGTGGATCGTCATCTTTTTCAGCGCGATGTCGGGATTGTCGCGCACGTTCGTGGCCGAAGAGGAGCGGGGCACGGTCATGACGCTCCAGCTCATGACGCATTCGTCCACGGTGCTGACCGGCAAGCTCGTCTACAATTGCCTGCTCGCGCTTGCGCTTAATCTGTTTATCGGCCTTGCATACCAGATCATCGTTCCCGATTTTACAGTCAGGACGCAATCCATTTATTGGACGACGATCGTGCTGGGCAGTCTGGGACTCGCTGTCGCCTCGACGCTGCTGGCGGCAATTATCGCAAAGGCGAATACCAAGGGAACTCTTTATCCCGTTTTGGCATTTCCTATACTGTTACCGATCCTCCTTACTGCGATCAAGGCGACAAAACAGGCAGCTGACGGCGCCTTTTTTGCGGAAGTGCTGCAAGAATTCCAGATCATGCTTGCCTTCGCCGTCGCCTATGTTGCCTTATCGACCGTGGTATTCGAATATATATGGAATGATTAATCACCAATCGAAAGAATCCAACTCTATGTCAGCTACGCTGGGCAAAATACTCCTCTCGCTGTGGCTCACGGCGGTGATCATACTCGGATTTGCCATGCCCATGGTTCCGGAACCCCGATTCTGGTACGAACTGCCTCTCGTGCCCGGTCTCGAGGAAAAAGCGCGCAATATCATTTTCCACGTGCCGATGGCCTGGACGACAGTCGTCGCCTTCGCCGTATCTGTCGTGTTCAGCATCAGATATCTCAGAACGAAGCATTATATGGAGGAAATCCGCACGGTGGCCGCTGCCGGTCTCGGTACGATGTTCTGCATTCTGGCGACGATGACGGGCTCGTTGTGGGCAAAATTTAATTGGGGATCGTTCTGGAATTGGGATCCCCGGGAAACTTCCATCTTCATTCTGCTGTTAATCTATAGTGCATATTTTGCCCTGCGTTCGGCAATCGACAACGAGGAGAAGCGCGCGACGCTCTCGTCAGTCTATGCGATCATCGCCGGCGTGACGATGCCGTTCTTCATCTTCGTGATGCCCAGAATCATGACCGGACTCCATCCGGGATCGAAGGGAGACGAAATGGGATCGGCGCCCGTCGCTCAGCTGCATATGCCTCCGAACATGCTCATGTTGTTCCTGGCCTCGATCTTCGGATTCACGGCGTTTTTTTTCTGGATGTACAATCTGAAAGTGCGCTCGCTCGTGCTCGAACACAAACAACACATGTCGGCTCAATAACTGTTGTCAATCAATCAAAAAGGACAGACTGATGGATTCGTTCATGGATTTTATGGAAAAGAATCAACTCTACATCGCGATGCTCGTGGTGCTCATCAACTGGGGAGGCATCCTGTTTTATCTTTTCCGCCTCGATTCGAAGATCACAAAACTTGAAAAATCTATTCGCTGAATAAAGGAACCGGAATGAACATCAAACTCATCATCGCAGCAGTCGTCATCATTGGCGCGCTGATTTTCGGCGCAATGTCGTTCGTTGAAACAAACGTCGAGTACACGGATTTTGCACGAGCCGAAGTGTTGCAGAAAAAAGTGCAGGTCAAAGGCACATGGGTGAAGGAAAAGGAAGCGTCGTTCGACGCGGCCCGCAGCAAGTATACGTTCTACATGAAGGACGACAACAACAAGGAAGTCAGAGTGGTGCTCGACGGCGCGAAGCCGAACAACTTCGATATCGCCACCAGCATCGTCGCGAAAGGTCGGTTCAAGGACGGCACATTTCAGGCGACCGAGATCCTGACGAAGTGTCCTTCGAAATACAACGGCGATTCGACTGCTGTCAGGAAGTCGCTGTAGAAAACAAGACATGCTGTCCGGCACAGAGCGGCGGCGTATTGTCACAGTCACCAGCAAGTGAGGAAGCGAAGTATGGCGGGAGCAATGATTGTCAGGCTGGCGTTTGCTGCATCGATATTCTCCGTTCTTTGTTATTTTTTTGCCTATCGAAAAATTGTGCCGCGGTGTGCGCCCTACGGCAGGCCATTGTATCTGCTTGCGGTGGCGGGAATCCTTGCCGCAGCCGGTGTGCACATCTTCAACATCGTTACCCACCAGTTTCAGTATTACTACGTGTGGAATCACAGCTCGACCGATCTTCCTCTTCCGCTGCTCATCTCGACGGCGTACGCGGGGCAGGAAGGCAGTTTCATGCTGTGGGCCTTTTACACGGGGATCCTCGGCGTGTTTCTTTCGCTCTATGCGGGACGAAAGCGTTATGAACCCGAGTTCATGCTCGTCTTCGGCTCGATCTTTTCATTCCTCCTGTTGATGCTCATCGTGAAAAATCCGTTTGCCCTGATCTGGGACGCGTTTCCGAACGAGCTCATACACACCGGCGCCGTTCCGCCCAATCTCAATTTCGTCTGGCTCGACCAGGCCAAAGCGCTCTGGGCACAGGTGCCCGTCGAGGGCAAGGGTCTGAATCCGTTATTGCAAAACTACTGGATGGTGATCCACCCGCAGGTGCTCTTCATCGGCTTCACATCGATGTCAGTTCCGTTTTCCTATGCGGTGGCCGGCATGCTCAAGCGTGATTATGTGAGCTGGATTCGGGTCGCGGCGCCGTGGACGATTTTCGGTGCGATGATCCTCGGCACCGGCATCATCATGGGCGGATACTGGGCGTATGAGACACTCGGCTGGGGAGGATTCTGGGGATGGGATCCGGTTGAAAATTCATCGCTCGTGCCATGGCTTATCTGCGTTGCCTCGATACACACGATGCTCTCACAGCGCCGAAGCGGCGCCTTCATCAAGACGAATTTTGTGTTGAGCATGCTGTGTTTCGTGATGGTGCTGTATTCAACGTTTCTCACGCGCAGCGGAGTGCTCGGCGATACGTCGGTCCACTCGTTTGTCGATGCGGGAATGTGGGTCTACTGGATGCTGCTCGCGGTGATCATCGTGTATGCGGCATTGGGATTCGGATTGTTCTTCATGCGGTGGAAGGAAATGCCCGTCGTGCCCGTCGATCATTCGTTCTTCTCGCGCGAATTCGCGCTGTTTCTCGGAGCCTCGGCGCTTGTCTGCATTTCAGCCTTCGTGGCGATCGGCACATCGGCGCCGCTCATCACCGGTTTGCTCGAGGGGAAGCCCTCGGCCGTTGATCCTTCGTATTATGTGTCGACGACGCTGCCGCTCGGCATCTTCATCGCGCTGCTCGCGGGAATCGGACAGATGCTCTGGTGGAAGAAAACAACCGCCAAGGATGTGCTCGATAATCTGTTGCTTCCTGCCGTGCTCGCGTCGCTGTTCACGATCGCGGCCATTGTCATCGGCGCGCATCATCCGGCGATGATCCTGTTCATCTTTGTCTCCTCATTCGCCCTTTTTGCAAACATCCTGATCGGTTATCGGATCATGCGCGGCAATCCGAAGCTTGCCGGCGGATCGCTTGCGCATATCGGCATCGCGCTCATGTTCCTTGGCTTTGTCTCATCGGCGAAGTATGATGAAAAGGAAACCATCTCGCTTGAACAGGGAAGGCGAATCTCGTCGATGGGGTACGCCATGACCTATGTCGGATATCATCCCACCGAACGCGGACGCTATGCGTTCACGGTGGAGGTGGAGCGCGAGGGACGGAAATTCGTCGTCGAACCGGTCATGTTCCAGTCCGAGGAAATGGGCGGACTGATGCGCAATCCGGATATCATCAACCTGATCACGAAGGACTTTTATCTCGCTCCGGTCTCGCTCGAGGCGCCGCAGGAAATGAACGAACAGGTTGTCACGATGAAAACCAACACCGCGGCCGAGGTACAGGGGACGAAGATCATCTATAGGGGATACGAATTCAGTCAGACTGCCGAGGGCAATCGTGTTACGGCAAAGATCGATGTGATTCGAAACGGGAAGACCGTGCGCGTGCAGCCGACGATGATGAACAAGCATGGCGAGGTTGAATACATTCCCGCCGCCATTCCCGGAACGAACATCTCGCTCGTGATCAAGGGCATGACTCCGAACCGTCAGGACGAATCGAAATCGGAGATGACGCTCGGCGTCCGAACGCCGCTCGATCCCTCGCAGCCGAAGAAGGGCGAGGTCTTTATCGTCGAGGCGACCGTGAAGCCTTTCATCAATCTCGTCTGGATCGGGACGTTCGCGCTTATCGGGGGGTTCCTCATCACAATTGTACGACGCTCCATGGAAACAAAAAATGGAAGCAGCTCATAACGTGCGCTGGCGGATTCTCGCATCGTGCCCGATGAAGTATCGCGTGCACTCTTCGTGAAAATTTTTTATATTGAGTGCAAGGCATATCCGGTATTGATCCATCCACACTGGTCGGACGCTGAAGTCCGGCCATTTTTATTTAAGGCAACCGATGAGAGTATTGTTTGGATTGTTGCTGTTGACGCTTCCGCTCTTTGCGCAAACAAAAGAAATCTGTGTGACGATCGACGATCTGCCCGTAGTCGGCGGCGACCGTAACGATCTGCCGTTTCAGCGCGCGGTGACGAGAGACCTGCTCAAGGCGCTCACGAAATACCGCGTGCCTGCGATCGGATTCGTGAACGAAAGCAAGCTTTACACAAACGGGACACCCGACAGCAACAAGGTCGCCTTGCTTCAGCAGTGGCTCGACAAGGGAATGGAGCTGGGGAATCATACATATCTTCATAAGGATTACAATTCGGTTTCATTCGCCGAGATGGCGGAGGATGTGGAGAAGGGCGAACGTACGGTCTCTCAATTGTTGGAATCACGCGGCCGGCGGCTGCAATACTTCAGGCAACCCTTTCTTCACCGGGGCAACTCGAAGGGAAAAGTCGATTCGCTCGCAGCTTTCCTGTCGGCGCGCGGATATACGGAAGCACCGGTGACGATCGATAACGGAGACTGGATCTATGCCGCCGCATATTTGAAGGCGTGGACTGCGGGGGACTCGGTGCGCATGAAATTGATCGGGTTGGATTATGTGATCTATATGGAGAAAAAATTGATGTATTACGAGGCTCAATCGAAAAAGTTGTTCGGCTACAAGGTGAAACAAACGCTGCTCATCCATGCAAGCAGGCTCAATGCCGACTTTTTCGAATCGCTTGCGCAGATGCTGAAACGTCATCGCTACAAATTTGTTCCGCTTTCAGTCGCGCTGGCCGATACTGCATATCGGTCGGCGGACACATTCTATCGCAACGGAGGCATTTCGTGGCTCGATCGATGGGCGCTCACGGCCGGGAAGAAGGGCCAATTCTTCAAGGATGAGCCGACGGTGCCGAAAATGATCATGAACGCTGCCGGCGTCGAGAGCGAATAATTTAATCGCTTCGGGTTAATTCCCCGCGGCTTGCGGCGAAAAAAATATTGACAATCAAGATACCCCGTCGCTTGCGGCGGGGAGGTTCATTTTCATCACAGAGAACAGCGATGTCGAAAGCAATGAGTCCGGTGATCATCACCGCGCAGGACATAATGATACGGTTCGGAGAGCAGGTCGTGTTGAAGAACGCCGCGCTGAACATCCATCAGACCGACAGAATCGGGCTCATCGGCCGCAACGGGTCGGGAAAATCGACGCTCCTGAAGATCATCGCCGGCAAAATGGAGCCGGATGGCGGATTGATCTCGCGCAGGCGCGACGCCATTATCGGATATCTCCCGCAGGATTTCCAGCTCGATCCCACGAAAAACGTTTACGAAAATATTCTCGAAGGTGCGCACGATGTGATCGACATTCTGCGCGAGTATGAAACGCTGCCCTACACGTCGGAACGCAGGCATGTGCTCGAAGAGCAGATACATCATCTCGACGGCTGGAATCTTGAGAACCGAATCGAGACGGCGATGCATTCGCTCAATGTGCCGGACCGGACGCGCGATATCTCGACGCTTTCGGGCGGTGAGAAGCGGCGCGTCGCGCTCTGCACGGCGGTGATTTCGCGGCCCGATCTGCTTATTCTGGACGAGCCCACGAACCATCTCGACACCGAATCGATCGAGTGGACGGAGTCGTTTCTGGCGAATTATTCGGGCGCCTGTCTGTTCGTGACGCACGACAGATATTTTCTCGATTCGATCGCGAACCGCATCGTCGAGCTGGCCGACGGTCTCTGCTATGCTCACACGGGCACGTACACTGACTTTCTCATCGACAAGGCCGAGCGGGAAGCGCAGATGGAATCGGAAGAATCGAAGCGCAAGTCGTTTCTGCGCCGCGAGCTCGAGTGGGTGAGAAAGGGACCGCGGGCGCGCGGCACGAAATCGAAAAGTCGACTTAAAAAATATTTCGAGACTGCCGACAAGGAACAGTACGAGGCCGAAGGTGAAGTGGACCTTGTGATTCCGCCGGCGGCCGGACTCGGATCGAAGATTCTGAATCTGAAGAATCTGGGCGTCGAACTCGGCGGCAGGAAACTGTTTACAGGATTGAATTTCAATTTCGACAGGAAACGAAAGCTCGGCATCATCGGGCGCAACGGGCTTGGAAAAACGACGCTCCTGAAGATCATCCTCGGAGAACTTGAACCGGGTGAAGGTTTTTCGGAAACCGGCGACCGCACACAGTTCAATTACATCGATCAATCGCGCGTGGCACTGACGGATGAGAACACGGTCATCCAGGAAATCGGCGAAGGCCGGGAATGGCTCATGTTCGGCGAAGAGCGGATCACCGTGTGGAAATATCTGCGGAAATTTTTGTTCGCCGATGATCGGATGAATACGAAAGTTGGAAAACTTTCCGGAGGGGAACGAAGCCGCCTCCTCCTCGCGAAGATCTTGAAGAATGGCGGAAATTTTCTTATCCTCGATGAGCCGACGAACGATCTCGATCTTGCCACGCTTCGCGTGCTCGAAGAGGCGCTTGTGCAGTTTGAGGGCTGCGTCATCGCAGTCAGTCACGACCGGTTCTTCCTGAATCGCGTGTGCAACGGAATCCTCGCCTTCGAAGGCAACGGATGTGTACACTTCAGCGAAGGCGATTACGATTATTATCTTGAGAAGCGCGATGCCCGGCGGGCGGAGGCAGAGACCGCGGCGAAGACTGAAACCGTGAAGAAGCAGGATGCGCGCCCGAAGTCGCAGCCGAAGAAACTGAAATGGAAGGATGCAAAAGACCTCTCGACGATCGAAGAGGACATCATGCATGCCGAAGAGGAAGTGACACGGATCGAATCGATTTTTCTTGCCGATGATTTTTATGAGAAGCATGGAAAAAGAACGGCCGATCTGACGGCGGAACTTGCAGCGGCGAAAGACCGCGTGCATGCGCTCTATGAGCGATGGAGCGAGCTTGAGGCGATGCGGACAGCCGTCGAAGAATGAAACGGAGTGTGATCCGATAGTGACATTACATGATGTGAAATTGATGGTTGAAGAGGGCGAGGGATTCGAGCTCGAGTTCAAGCGCAAGGTGTCTTCTCCACAGAAGATCGCCCGCACGCTCATCGCGTTTGCCAATACGCGCGGAGGCATTATGCTCTTCGGGGTCGACGACGACGGCACACTCGTGGGAGTTGAAAGCGAGAAGGAGGAGCTCGATCTGATCTTCCGCGCGGGCGAATTTTATTGCGATCCTCCGGTTATTCCCGAGATCGAGATCGTGCCGTACAAGCATCGCGACGTGATTGTCGCGATCATTGCCGAAAGCGATGACAAGCCGCATGCCCTTGTGAATGACGAGACGGACGAATCGAAGATCTTCATACGCGTGAACGACAAGACAGTGCCGGCGAGCAAGGAAGTTATTAAAGTGTTGAGGGATGAGCGGGCCGATCGGCCTCCGCTCACGCTCACGATCGGGGAGAATGAGCGGAGGCTTTTCGAGTATCTTGAAAAGCATGAACGTGTGACCGTGGACGAATACGCCGATGCGATCAACGTCTCGAAGCGGCGCGCCTCACGCATTCTCACGACGCTTGTGCGCGCCGGCGTGATACGCATACACACGATCGAAAAAAGCGATTTCTTCACGCTCGCCGCCGACGAGATTCCAACAACATCCGCTCAACATCCGAAACATAAACCGCAGCATCCGCACAGATGACCGCCGTTGCTTATGGCTGCAACACGCGGAGAAAATCATAGAGTACGATGCCGTAGGCGACGGCAACATTAAGCGACTGCTTGTGCCCGTACATGGGAATGTCGATCGCCATATCTGCCGCATCGATAATCTCTTTTGATACTCCTGTAATTTCATTTCCCACCACCACGCAGAGCGGAAAATCGGCCGGCGAGAGTTCATAATACGGCCGGCTTTTCGTCGTCATCTCGAGGACGCAGAGTTTGATTCCCTGCGCTTTTATCCTCTCGACGGCCTGCATCGGGTCCTTGTGATATTCCCAGGGCACCGTGTGTGTGGCGCCGAGTGCCGTTTTGTCGATTTCTTTCCGGGGTGGATGAGGTGTATATCCCGTGAGATACAATTTTTCGATCATCGCTCCGTCTGAACTTCGGAAGATTGAACCGACATTGTAGAGGCTGCGAATATTGTCCGCAAGCGCGTAAATGGGCTTGCGTGGAGCGGTTTCGATTGAATCGAGGGGCGTCCGGTTTCGGGCGATTTGGTCGTGCGTGAGTTTTTCCATATCCGTAACATACGAAAAAACAGCTGAAATATGAAGCTCCCCGCTACAGAGGGCGGGGAATTTATCCTGAGCGATGAAAACTGCCGCGTTCCTGTTTCTGCAAACACGCAATTCCACATACGCTGCAGCTGACGGCACAGAGAGTAGTTTTTTCGGCCGCGCGCCGATGCCGCGCCGAATGCGTGAAAGTTGTTTTAATGTGAAAAAAACGATATATTATAATTCATTTACTCAAAACGGATTCGTTGAAAAAACTCATCATTGCCATAGACGGTCCCGCCGCATCGGGAAAAAGCAGCACGGCAAAACGTGTCGCGCGCGAGCTTGGATATATCCATATCGACACCGGCGCGATGTATCGGGCCGTTGCACTGAAGGCGATTCGTCAGGGCATTGACGCGGGAGATATCGAGGCGATCGGCCGCATGGCGGCGTCGACGACAGTCCGTATTGAATACGATCGGATCCAGACTCCGCATGTCCTGCTCGACGGCGAAGACGTGACAGATTCGATACGCTTGCCGGAAGTATCGAAGGCAGCAAGCGCGATCAGTGCGGTGCCGGCGGTGAGAGAGTTGCTTGTCCGCGAGCAGCGTGTCATGGGAGTCGCGGGAGGGATCGTCATGGATGGCAGGGACATCGGGACGGTCGTGTTTCCGGAGGCGGAACTGAAAATATTCATGGTCGCCGATGTCTATGAACGCGCCGTGCGAAGGGCGATGGAGCTGGAAGAAAAGGGAATTCGGGCCGACATCCTGGCGTTAGAGAGAGAGATCATGGAGCGCGATAAAAATGATTCAACGCGCGTGCACAGTCCGCTCAAGAAAGCGGACGATGCAATCGTGATCAACACTACGCGTCTGACGATTGAAGAGCAGACCGCGATGATCCTCTCAAAGGTGAAGGAGCTGTTAGCGTGAACGTGAGCGTCGATAAGTTTTCCGGATTCTGCTGGGGCGTCGTGCGAACTGTGGAGATTGCAGAAGAGGAATTGTCCGCCTCCCAAAAATTATTTTCTCTCGGCGAGATCATACATAATCCGGTTGAGATCAGTCGCCTCGAGGAAGAGGGACTGAAGACGATTCGTCATTCGGACCTCGGACAGATCTCAGGCGCGAAGGTCCTCATCCGTGCGCACGGCGAGCCGCCCGAGACGTATCGGAAGGCGAAGGAGCTTGGCATCGAGCTGATAGATGCGACATGTCCCGTGGTGACGAAGGTGCAGGAGCGGATCAGAAAATATTTCGACAAGGGATATCAGGTCGCGATCTTCGGAAAAAAAGATCATGCCGAAGTGATCGGCCTCGTGGGACATACTGAAAATACGGCGATTGTCATCAAGAGTGTCGAAGAGGTCGGTCTGCTCGATCTGACGCGGAACACGGTGCTCTTTTCGCAGACGACGATGGACAAGGGCACGTTCTACAAAATCCGCGACGAGATACAGAAGCGGATCAAGGCGGAGTTCGAAGTCGGATCGTTTGAAGAGATGGCGGTTGATTTTCATGCGAAGGAT
>DATGXR010000209.1:0-6258 GCA_035298825.1 Bacteroidota bacterium
AGCGATTCCTATGAATGTGGATAAAAGTTTCCGTGGTGCGACGAAGAAGATGTGTGCAAGATGATGCTCCGCTCAGTCAAATTAAATGAAAAACACACAGACTAACAAATACACACGTGGAATATCCTGTAATTTCATAGACGCACAAATACTCACTCGAGGCCTACAAGGATAATTTGCAGACTCACAGACACTCACTCGAGGCTTACCAGGATCATTTACATACTCACAAACACACGCCCACTCCAAGAATACCCAGAAATTTTCTAGCCAGAATTTTTCTGGGTTTTCTTGCTTTCGTCGGATGGTACTGCTAATATTGATCCAAGCGAAACACCACAGATGCAGGAGATCTTCTCATGTGGAATTTTCGATTGGCCGAACGTCTGGCGATGAAAAAGAAATACGTTTGCCTGCGCCAGGCAGACAATGCGGACTGCGGCGCCGCCTGTCTTGCCTCGATTGCATGGTATTACGGATTGAAAGAGTCGTTATCGGCCGTCCGGCTGCGCGCTAAGACCGACGCCCGGGGCACGAATCTGCTGGGCCTGGTGACGGCGGCAGAACAACTCGGATTCGAAGCCAAGGGCGTGCGCGGAACGCTCAAGGCGCTCGGGGAAATCCCGCTTCCTGCCATCGCGCATGTGTCGCTCGAAAACGGCCTGCAGCATTTTGTGGTCCTCTACCGCGTCGGTTCGGGATTCGTCACGATTGCCGATCCCGCCACGGGTGTCTCGCGCCTCACGATTGAGAAATTTGCCGCACGATGGACCGGAGTCCTGATCATCCTTGCTCCGTCGGGCCGGTTTCAGACCGGCAACTTTACCGAATCAAATCTGCAGCGTTTCGTCTCACTCCTGAAACCGTATCCCCGCTTCATCATCGAAAGCATGCTCGCCGCAATCGTCTATACGCTGCTCGGATTTTCCACCGCATTGTATCTGCAATATCTTGTCGATGATGTCTTTCCGGATCTCAACCGGCAGCTTCTGAATGTTCTGAGCATCGGGATGATCGGCCTCATGTGCTTTCGCATGTTTTTCGGATGGACGCGTCAGATGCTTCTGTTGCACCTTTCGCAAAAAATCGACGCGACGCTCATTCTCGGGTACTACCGGCACATCCTGAAGCTTCCGCAGACGTTCTTCGACACGCGCCGCATCGGCGACATCATCTCGCGCGTCAACGACGCCGTGAAGATCCGGTATGCGATCAGTTCGGTTTCACTGACAATCATCGTCGACGGATTGATTGTCGTGTGCGGCTTTCTGCTGATGTTCGTGTACTCCTGGAAACTCGCCTGCGCGGCGTGTACAATGATTCCGCTGTTGGTGTTGCTGTTTGCGTCGCTCAAAGGCGCGGTGCAGAAAACGGAACGCGAGATCATGGAACGATCCTCGCAGCTGCAGGCGCAGCTCGTTTCGTCGATCAACGGCGTTTCAACGATCAAGCTGTTTCAGGCCGAGCCGCTGAACAATCTGGCCACCGAACAGACGTTCGTGCAAACGCTACGCGCGTTGTGGCGAAGCGGCATACAGGGATTGATCAATGCGAATGGGAGCGAACTGATCACCGGTCTCACGTTGATTGGACTCTTGTGGATGGGCGGGAGTCTGGTCATCGACGGAGAAATGAGCATGGGCCAGCTCATGTCATTCTACGCGCTCATCGGCGCGGTGACGGGTCCTGCCGGCCGCATTCTCGGCATTCATCAGATCGTTCAGGATGCGTTCATCGCGGCGGACCGATTGTTCGAAATCATGGCGCTCGAGACGGAAGAGAAAATCCATCAGGGAACATTTGCGCTGGATGATATCGCCTTCGAGTCGATCAGCTTTGACCATGTTTCATTCCGCTACGGCTCCCGGGCGCTCGTGCTCGATGATGCGACATTTTCCGTGCCGATCGGGAAGATGACGGCAATCGTCGGCGAAAGCGGCTCCGGAAAAACGACGATCGTGAAACTGCTTCAGGGCCTCTATCCGTGCACGCAGGGCAGGATCCTCTTTGGAGAGATGCATATCGGCGACGTCCGCCTGCAGTCCCTGCGCTCACACAGTGCGGTTGTGCCTCAGGAGATCGAACTGTTCCACGGATCGGTGATCGACAATGTCGCCTACGGAGACCGCGAGCCGGATCTCCAAAAGATTCTTCGCGTGTGCGCGCTCTCCGGAGCGGACCGCTTTATTCTGCATCTGCCTCACACCTGGAATACGTTGTTGGGCGAACACGGAGCATCGCTCTCGGGAGGTGAACGCCAACGCCTGGCGTTGGCGCGGGCGCTGTACCGTGATCCGAAGCTGCTTATTCTGGACGAAGCCACAAGTTCGCTCGACAGCGAATCGGAATCGATTATTCTCAGTGCGCTCGGCCGATTGCGTGAAGACGGAGTGACGATCCTTGCGATTGCGCACCGATTGAGCACGATCATGCATGCCGACAAAATCATCGTCTTCGACAAGGGGAAAGTATCGGAGGAAGGAACTCACCGCACGCTGATGGATCGGGAGCAGAAATATTATTCGTTGTGGGAGCGGCAGATGCCGATCGCGCCGCGCCTTGCGGTGTGACAACTCAATCACACACACACATCATCAGACAGGAGGAGGTGCGTATGGACTCCAAGATCGATACTGCGAATCTGCAGCCGCTTTCGCTGCTTGAATTGATACAATTGGAGGGGGGAGGAATGATTCCGTGGGGGCCGGTCCTGATTTCAGTGGGTGTCAGCGCATTTACGAATCTTCCGGATATCTTGAGAGGAATTGCGGATGGCTGGAAAGCGGCTCGTTGAACCATCAACAAGCCCGGCAACCTCAGTGCGACTCACGCTTCATCGATCACAACGATTGTTCCATCATGCGGCGAGGATCATAATGCCACTATTCGTCTATACGATTTTGATTTGTATTGGCATCGCATTAATAGTTCTGGCCAACAGACAAAAGAAAAAAGATGGCCAATACAATCAGCGATCAACGATCATGTTGAATGTTGGCACTATCCTGATCGTCATTTCCTTGTGCGAAAAATTGCCGGCGTTTATCGCTGTGATCATCGATTTTTGGCGCCACTGATGATTTCTTTTTTCATATGAAGAATCCTTTTCACACATCAGACTGAAAGGGGGAATCTATGAATACGAAAAGCGATAATCTGTGCGAGCTCACAACCGACGAACTGATTGAAACCGAAGGAGGAGAGACCATATTTTATTACTTCGGGTATTTTCTCGGGTGGTCGGCGCATGCATATCAGAACAGCCAGCTTCAAATGACATTGGCCACAGGCTCGAATATGCGAAGGTAGCTCTGATCGTCATGATCATTCCAGGGGAACAGGCTTCCGACACACTCGCCGCCGCCTTAGGCAGACCATCGTCTCTTTTTCGGGCCGTGTATTATGCGGCGCTGCTGATGCTCCTTGCTGCATTCGCCTGGGCGTCGCTCAGCGTGGTGGCCGTGTCAATCAAGGTCCAGGGAGTGATCCGGCCGTCGGAAGGGGTGCAGACGTATGCGGGCCTGTTTAATACGATGATCGAGTCGGTCTATGTGTCTGAAAATCAGCGTATCCTCAAAGGGGATACGCTGATTGTTTTTGCGGCGCGTGATCTTGAGGAGCAACTGACACTCGCAGTACGCGAATGCGCGAAAGTGCAATCGGAGATCAATGATCTGACGACGCTGACCCGTTCGCCGACTGAAACCGGGTCTCGTATATTTTCACTGAAGCAGTATGAGGCAGAGTACGATGCCTTGTTGAAGGACGTTCAACTTAACACAGTGGAAATCGCCTCCAACATAGTGAAATTCAATCGTGCTCGGGAACTGAAAGAGAAATTGCTCATCAGCGAGGCGGAATTTGAAGATGCCAAGCGGACGCTTGAACTCTCGCAGACGAAACTGGAGAGCTTCGGGCATGCGACGCAGTCGCGCTTCGAACAGGAATTGTTTTCGAAACAGCGCTCGCTGCACGAGCTGCAGTCGCGTGTGCGGCTCCTGACCGAGGAGCGCAGGCAGCGATGCATTATTGCCAATGCCGACGGTGTCGTCTTTCGCATACCGATCAGGAAAGGCGGCGTGCCTGTTGTTGCAGGACAGGAGCTTGTGGCGTTGACGCCGTCGACAGGGATTCGATCGGAGTTCTTTGTGCCGGCGCGGGATATCGGTTTCATCAGGGAGGGACTCGCCGTCCATTACGAAATCGATGCCTATCCTTTTCAGGAATGGGGACCGGCGATGGGACGCATCGTCTCGGTGTCAAACGATGTCGTCAGCGATCCGGCTAACGGGATGCCGTTATTCAAAGTGACAGGATCGCTCGAGAGTCTCACGCTTCGCTCGCGCAGAACGGGATGCGGCATCGATTTGCGCCGCGGTCTGACGTTCAGGGCCAATATCATCGTCGCTGAAAAAAGACTCGTCGATATGCTGTACGATAAAACCGTTTCGTATTTTGTCTTCCGCTAAAAACAATCTCGCCTTGCGTGCGCGTATTCGAAGTGCCCCTTCCGTGATTGTATTTCCAATCCAAACAACATTTGTCAGGGTTACATAATTTTGACGCAACGACTCGATGTGTGGCGCAGGTGCTAATATAGAATCAAAGGAAAAAATCCTTATATTGACCACATGTTTGCATTTGAGGTGCGAAAGACTCTTCGCACACAATTTATACCGGACTTAAAAAGGAGTACGTATTTATGTCGACCAAAGCAGTGCTCATTACAGGAGCAAACGGCGAAATCGGCCACGGCCTTGTTTCACGACTGCGCGAGATCCGTCCCAATGTCCGCATTGTGGCGATCGATGTTCATCCCTTATCGAAGGAGCTGAAAGAGCGCTGTCATGAAACAATCATCGGGGACATCCTCGATACGACGCTTGTCGACCGGCTTGCGGCATTTTATGATTTCGAATCGATCTATCATCTGGCCGCGATTCTCTCGACAAAGGCCGAACGGGAGCCGGTGCTTGGCCACCGGGTGAACGTTGACGGCACGCTGAATCTGCTCGAGCTCGGCGCACGGCAGGCCCGTGCCACGGGCGAGAACGTGAAGTTTCTTTTTCCAAGCTCGATTGCCGCATACGGGCTGCCCGATGTCGAGACGAAAATGAAAGCGGGCAAGGTCAAGGAGTCCCAGTGGCACGACGCGCGTACGATGTACGGCATTAACAAAAAATACTGCGAGGATCTGGGCCGCTACTATAATTGGTACTACAGGCAGATCGATCCGCAGACGCTCTCGGGTCATGTGGATTTCCGGGCGATCCGGTTTCCGGGACTCATCAGCGCGATCACGCTGCCCACAGGAGGCACGAGCGATTACGGTCCGGAGATGCTGCATATGGCAGCGCAGGGCAAACCCTACAAGTGCTTCGTGCCCGAAACGGCGACGCTGCCCTTTATGACGATGGCCGATGCCATCAGCGCGTTGTTGAAGCTTGAAATGACGCCGGCCAGGAATCTCACGCAGGTCGTCTATAATATCGGCGCCTTCAGCGTGACGGCAAAAGAATTCTATGACGTGATTAAAAAAGAATTCCCGAAGGCCGATGTCGAATTCGTTCCCGACCATCTGCGCCAGAAGATCGTCGACAGCTGGCCTGCCGACGTCGATGATACGCTGGCGCGCACGGAGTGGGGCTGGGCGCCGGAGTATGATTTCAAGCGGGCGTTCAGCGAGTATCTGATTCCCGCGATCAAAAGCCGGTATGCGATCGCTTAGAGTCCGCGACAATAATAGCACGACTGCACATGAGATCTGCAGAATGGTTTGATTTTGCCACGCGTGCTTACAAAGAATTCGCACACGGCTAATCCACACATTCAATTTGAGAAACAGAGAGAAGGGACACAGCAATGATCAAACGCATTTGTCTTTTCATCGCATTTTCCGCCACCGTCTCCGTGGCGCAGAGCGTGCGATTGAGCGTGCCGTACGAACGCATGACGCTGAAGAACGGGCTGACTGTCATTTTCCATGTCGACAGCACCACACCCACCGCAACGGTGAATATGTGGTACCATGTCGGGTCGGGTTATGAAAAACCGGGCCGGACGGGATTTGCGCATCTGTTCGAGCATCTCATGTTCATGGGATCGAAGAACGTACCCGTGGGCAAGTTCGACGAGTGGCTTGAAGCAGCCGGCGCCAACAACAACGGCTCGACGAACACCGACCGCACGAATTACTACGAGGATCTTCCCAAGAATGCGCTCGAGCTCGCTCTGTTTCTTGATTCGGACCGTCTCGGA
>DATGXR010000210.1:0-12927 GCA_035298825.1 Bacteroidota bacterium
TTGTTGTGGCATCTTTGCACGGGTTCGAAAAAGAAGGTGGATCATCTTTTTCCCGAATTCGTACAGGGCAAAAAAAAATTTCCGATGCCCCAGTTTATAACCACAGGATGATCCGAAGAGTTCCAGTTGTGATGCTCCTATATAAAATAATATTTTTTTTAGAAAAAACCACCAAGTCAGATATCTATTTAAAAAAAGTAGAAAATTTGCCGAAATCGCGTATTTTAGCCACTCTGCTTCCCCAAAAATATGTCGTTTTTACACGAAAATTGTGGTTATTACAATGAGGAGAGTCTTTCTGAAAAAATGAATTTTCGGAAATATCATTCATTTAAGAATTTTTCTTCTGGCACAGATCATGCAGTCATTTTTTATACAGTACTGCGACTCCCTTTATCTATGTATATGTGTGTGTGAATGATGAAAACGTTTCTTTTTTGCGTCTGTTCGATCGTGAGTCTCCTGATGCCTGCCGGGGCTCAGACGGTGCGAAGCGTGCCGGGCGCGTATGCGACAATTGCCGATGCGGTGACAGCTTCGGCACCCGGAGACATTATTTCGATCGGCGCAGGCACATACGCGGAGCAGCTGCGCATCACGAAGAATCTCACATTCATCGGGGCGGGAGAAGATCTCACGATTGTGAAGGAGGCAGCAGGCGTGCCGGATTCGACGGCCTTCGTGATCGACAATGCGACAGTCACAGTGCGCGACCTGCAGTTTTTGGGAGGCGCGGGCACGGACGGCGGCAGGCGGGGCCTTGTCGCACTCAACAGTGTGACGACAATCAGGCGATGCGCCTTTGTCGCGTTTTTCAATGTATCGATCGCCGATGTCAACGGATCGCTCGATATCGATTCGGTCGTGATCACCAGCGTCAACAGCGGCGGCGCCGTTGTGACGGATAGCGCCGGAGCGGGCCAGTTCGCCAATGTCGCCGATTTGGGCGTGATGCTTGTGAACTCACAGTTCTCGATCCGCCACTTGACCGCCGGAGCGTTCATCGATCACGTGATCGATCTGCATCCCGATTTACATTCGAATTCAATCATCCTCGGCCAGGACTATCCGGTCGATACGACAATCTTCCCTCAAGGCGTGATTGAAGACTGCACCATTTTCGGATCGCGCGACGGAGATTGGGGACAAGGCATACGCATCAACGGGACCTTGACGCGCCATCAGGCCGAGCTTGTCATACGCAACAACCGCTTTCGCGGTACGGCGATCGACTCGACCGGTGCGATGCCCAATCGTGTGATGACAGCCGGCATCGGATTCAACGGCTGGAACGGATATGCCGAGATCTATAATAATACGATCACACAGTTCAACAGCGGCATTTCCTTTCATGGAATTGCAACGGCCTCGGTGCACAACAACGTCATCACGGGAAATGCCCGCTACGGAATTGTGACGACAGACGGCGTCTACGCCTTTTCGCCTCCGGACCTGGGCGGCGGCGCTTTTGCAAGTCCGGGTGCGAATACGATCATGAACAACGGTCAGTACAATGTGTTCAATCAAAATAATGCCGTACTGTGGGCTCAGGGCAACTATTGGGGAGCGACCGACCCAGCGGCGATCGATGCGAAGTTCTATGACGACAATGAGAATCTCTCGCTCGGCGCCGTTCAATTTGACAATTTTCTTCTTCCTGTCGAACTCACCACATTCACCGCGTCGCGATTGCGCTCTGGGCAAGTGGCGCTTGAGTGGACGACAGCGACGGAAATAAACTGCGCGGGATTTTTTGTGGAACGAAGCGCTGCAGGCAGTGCGAATCTGCATCAATGGACAACGCTCGGATTCATCCAGGGCGCAGGCACGAGCGCCGCGCGGCACGTGTACCGCTACATCGATACAGAGGGAGAAGACCTGTTGGGCGCTTCATGGAGCTACCGGCTGAAGCAGATCGACAGGGACGGGCGCGTTGAGTATTCGCAGACACGTCGCATCGAATCATTGCCGCTGCCGCCGCATACGTGCGTGTTGTCGCAGAACTATCCGAATCCATTCAATCCTTCGACGCGCATGACATTCATCGTCGCATCGAAAGGACATGCCGCATTGAAGATCTATGACGTGCTTGGCCGATGCGCAGTCACGCTCTTCGATCAAGAGGCCGAGCCCGGCGTGCGCTATGAAGCGACATTCGACGCTTCCGCCTTCTCTGGCGGTGTGTATTTCGCCCGCCTTGAATCAAACGGCGTATCGGTCTTGAGAACGCTCACACTCATCAAATGACATGCGGCTTGACACATGCTCATTGGTTTCGTAGATTATTTTGAATAGACGTCCGCAGGCTTATGCGCTTGTATCGTATCGATGTGTGTTAAGAGGGGGGAGGGTGAGATGATGAAGCCGTTGATCGTCACTATCGCTGTGATGCTATTTGTCGCATGCGCTCAAGTGCATACGCAGGAACTTCGCTCCGCACAAACCGAATCCTTTACTGAGCATGTGCGCGCGGAGATGGAACGCTACCGCGTGCGCGCGCAACTATTGGCACGCGCACGCCTGTATGTGCCGATCGCGGACGTCAAATATTACCGCTTGAATCTCCGCATTGCCGACCAAAAAAATTTCCTTTCAGGTGATGTCACAACGCTTGCACGCGTCACGGATGCGTCGGCGACACAGATCACATACGATCTCAACAATACGATGAAAGTCGACTCCGCATTTGTTGACGGAGTGCGCGCGCAATTTTCTCAGAATCAGTCCACGCTGCAGATCACACTTGTGCGGCCGTACAATGCAGGTGATCTGGTGACGACGCGCGTTTATTATCGTGGCAATCCCGCCTATACGGGACTCGGAAGCTATGCCGATGCAGTGAGTGCGGAAGGCTCGCGCTGGGTCTACACGCTGAGCGAACCTTACGGGGCCAGGGACTGGTGGCCGTGCATCGATCATCCGAGCGACAAGGCCGATTCAGCCGATATCGTGCTGACGTGCGCGCAGACGCTCACGCCTGTCTCGAACGGAATGCTCGCGGACACCGTGCGCAATACAGACAGCACGAAGACTTATACCTGGAAGGAGCGCTACCCGATTTCCACGTATCTCATCGCCGCCACGATCGGCAACTTCACGAAAGTGTCCGATTGGTACAAATACGCTCCCACTGATTCAATGGAAGTGACGAGTTATGTGCTGCCGACGATCGCCCAGTCTTCACCGCAATACCGGCAGAACCTGGCCCTTGTGCCACGGATGCTTGAAGTGTATTCGTCGATGTTCGGCCAGTATCCATTCATCAAGGAAAAATACGGGCAGGTGGAGTTCGGCTGGGGCGGCGGGATGGAACACCAGACACTGACATCGCTCGGGAGCCGAGCCTTTACCGAAGGCACGATCGCCCACGAACTGGCGCATCAGTGGTTCGGCGATATGATCACCTGCCGCACCTGGGGCGATCTCTGGCTGAATGAGGGATTCGCACAGTACTGCGAAGCGCTGTGGCGCGAACGGCAATACGGCGCCGCAGCGTACGCCTCGGTGATGGCAAGCCGGATCAATGATGCAAAAAATGCGCAAGGAACGCTCTTTGTCAAAGACACGGGCGATGTGAACAATCTCTTCAATTACACACGCGTGTATCAGAAGGGGTCCTGGGTGCTGCATATGCTCAGGCATGCGGTCGGAGATTCGATGTTCTTTGCATCGATGCGCGCCTACGCACACGATCCGTCCGTGCAGTACGGCACTGCGTCGACTGCCGATGTGCGCCGGGTGTTCGAGCAGACGACCGGGAAGGATCTTGCATGGTTTTTTAACGAATGGGTGTTCGGCGAGAGTTATCCGCGATATGTCTGCACACTCTCGAGCGCGGCCGAAGGCCAGACATACCGCGCACAGGTCCGCATACAACAAACGACCGGCACCATAAATCCCGCCTTTTTCACGATGCCCGTCGATCTGAAATTTTTTTCCGGCTCCTGGGATACGACGCTGACGATCACCACAAACGCTCAGGACCAGACGGCGCAATTCGTACTGTCACATAAACCGGACTCACTGCAGTTCGATCCGCAGAATTGGATCCTGCGCGATGTCACGCGCGCTAATACAAGCGTGGCGGGAGTGGAAGGAGTGCCGCTTGACTTTTCGCTCTCACAAAATTTTCCCAATCCCTTCAATCCCTCGACTGTCGTCAGCTTTTCCGTGCCCAGGCAAAGCCGTGTCTCAATCAGGATCTATGATATCACCGGACGCGAAGTTGCCGTGCTGACAGAGGGCGAACGCCCTGCGGGATTCTATCATCTTCCTTTGACAATGCCGCATGGGGCAAGCGGCGTCTATCTCTGCCGTATGACGGCCGTGCACACAGCCGGTGTTTTTTCGGAAACTCGCAAACTGCTCCTTCTGCGCTGACGGAAGCGGAACAACTCTCATTCATCGGATGTTGAATGATGTATATCATTTTCACCTTTCCGTTGAAGGCAAACGGGATGCATGATTCCATGAACAGGTATGCGAGTGGTGCAGATGAGACGAAGTCAGATTCTTTTCATATCCGTACTGCTGTGCGGTATGTGCATCGTATTCGCCCAACCGGAACCTCCCCCGTCATTGCCACAGCCGGCTTCACTTGCCGGATGCATCCGCTATGCGCTTGAGCAGCAACCGCTGATCAGACAGGCGCAGACCGATGAAGCGATTACAGAGCGCACAATCCAGATCGCTCTCTCGAACTGGTTTCCGCAGCTTGCGCTCAGCGCCAATCTCACGCATAACACGCAGCTGTCGGCCCTGCCGCCTGTATCGACGGGCGCGCCGGTTCGTCAGGCATTCGTCAACACAAGTTCAATCCAATTCTCGGTTTCGCAGACCATCTTCGATCGCGACGCGCTCCTGGCCGGCGTCACAAAAGAGGAGGTGCGCGAGCAGTCGCGCCAGCGCCGCGAGCTTACCTCGATCGACATCATCGTGAATGTGAGCAAGGCATATTATGCGGTACTCGTGACGGAAAATCAGCTCACCGTACTGGCCGATGACATCGTGCGCCTGCAGCGCAATCTCGAGGACGCGCGAAGTCAGTACAGAAGCGGCGTCGTCGACAAGACGGACTATCAGCGTGCGACGATCACGCTCAATAATGTGCAGGCGGAAGAATTTCAAACCCGCGAGCTGCTGAAAGCGAGGCTCTCGTTCTTAAAACAGCAAATGGGATATCCCGACGCCCGACCGCTCGAGCTTGAATCGGATAGCACATCAACGTGGGAGAACGAGATGCGCATCGACACGCTGCAGCGGGTCGATTACCGAAATCGTCTCGAGTTCAGACAGGCCGAAACCGAACGGCGTCTTCAGGAGGCGTCGGTGCATTATTCTCAGTGGGGATTCCTTCCCACGCTTTCGGCTTTCGGCGCCTATACGCTCTCGTATCAGGCTGACGAATTGCCGGTGCTTTACGATCAGTCATATCGGGGAAGCTATATCGGATTGCGTTTGTCACTGCCGCTATTTGAAGGCGGCCGACGACTCGAAGAAATCAGCCGCGCCCGATTGGAACTGGAGCGCACCGAGTGGGACATTGAGCGGGAAAAACAATCGATCGACGCCGAGTTCGCTCAGGCGCTGGCATCGTATAAAGGGAATCTCAGGAATTATCGCGCGCTCGAGGAAAATGCCGAACTGGCGCGCGAGGTCTATGCGATATTGCAGCTTCAATATAAATCCGGCATCAAATCATATCTCGATGTGCTGACGGCCGAGAATGATCTTCGGTCGGCCGAAGCCAACCGGACCAATGCGCTCTATCAGGTGATCTCCGGAAAGCTCGACATGCAAAAAGCACTCGGACTCATACGCGGTGAATCGCCATGAAACTATCAATGTCTTATTGTGTGCGTCTGCTTGCCGGCTGTGCGATGCTGGCCGGAATCGAGGCATGCGAAAAAGATTCAGCCTCGGAACAGAAAACGCCTCCCCCTGTGCCGGTGGCCGTGTACACGGTGAAAGCGCAACAGGCATCGTACTTCGAGGAGTATCCGGCCACTGTCGTGACGCTCAACCAGGTCGAGCTGCGGCCGGAAGTCTCGGGCAACATCGTGAAGATCGGCTTCACCGACGGCCAGCATGTGCGCAAGGGCGCCATGCTCTATGTCATCGATCAGCAACAGTACAAGGCGGCATATGAGCAGGCCGTGGCCACATTGAATGTTGCGAGAGCCAATCTCTCCCGCGCTCAAAAAGACGCCGAGCGCTACCGCGACCTCGGCCGCCAGGATGCCATTGCGCGCCAGTCGCTTGAGCATGCCGAAACCGATCTGGAAGCAGCCTCGATGCAGGTCTCGGCTGCCGAGGCAAATGTGAATGCGGTCGAAACCAATCTGAAGCGCTCCGTGATCTCTGCGCCGTTCGACGGCACAATCGGCATCTCGCTTGTGCGCACGGGGTCGGCCGTTACAGCGGGCGCGACGCTCCTCAATACGATTTCGACCGACTCGCCGATGGGAGTGGATTTTTCAATTGACGAAAAACAACTGTCGCGCTTCACGCGCCTGGTGGGCGAGGCGCCGCCGGTGACCGATTCCACATTCACGATTCTGCTGCCCGACCAGACGGTGTATCCATATCACGGACATGTGAAGCTGCTGGATCGCGCGGTCGATCCGCAGACCGGCACCATCCGTGTGCGCGTCGAATTCCCGAATCCGAAACGGGAACTCCGACCCGGCATGACGTGTGATCTGCGCGTGAAAACCGACAGTCCCGTTCAAAGCGTGCTCATTCCATACCGCGCGGTGACAGAACAGATGGGAGAGTACTTTGTCTTTGTCGTTCAAGGCAATAAGGTCCGTCAGAAGCGCGTGACACTCGGCCAGACGCTTGGCGAGAAAGTCATCGTGCGCGACGGATTGAAGACGGGAGAAACGATCGTCACCGAAGGCATGCAGCGCCTGCGTGATAATGCGTCGGTGTCGGTTGGCGGGAATGCCGGCGCTGGGACAACCGGATCACAGCCGTCTCCACAATCGAAGCAGTGAGCATCAACGTCATTGGGGAATGATTCTTATGATTGCAAACACATTCATCCAGCGGCCTGTGACGGCAATCGTCATCTCGATCATCATCGTCTTTCTCGGCGCCATCGCGCTCTACACGCTGCCTGTGAGCCAGTACCCGGATGTGACGCCGCCGACGGTACAAATCTCTGCGCTTTTTTCCGGAGCGGACGCCCAGACGGTGGAGCAGACCGTTACCACGCCCATCGAGTCACAGGTCAACGGCACGCCGGGCATGGCCTATATGGTGGGGAATTCGACAAGCGACGGACGCTCGACCGTGAATGTCGTGCTGAGTGTGGGGACGAATCCCGATATTGCCGCGCTCGACATCCAAAACCGCGCTGGCATCGCCACGCCGCAGTTGCCGGATGATGTGCGCAGGCTGGGCCTGACCATTCGCAAACGCAATCCGAGTATCCTGATGCTCGTTTCAATCTTTTCGCCCCAAGGCACGCACGGCATCTCGTTTCTCGACAACTACACGAACATCTTCATCCGCGATGCGCTCTTGCGCGTGCAGGGAGTGGGTGACATCTTCACGCGCGCCGACGATTTTTCGATGCGCATCTGGCTGCAGCCCGACAAGCTCGCACAAAAAGGCGTCTCGGCCAATGAGGTCGTTGCTGCGCTCAGCGAGCAGAATCTTCAGGTGGCGGCAGGCTCCGTCGGATCTTCGCCCCAGCCGTCGACACAGGCGTTTGAATACACAGTCTTCACAAACAGCCGCTTGACGACGGAAGAGGAGTTTCGCAATATCATCATCCGCTCGAATCCGCAGCAGGGATCGGTGCTCTACTTGCGCGATGTGGCGCGCGTGCAGCTCGGAAAATTCAGTTATGCAAGCAACTCGTTCGTCGACGGCAAGCGCGCCTCTTTCCTCCTGATCTATCAGGCCCCGGGCTCGAACGCGCTCGATGTGGCCGAAGGCATCGCCGCCAAGATGGAGGAACTCAAGCATTCGTTTCCTGTGGACGTCGATTATGCCATTCCGTTCGAATCGGTCTCGGTGGTGAAAGTGTCGATCGGAGAGGTGATCACCACGCTCGGTGAAGCGCTGGGACTTGTGATCCTCGTTGTGTTTTTATTTCTTCAGAATTGGCGCGCCACACTCATTCCCGTGCTTGCTATTCCTGTGTCGCTCATCGGCACATTCGCATTTTTTATTCCATTCGGATTCACGATCAACACGCTCACGCTCTTCGGCCTTGTGCTGGCAATCGGCATCGTCGTCGACGATGCGATCATTGTCGTCGAGGCGGTGCAGCATTACATCGACCGCGACAAGCTCTCGGCGAAGGAGGCTACCGAGCGAGCCATGGCGGATATTTCCGGACCGGTCGTTGCCATCGCGCTCATTCTTGCAGCCGTATTCATTCCTGTCGGATTCATTCCGGGCATCGTCGGCAGGATCTATCAGCAGTTTGCAATCACGATTGCGATTTCTGTGTTGATCTCGGCCTTCGTCGCGCTTTCGCTCACGCCCGCGCTCTGTTCGAAAATGTTGATCCCCACAAGCGAGAGTCATATGCCCCGGCGGCTGAGCGGTTTTTTTTCCAAGTTCAACGATTATTTTACGCGCACCAATACGCTCTACACGAACGGCGTCTCGCGCTCGATCGCGCGCTCGGGCGTGGTGCTGATCGCGCTTGTGTGTTTGTATGCCGTGACGATCGGGCTTTTTAAAAACAAGCCGACCGGTTTCATCCCGACAGAAGACGAAGGCCGTCTCTATGTCACATTCGAATTGCCCGAAGCCTCATCGACCAGTCGCACGCTCGAAGTGCTGCAGAGTCTGATGGATGCGCTTTCCTCGACGCCCGGCATCGGGCATTATGCGGCGCTGGGCGGATTGAATGTCGTGACGTTTGCCACAAAGTCGAACTCGGGCACGGTCTTCGTGCAGCTGAAACCATGGGATGAGCGAAAATCGAAGGATCTGCAGTTGCGCTCGTTGATCGCAACGCTGCAACGGAAATTCTCCGCCATTAAAAGCGCGAACGTCGTTGTCATCTCGCCTCCGGCGATTCCGGGACTCGGCGCCACCGGCGGATTCACATTCGAACTGCAGCAGAAGGAATCATCCGATGACATCCGGCAATTCGAAACAGTCGTGCAGAATTTTTCAGCCGAAGCCAATAAGCGGCCCGAGCTGAGCCGCGTGTTCTCGTTTTTCACCGCTCGGACGCCGGGATACGATGTTGAAGTCGACAGGGAAAAATGCAAGATGCTCGGCATTTCGATCTCCGACGTGTTTTCGACACTGCAGACGTATCTGGGCAGCCGGTATGTGAATGACTTTACGCTTTATGGCCGCAATTTCCGCGTCGTGGCGCAGGCCGACACGAATTACCGCTCGGACATCAGCCGTCTTTCCGGGTATTATGTCCGGAACTCACAAGGCGATATGGTTCCGATCAGCACGTTGATCACGACGCGCGTGACTGAAAAAGCGCCGTTGATCACGCATTACAATTTATTTCGCACCGCCGAGTTCAACGGCTCGCCCGCCCAAGGCTACAGTTCAGGCGACGCGTTGAGCGCGCTCAGGGACGTGGCCGCGCGCGTGCTTCCGGCGGGCTATGGATATGAATTTTCCGGATTGAGCCGCGAGGAGATCAACGCGGGCAGTTCGACTGTGATCATTTTTTCGCTCTCGGTGATCTTCGTCTTTTTGTTTCTTGCCGCGCTGTATGAAAGCTGGTCGGTGCCGTTTTCTGTGCTGCTGGCTGTGCCGGTGGGCGCATTCGGAGCGATCGTGACATTGACTTTGATTCCATCTCTGTCAAATAATATTTACGCGCAGATCGGACTCATCACACTGATCGGCTTGGCCGCAAAAAATGCGATCCTGATCGTCGAGTTCGCCAAAGAGCGTGTCGACAGGGGCGTGCCGCTTGTCGAGAGCACCATCGATGCGGTGAAGCTCCGGTTCCGTCCGATATTGATGACGTCGATGGCATTTATTTTCGGCGTGCTGCCGCTGGCCTTCGCAAGCGGAGCCGGCGCGCAGGCACGTTCGACGATCGGCTTCACGGTCTTCGGCGGCATGATTGCCGCAACATCGCTTGCAATATTCATCGTTCCCGTACTGTTTGTACGAATCACGCGCTTCGCTTACGGATCGCGCAAACTTGCGGAACTTGAACAAGGGAGAACACACGAATGAAGGGATCCACTGCAGGGATGGCGCTCGTTGTGATCAGCGTGGCGCTCGTCGTTCTTTTGATTTTACGAATCCTGACGTCGATTCTCACGAGTATTTTGTTTGTATTGGCGCTTCTCACACTCGGACTTGCATCACGCGGATTCGGCCGTCGCCGCAAGGAATAGCGAGATCGATTGATCAAGGAATTCCTTGGCGTGCGCCATGGATTCGTGAAGGGAAAGTGTGTGCGGTGAAATCTCGGTGAGCGATGCAAGTCCAAGCTGATGCGCGATCAGCGTTGCATCGCCGTTGATGGATCCGACAAACGCGTGAACGGGTTTGTTCGCTGCCCGGGCGCGTCGGCACACGCCGGAGATGGCCTTGCCTTGTGCGGTCTGCGCATCGATCATGCCTTCGGATGTCAGGACTGCATCGCATTCTTCAAGCAGCCGATCGAATTCGAGCGCGTCCAGTACGTATTCAATTCCCGAGACGAAATTCATCCTTGGAAAAAAAGCCAGGAGCCCGGCTGCGAATCCTCCGGCTGCGCCCGAGCCCGGGATCGCGCACACATCGCGTCCGCATTCTTCTTTAAGCACGCATGCATAGTGCGCGAGCGCCTCATCGAGGATCTTGACATCGTCTTTCGTTGCGCCTTTTTGAGGTCCGAAGACAACCGAAGCGCCGTTGACGCCGCAGAGCGGATTATGCACATCGGATAAGATCGTGAACTCGACCGACTCAAGCCGCGGATCGATATGCGAGCGGTCGATCGAATGCAAACGCGCAAGGGCCGCGCCCCCATCGGGCAATTCATTTCCTTCGGAGTCTAAAAATTTTACGCCAAGCGCGCGCAGGCATCCCGCGCCGCCGTCATTGGTAGCGCTGCCGCCGAGGCCGAGCACAATCGATTGAACGCCTTCGTTCAACGCTCCAAAGATCAATTCACCCGTGCCGAATGTCGAAGCGCGAAGCGCATCATACTGCCGTTCGGAAATCAAGTGAAGACCCGAGGCTTCGGCCATTTCGATGATCGCCGTGCGTTGCGCACGCAGCATGCCCCAGCGTGCAGGCACGGGAAATCTTCCGATGGGCCCGGTCACGATCTGCGAACGGTATTTGGCATCGAGCGCCAGCGCAAGGCAATCGAGCGTGCCGTTGCCGCCGTCTGCAATCGGCGCGACAATCGTATCCGTGTCCGATGCCTCACGCGCGATCGCCATCTGCATCACACGTGCGGCTTCGAACGCCGAGAGCGATCCCTTCATCGCATTGGGGGAGAGAAGCAGTGTCATAGCCTCATAATATTAAAAATATCCCCATTTTCCAAAATGATTGAATTTTCACGCCGTTTTCCATATCTTTATCACACTATGAAAAAACTTCTCTATTTTCCCGCCCTCGTGCTTGCTTTTCAGGGATGGTCATGCGGCGTTGTGCAGACTGTCGCTGTCAATTCCACTTCCGGCATCCTCACATATGGGATGGCCGCCTTGTTCGAAGAACCGGATTTGACGATTGCCGAATCGGCGATCCCCGGCAATTTGAAGCTTGTTGAAGCGCTCTACCGGGCCAAAGACTCGGACGACGACGCGCTCGGCACGATGCTAGCCCAGGGATATACGGGGTACGCGCTGGCGTTCGTCGAAGACACGGATCCCGAGCGGGCCAAGGCGCTCTACACGCGCGCCAGAGATTACGGACTGAAGGTCCTCAGGAAGAACAAACACTTCGATGCCGCATTCGATCAGGACGCCCAGACATTTCAGGACGCGGTCAAGACATTCACGAAGGACGATGTGCCGGTGATCTTCTGGACGGCGAACGCCTGGGGAAGTCTTGTGAATCTCGGCATGGCGGATCCTGAAATTATCGGAGATCTCTCGAAGGTTAATGCGCTCATGGAGTTCGTCGAGAAAACGGACGAGGAATTTTATTACGGCAGCGCGCATCTGTACTTCGGAACCATTTATGCCACAATGCCGCGCGTCTTAGGCGGCAAGCCCGATCTTGCCAAGCAGCACTTCGAGCGGTGTTTTGCGATCGGAAAAAACAAAATGCTCCTGCCGTTTGTCTATATGGCAAAGAGTTATGCCGTGCAGGTGCAGGACAAGGAGCTCTTCCTCTCGTTGTTGAAACAAGTGGAAGATGCGCCGATCGACATTCTGCCTGAGCAGAGACTCGTCAACGCGGTTGCGAAACGAAAAGCAAAGGCATTGGCTGCACGCGTTGACGAATTGTTTTAAAAACCGACTCGCTGCGGCTGCAGGGGAATTATCCCGAAGAGTGTACTACACGGAAGCATCCGGCCGGGCGGGATACACGAGAGACACCATTTTTTTCTGATACACACATATCAACTACGAGGACGAACGAATCATGAAAAAAATCATCTTCATTGCAGCGGCCCTGCTTCTTGCGGTGCGGCTCGATGCGCAACAGTTTACAATCAAGTTTGCCACGCTGGCTCCCGAAGGATCGACGTGGATCAACATCATGAAAGAATATGACGCGGCCATCCGCAAGGAATCGGGCGGCAGGCTCGGATTCAAAATCTATGCGGGCGGCGTTGCAGGCGACGAAAAAGACGTCTTGCGCAAAATCCGCATGAACCAGTTCCAAAGCGCCGGCATCACGGGCGTCGGCATGGGAGAAATCGCGAAGGAAGTCCGCGTGCTCGATATGCCGTTTCTCTTCAAGAACCACGCCGAGGTCGATTATGTGATGAATAAATTCGACGGTGAATTCCGGCAGGCATTCGAA
>DATGXR010000211.1:0-15705 GCA_035298825.1 Bacteroidota bacterium
AACAATTGGTTGAGCCAATATTTGCGTGAGATCCCCTATATATTCGTTTCGGTTTTGATCGATCGTGGATTTATAGACTTGGCTCCAGTTCAAAATGTAGACGAACGTGTAACTATCCGGGTAGAAGTAAATTTTCTTTAAGGATTGTGTAGTAACGGAATCCAAGATTTTCTTTTTCTGACTTCCGTCTGGATTCATGATAAATGTTCCGTGAAAAGGTGCCCACGCAAATGGGTATGAAAAACATACCTTACCGTTAGGAAGCCATTGTGGCTGCTGGCTTGCTCCTCCGCCTTCAAACGTCAGATTTTTCTCAGAATTATTCTTCACCTCATACACTATGATATCCGGTCCTGTGAACGAACCACCGCGTGAATACAATAAATAATTACCATTAGGGGACCATTGAGGATACTCATCATCATTCTTTGTCTCTAAGCGCGGAATAATTCTGCGTGAGTTTGATGATAAATCATATGTGGCAATACTCCAATGTCCATCCACAGATTTTACATACCCAAGCTCATTCTTCCCATCAATACCCGATTCGGTTATACCATTTCTGCATCCGATAACGCAGGTCTGTGTTAAAGCGAATGACATCAAGAGAAAAATTTTCATTTACAATTCCTCGTTTGAAAATATTTGTAATTACTCAGCCAGTTTGAACTGTTGCGTCTCTTCAAAGACCGGGGATTTTTTTTACCAATCTTCTCAAGTGAGATCGATATTGAATAATAGATTACAAATTTTTTAATTGATCATAAGTTAACACAAATACCCCCTCGCTATCGCCAGCCGCGACATATAAATTACCAGTTTGTTTGTCCCAATATAATCGGTCGATTATTCCCTTGAATTCATCGGGAATTTTTAGCTTGATCCATGTCCTGCCAGCATCTTTTGTTTCAACCAACATTGAACCTGTGGCGCCGACAATGTGTCTGCAATCGAAAGGGTTGGCGACAATTATAAAAACCTCTTCAGGATGATCTGCAAGCACCATCGTTTGCCATGATAGACCGTCATCCAGACTCCCATAAATAAATCCCCTCATACCCAAATAGATCACGTGAGGCGAATTGGTCACACATATGCTGAAGACCCCGTTTTCATTTAAATAAACAGGAGGTGGGATCACCATCTTCCACTGTTTTCCCCCATCGGTTGATTTCCAGAGCCAAGCAGGTATTAGTGTGCTCGCTATTCCATTGCTTGATTGGCCTCCTGCAAAAATCGTATTAGGGTTTGCAGGATCCTGTCCAAAAGAGCATACAGATGAAAATACATTTACGGGATAATTTATTACCGGTATCCAAGAATCTCCAGAATTACTACTTCTATACGCGATACCGGCATCTAGGTGCCCGGCAAAAATGTTACTAAATTGATCAGCGGGATTAAATAAAACACGCGCACCGCATACTCGGCCAGTATCGACGATATGCCCAGGCCACCACCATGGTGTCTCAAAGCCAAATCCACTATCTGCTTCACTCCAAGATCGCCCGCCATTGATTGTCTTATAGATACCAGGTATTCCAGGTTTAAAAACCAGTATTGATGCGATGAGCTCATTCTCATTGTTCGGATTAATAATAACATCAGAAACTCCTTGAGTGTGATGAACGATCATCCCCTTCACTGTGTCGGTTCCGTTAATGAGACTATTTACATTCAATCCGATATATTCCCAAAGTTGATCGTCAGCATACTTTGAATGGCGATAAATACCATCGAATTCTGTACATGCATATATATAGTTAGGCGAAGTTTTAATTTGGGTAATGCGTTTTCCCGCTAAACCAAGACTTTTCCACGTAGCGTTATCAATTGAGGAATTTACTCTCTTGTCCTTGCATCCGCTGTTAAGCACCAAGAGAATCGCGAGGAAACATCGTAGTTTCATTGCAACTCCAAATCTCACTTTATGAAAGTTCAAAAATAATTAATGGAATGGCCTATTTGATACTTATTTCACGAGCATCAAATGCTTCGTCTCTAAAAATCCGCCAGCCTGCAGCCGGTAGAAATACATACCGCTTGCCATGCCTGAGGCATTCCACTGGCGAGAATAATTTCCTTGAGCCAATGTCTCGGAGAAAAGCACGGCGACTTCACGTCCCATCACATCATAGATCTTCAGGGAAACCTGTGATTTCGATGGAATGCTAAATGAAATCGTCGTCGAGGGATTAAAGGGATTGGGATAATTTTGGGCCAAAGAAAAGTGCGAGACAGGATTGGATACAGGCACTGTTGCCACAATGGCCCGGGATACATAGATGCCATTCCATTCAGTCCCGATAAAAAGTTCGCCCTTTGTAGTGATGCAGATATTCTTTTTCGTTCCCAGCGGCAATCCTTTGCCGATCGAAATCCAGGTGGTTCCCTGATCCCAGGATTTGTAAATGTCTATCATTCCCGCGGCAATTAACGCACCATTTTTATCACGTGCCATACCGATAATCGGATCACCGGATGGGATGCTCGCTGTTCGCTCCCAGGTGGCCCCTCCATCAGTGGAACGGAATAGTCCATCATTGTATGTGCCGGCAAACAGATACTTCTCACTCAAGAACACTGTCGTCACAATCCAGCCCTTGGCCGAGTTGAAGATTTCATACCAGATTGTTCCGTTATCTCTCGATTTGAACACCGAATTCGCCGTCGCGCACAACATATAGCCGTCGTGATCGATCAGTAAGGATCTGATTGCATAGCCGCTCTTGTCAACAAAGACAGTTTCCCAGTATTTCCCGCCTTGCGTGAACCTGAATATTTTTCCATCACCCACTCCGACGTAGGTTGTCTTTGCATCAGTGATTGCCATTGCAGTAGCATAAAACCCTTCATTCGTAAAAATGACAGTTCCCCAGCTTTCTCCGTTATCACTCGATTGTCGAATACTCGTCCGATCGGCTGCATAGAGCTTCCCGTCAGCATCAATCGCGAGGACGCCTCCCAATTGTTGTGAAGAATATTTCGACTCCCAGTGGCCGCCTTGATCCGTTGATTTATAGATTTGCTTCCCTGCCGACACTACCAGATCCCCCATTCGGGTCTCTGTAATCGATGCAATATTCAGTGACGCAAGACCTGCATCATGGTGCTTCCAGGATGTCCCGCCATCAACCGATGTGACCACTCCCTCAAATGTGCCGGCCAACAAAGTATCTTTATTAAGAATAAGCATGCATAAGAATAGACGATTGTCCACTGGCAATCGCTGCCACGTCTTCATTGTATCTTTGGAGATATGGATCCCATTCACATCCAGAATATAGAACGAGTGCTGTTCATCCTCATAAAAGCGGTACATCCCGCTATACGATTCGACGACAGATCTTCATGTCGTTCCATCATCAGTCGAACTGTATAACTGGTCTTCCGAAAGAGCATAGATCGTCCCCGTTGAGTTCTGCACAATCGAGAAAAAAAATTGGGAATTCCCGACGGTCGTGCTGTCCCAGCTGATACCTTTGTCAGTCGATGTATAGATAGCGTTGCCGGCTCCGCAGATCAATTTACCGCTCTTCGAAATGATCAGGGATGTTAAATTTTTGTTTGTAATCCGATCGACGTCCAATTTCGTCCAGTGTCGTTCGAAAAGAAGAGGCCGCCATCATATGATGCACCGTAAAGGTTGCCTGATGAATCCATTGCAACACCTTCCATGTTCGCTCCTGTGTCGAAGACGGTCCAGGTATTTCCATTATCGGTTGAGCGAAAAACCTGTGCGGTTCCGCATGCGATAATCGTTCCGTTGGGATGGATGAACAATGACGAAAGCGCCCAATAATACGAAGAAGCAGGCAACGAGAGTTGTTCCCACACTGCGCCAAACGCGCTCGAGCGATAGATGCCGCCTTCCGAGCACGCGAATATGGCACCGTTTCTTGCGCGCGCAAAACACCGCACGGCTGATCCATTTGGACCAGCGAGATGCTGCCATTTAAAGAGAGTATCAGGAGGTGGTGATTCCCTCTTCCAGAAATTATTCTTTGCTCGATTGATAAAATCAGGAGGGACGATGATGGAGTGATCGAGGATCCGGTGCCCCTGTATAGTTTGAATGTCATGCCTTGAATAAGGAATGACTAAAGGTTGAGAATGGACTGAAATATTTACGATGAACAGTACAGAAAAGAGAGCGGACAATTTCATATAAGGGCTTTTCGTTGAAAGAAGTACAACCATAAAGAGCATCGGAATCGATGAATTGATTTTAATCGAGATCGCAATTCGGATATCAGCCATGTTGAAGCAGGTAATTCGTATCGTCCAGAGAACTAGTTTAGAGAGGGATTCCAAGAAGGAGTTGTTCCTTCACCGATTGAATGCAATTCCCCTGTTGCAACATCGACCACACAAACATAGTCCGTCCATGAAAACCAAGGTCCTGATAAATCATATAAGTGTTTCGTAAATACCACATTGTTCCCATCCGGGGAAAAGCCTGCTCGCAGCCAACTAAAATCTTCTACTCTGCGATTTGCATAACAGACGAGCTGTTTCTTTACATTATTCTGAACAATTGAAAGATAATCTGCACTATCACTGTGCTCAATCGCCACGAGCTTCGAGAAATCATGTGAAAACGCGAACTGAAAAAGGGTATATCCATTTTCAGACTGATACTTGATAGCTCTGCCTTTATCTTTGACATTGATTGCCCAAATGGTATAATATTCATTTGATCCATGGTTGGTTGAGACAAATAGTTCTTCTGTCCCAGGGTTAAAATCTTGTATCGCGAACGATTCGCCAAAGATCTGTTCGAAATCACCGACAAATTCATTGATCGTTCCCTCGATATTTGTTTTGTAGACTTTTGTGTAATTCAGCACATATAAAAATGTGTAGCTATCAGGATAAAAGTAGATGCTTGTTGTCGAATCAGTCTTCACCGCATCTAATATCCTTTTTTTATCTGTGCCATCTGGATTCATTAAATATGTACCGATTGGACTTCCGATAGGTCTTTGGTAGGCAAAAAAAACTTTCCCATTCGGCGTCCATCGAGGACCCTGCTTTGCCATACCACCGTCTGAAGTTAAGACCAATTCATTAGTTGTCTGTAAATCATATACTATTACCGCCGGGCCAAAGACGGATAAAGATCGATTATAGACAATAAAACGACCGTTCGGTGACCATTGAGGGTTATTATCTTTTTGAACACCTTGAGAAATATTATGTGGCGTTCCTCCAGGAAACTGCGTGATATAGATGTTGGATGATTTACTATAACAAATGCTTTTCTCGGAATTTATACCGGCACCAGTGATATTATTCTTGCATCCGATTGAATACATAATCAAGACACCGATCGTTGGTATTAGCCACATTTTCATTGTGTTTCTTCTCCTATCACAAAATCCATACGTTGATTTTATTGACTTCAAAGGCATATAGTGGGATTTTTTACTCAAGTCTCGCCTTCAATGTAACCATCTTTCTTTTAGCGTATTGTCATAGAATCCAATGATTTTTTTGTCGCATATTGCTTGTTTATTATATACTGAATCGGCTTACATTTTCATTTTAATTCACACAATTATATCTGATTTCATTCAGGAACATCCAATTTTTATTGAAATTGGATGAAAATGAAATAGGTTGACTGGATTTTTCAGTTGGTAGCCGGAGTTAATTCCTACACTACACAAACATTTCTTTATTACGCATGCTCATCAATCTTTCCAGTGTATAAAGATTTTTTACAGACTTTCGTTGAATTTGTCGCAGACATGCGATGGCTATTCTCTTCACTTAATGTGCGACGATAAATTGCCGATCGTCGCACAATTTTCATGGGCGGGGGAAGAAGCGGTTTATTCCAAGCTCTCGATCTATTTAATTCGTTGATTCTACTTCATCAAGGAAAATCATTTTTTCCGATGAAAGTATTCGCGCATGACGTACCATGCTTTTTTCTTCTGTCCTTTTTCAGACAACAATCCTTTACGGTTGTAGCCGTTCTGATACACCTGGTTCATTCGTCCCAACGATCTGTAATCGAACAACAGCCAGGGACAGACTCCGCAGAGATTTGGAATGTGATCGAACATGGTAATTTGGTTGACATAAATTTGTTCCTGGTATCCTTCCGTCCAATATGCGGCTTCATCAGCCGGGCCTTTGTTACTTCCATACAACGCTTCGCCGCCAAATTCGGAAATCAGTACGGGTTTGCCGGGGCACACGAACTGCCATTTTGTTTCGGTTGGTTTTCCCTGCCATGGTAAATACCAGCCGACATATTCGTTGAGTGCGATAATGTCGGAATGCCTGTACAGTGTGTCCCATACATTCATCTTGTTGTTCGCATACTCCTGCGTGTTGATCACATGACTCACCAAACGGGTAGAGTCCATCTGCCTGCATTTTAGCGTCAACGACACAAGAGCCTCGGTTCGGTTGGGAGTGCCGGGATAGGTTTCGTTTGAAAGACACCAGTTGATAATGCAGCAGCGATTTTTATCTCTGCGGATCATCTCGCCGAGCATCGTTTCCAATTTTTTGGGTACCAGGCTGTCTGAAAATTGAATGTGCTGATACACCGGGATTTCACTCCACACAAGCAGCCCCATTTTCTCAGCCTGCCTGATCGTGTGTTCGTTATGCGGATAGTGCGCCAGGCGAACAAAGTTGCAGCCCAGTTCTTTGGCCGCATTTAGCAATACCAATGCATCATCTGTTGAATATGCCCTGGCTTTTTTATACGGATTTTCTTCGTGAATATTCACCCCTTTCAGGAAGACGGTTTTTTTATTCAGCAATACCATGCTCCCCTGAACTTCAATACTCCTGAAACCAATTCTGTCTGCAACTGTATCGGTCTCGCTTTTAACGATCACTGAATAAAGGTTTGGATGTTCAGGCGACCAAAGTTTAAAGGCGGCGGAAAATTCAATCTTCGCCCATCCTTTTTCATTCGAACTTGTTTTATATGACAGCTTGAGTTCTGGGATCTGTATTTCAATATTATGACTGGCTTGCGCGCCATTCAACTGCACCCATCCTGAAACGGTATCCAGACTCCCCTTCTTCAACTGAATGAAATAATCCTCTATATATGTGTTGCTGGTTTCAATCAGATGAACATCACGTGTTATTCCACCGTAATTGAACCAGTCGTACCCATATCCCGGCAGACCGTTTCCTTTGCGCCGATTATCGGCCTTGACGATCAGCGAATTCATCCCGTCTTTTACTTTTCCAGTAATTTCGAATTGAAACGGTGTAAAGCCGCCTTCGTGACTGCCGAGTTTTTCGCCATTCAAATACACATCGGCAATATAATTGACCGCGCCGAAATGAAGGAACAGCCTTCTTCCGTTTCGCAGCGGATGTGAAAATTGCTTTTTATACCACACGGTTCCTTCGAAATATGTCAGTTCACGCAGTTGAGAGTTGAAGTCGCCCGGCACATTCAACTTGGGTCCGCCATCAAATGAATACTCGACAAATTCAGTTTTCGCATGCGGCTTTCTTTCCTGCCAAACCTGTTTCCAGTCACCGTCTCCTGTTGGGTCAAGCAGAACTGTCCACTTCCCGTTCAAGCTCGTCGTGTTTCGGCCATCGACATTCACCATGGCTGTTTGCGCAGACAGACTCCCCACGAAAAGAACCACTGTCAGGAAAGCCAGAGTAAAATTTATAAAGAATGAATTTATTTTCTTTTTCATCTCACGTATTCTTTGATTGTTTTAAATGCAACGACCCGGCAGCAGACAGGCTGTGAAATTTCGAATCGTCTCATTCGATGATCGACTGGTAAACCAGCTCCTTGAACCGGTCGGCAATCTGTCCCCTTTTCGTGGGCCAGATCTGCGTGTAGACAAGTCCGACGAGTTCCTCTTTCGGATCGGCCCAATACTGAGTGTTGAATATGCCGCCCCATGAAAATGATCCGATCGACAGCGGAGAGAGATGATCGTTCACGGCCGTTTCGAGCTGGAAGCCGAGTCCGAATTGCATCGTTTCCGAAACCTTTGGTGTGATCTGATTCGTCAACAGCAGTTCTACCGTTTTGCGGCCAAGCAGACGCGTGCCATTATAGACGCCTCCGTTGAGGACCATCTGCAAAAATTTTGCGTAGTCTTCGATTGTCGACGACAATCCCGCGCCGCCTGAGAAATATGTTCCATCGAGGCACGGATAGTTCGGATCGCCTTCGACATTGGATTTCATTTTTCGGAGCGTGCCGTCTTGTTCTTCATACAAACATGCGAGTCGCGAGTATTTTTCCTTCGGGAGATAAAAATACGTATCGTTCATCCCCAGCGGCGTGAATATTTTTTCCTTGAAATACCGGTCAAGCGGCATCCCGGAGCAGAGTTCGACGAGATATCCCAGCACATCAACACTGAGACCGTACGTGAATCTCTCTCCCGGTTCATGAATCAGGGGTTGTTTGGCGAGCACTTTCATCTTTTCAGCAAGGATCTGGCTGCTGTTTCCCACTCCGCTCGGCACGCCGGCCTTGGCATAAATCGCCTTCATCTCCTTCGAACCGATGCCGGGATAACCCAGTCCCGATGTATGCGTAAAGAGCTGGCGTATGGTGATCTCCCGTTTGGCTGGCTCCGCTGTGTATGAGGAATCGCTTGCATTGAATGATTTCAAGACGACCGGTTTTTGAAATTCCGGAATATACTTCGACACCGGATCATCCAGTCCGAATGCGCCTTGCTCGAAGAGCATGAGCGCCGCGACGCTTGTGATCGCCTTTGTCTGGGAGGCAATGCGGAAGATGCGGTCGTTTCGAAGCGGCGTATGAAGCTCGATGTCGTCGTATCCGAACGATTTGAAATAGACGATCTTCCCATGGCGCGCAACGAACGCAACGGCTCCGGGAATATTTTGCTTCTCGACTTGTTCGTTCATGAATCGATCGATTCTCGCCATCCGTTCGGATGACATGCCCGCCTGCTCGGGCTTCGATTGAACGAACACTTTTGAGGATTGAGCGCATGAGACGGCAGCAAGAATCAGCCAGGCAAGCAGCAGCGAGATATTTTTCATGGCGGTAGAGGGTCTGTTGAAGATGGAGGCGCGCGCAAGTCCGATTACAGGTCCAGGCACGCATGCCGATATGTGGAATTCCGGAATTTCCAGTTTGCCTAGTGTAAGCATTAAAGACATTATGCGCAAGAGGCGATCATGGTCCATGAAATTTTCCCTGAAATTTTCATTACACATTTATGATGATTTCGTGACAATTCATTTATAAATATTTGCTACTATGTCATCGAACCGTTGAACGCATCCCATCTCATCTCCGGAGACAATCCTATGTCACATCGACGATTGCTTCTCTTGCTCGCCCTGATCACGCCTCTGCTCGGTGCCGCCGTGTTCTCCTGCGTCGCGTATCGCGAATCCAATCTTGCGAAAGAGGATCTCCAGTATACGAAAGACATCATTGAATCGGTCGTTCTTATTGACGGAAACGAAGTCATATTCGATGAACACGTCGGCGGAAAATATCAAGTCGTGCAGGACAGCTCCGGCGCTTCGGGATCGCAGGCGCACAAAACCCGGGAAGTGGTCACGGGGAAGGATCGTTACGGACGCACACGTTCGGTCGATTTCGATCAGATCCTCTATGCGCGAGTCAGTCATATCGATGCGGGGATGACGACGCTTCGCAGTGTCGGGGGAATCGCCCTTGCCGTTGTCGTAGTCGGCGCGGTCGTTGTCGCCACAAAGGAATCATGCCCCTTCGTGTATTCGTATGACGGCACGACATATCGGTTCGATGCGGAGCCTCTGGGCGGCGCCACGACGGAAGGATTGTCGAGAACAGATTATTCGAAGCTTGAATATCTCCGTCCGGATTCCGGATGCTACCGTTTGCTTGTTCGCAACGAGGTGGATGAAACGCAATTCATCGACCGGATGACTCTGTGCGTCGTCGATCACGAGCCGGGAATGATTCCGATCGCAACCGGAACGGAAGATCAGTTTCGCTGTGTCCGTGCGCCGCTTCCCCCCTCGCGCGCCGAAGACGAATCGGGCGCCAGCCTGATCGCGTTTGTTTCCTCATCGGACGGTGTCGCCTGGCAGTCGCAGATGGAACAACTATCGGCGCATTCTCTTATCGACACGCGCCACACACTCACATTCACATTTCCGAAACCTCGCGATGCCAAGCGGGCACAGCTCGTCATCCATGCAGGCACCACGCTCTGGGGTTCGCATATGATCCGTTTGATGTATGAATTGCGCGGCAACTCTGTGGATGAATGGTTCAGACAAGCCGACAGAAAGGGACCGGCACTCTATCGCGTGCTGAACTTCCTTGAGCGTGAGGAACTCTTTTCACTTCGATTATCGGTCCAAAAAAACAACGAGTGGGTTCAGCGCGGATCGATCATCGGCGGCGGCCCCTTCCTGTACGAGACACAAACGCTTCCGATCAGCGTCGCAGGAATTCATGGCGACAGTCTCACGATTCGTGTCCGTCCGCCGGTGGGATTCTGGTCGATCGATTATCTTGGTGTCGAGTACGACACAGACGTTGAGGCGCAGGGTATCGAGCTCCCCATTCATCGCGCGATGGATGAAGCCGGACATGATATTGCAGAATTGCTCAGTCACACAGACTCGCGCTATTATGAAATGCCCACGACAAGCCATTCGGCCCGCCTTGAATTCACAGTGCCGCCCCAGAAGCCGGGCACGGATCGAAGCGTATTTCTCAAGACAAGCGGATATTACAAATTGCATCTGGCGAAAGACCGTCCCGCTGACCTGCAGACGCTCTCGCATCTTTTTGCACAACCCGGCGCCGTTGTTGAATTTTCGATGAAGAAATATGCCGAGTGGTACACGCCGCTTCGCATGGCAATGCGCGCACATCATCAGTAGGAGGAACATGCCATGACGAACAAAATGGTTATTGTTCTGCTGCTCATTTTGTGCTGCGCCCCCCAATCAGGTTTGAGCCAGACCGAAGAACGGCACGATAGTACGCAGCACAAATCGTCTCCTTATCCTGTACAGCTCCGCTTGAATAATCGAAAGATCGTGTGGGGACTTTTCAAGGAGGTACGCGGAGATACGCTCGTGCTTCTTGTCCGCAATAAGAATACTGCATTTCCATTTGCAGAGATTGGTGCTTTGAACATCGAGCGCGATTTGCCGAACCCAATGAGATCGATCCTGCCGACTGCCATACTCGCAGGATATGCCGCGGCCGCACTCGCGGCCGGAGGACACAATGTTCCTTTCCAATACTCCGATGGACTCAATCACGATCACATGCCGTGGATTGCCGGCCTGATCGGCGGATTAACCGGCGGCTACCTCGTTAGTTTGCTGTATCCGTCTTATGATGCATCGAGGCGTATGTTTGCGTTCACAGGCGATGCGATTCATGATGAACGAGCGATCGAAGAATTAAAAGATTTCGTACACCCGGTTCAGCTTCCGGCGCGCGTTCATCTGAGGCTCTATGGCGGATTCGTATCAACACGATCCGGATTGTTTCCCGGGTCAGAGTACTATTATTATGATGGCCCATCCGGAGTTCGAATGAATTTTGCCCGAAGGGTCCAGCTTTCATATTCGATCACGCAGATGTTCGACGCGGGAGTTGCGGTGGTGGGCTTGTCTGAGCCTCCGGTAGAGAGATATGATTCACCGTCAATTGGATATTCTGCCGGCTGGAATGATATTCATGAATCACTTAGTGGATCAGCGTACCTTCTTGTCGCCGGAGTGGAGCCGCTTGTGACCGTTCTGCCGCACGAACTTGCATGGAGAATCGAGGGCGGGATTGGCTATGCGCATGTGTCATTCTTTTCCAGGATGCAGTCGACAATGTATATTGACCAGGATCAACGGCAGACGCCGGTGACGACATCTCATGAAACCAGGTTTGACGAATCACGTCTCGGATTGATGATCGGCTCGAGTGTCGATGTGTATTTGTACGATCTTTTCTCGATTGGATTGACCGCCGAGTACACGTACGCAATGGGCCCGTCGCTTCCCGCCGTGCCCGTCTGGAATGTGCCGGCAACGAGATGCGGAAGTTCCTGCATCGGCATAAATTTCGGCCTTCACTATTAAAAATATCGTCGCAGAATTGTCGTAACCCTCAGTATTACCAGTGTATGATTAATTTATTTTGGCAGTTGCTGTAAGATTGCATGCAAAAAGCAACCGTCTACGCCACTATCATTTTCAAATGCGCTCATGATGTGTGATACACTCTAAGGAAATAAATAATGCATGCAAATCAGGAATTTCCCGTTGGTCCCCGACCCGTTTATTTGTCAGGCTGGAGGAGGAATCTTCGCCGGCTGTCGATGCTCCCGATGTTCATTCGCTATTTGTCGCATCCGTCTCAATATCCGCGGTTTATCTTGCGTCGCTCACGCAACGGATTTTTGCGAACGCTCGAGATTGAGCGTCAGTTGGGATTGACCAAATTTATTTCGTTTAACGGTTCGCTCTTTGCATCATTGTCCCTGCCGCATTTCCCTTCCGCGGCGTTCGACTATGCAGCGAGTCGCGGCGCGCTCAATGTCGGCGGGATGGGAACGGATGCCAAATTGCATATCGATAATGCAATCCTTGCGATCACATCGCGGTGCGAATACGGCTGCAGTCATTGTTACGAACGGCGCAATATCGGCTCATCGGAACTCGTCCCGATCGAACGTTGGCAGGAAGTGATCGCGCAGTTGCAGGAGATCGGTGTGTCGATCGTCATTCTTTCGGGGGGCGAGCCGATGCTGCGCTTTGACGGGGTGCTTGAGCTGCTTCGGTCAGGCGACAAGAATCGCTCGGATTTTCACGTGCACACCTCAGGCGCCGGAGTCACCGCAGAGCGGGCGCGAACACTGCGCGATGCCGGATTGACTGCGGCAGCCGTCGGTCTGGACGACGTCGATCCGGCGCGCTTCGATGCGCTGCGCGGAAAGCGCGGGGCGTTCGATCAGGCGGTGAAAGCGCTTGTGCACTTTAATAATGCGGGCATCTTCACATACACCAATCTCTGTCTCACGCCGCAGCTTGTGCGTTCGGGGGATTTGTGGAAATATTTCGAGCTCGCCCGAGAGCTCCACGTCGGATTGATTGAGCTGCTCGAGCCGCGTCCCTGCGGCGGCTACCGGGGAAAGACGATGGAGTCTTTATTCACAGAGGCGGACCGGAAAGCGGTTCGTGAATTCATTGATGCGGGAAATCATGACGTCCGGTACCGGGATTACCCGTTGCTGTATTCGATCCCCGAGATCGAACATCCTTCCAGACTCGGTTGCACCATGGGCGGGCTTTCACACTTGACGATCGATTCGTCGGGCAGCGTCAATCCCTGCGTATTCGTGCCGATCTCATTTGGAAACATCCTTCACGAAAATCTCGCGCCTATTGTGTCGCGCATGAGACAAGCCGTGCCGACCCCGATCCATGCCGGATGCGGCTCGGTCTTGTTGGCCGATCTTCTTGAAGCGCACAATAAAGATGGAAAGCGCACTTCCCGGCGATTCGAAGAAATCGAAGACGAATGGCACGCAAGGCTCGGCGTATGATGACGTGAATATTTTTAATTCCGACGATCGGGAGTGCACGTAAGTCTTTATTTGCATCTCACGATTGTCTTCTCTATCTTTTTTCACCATGAAAAAATCCACATCCTCTTCTCTGCCAGAGATCAAACACACAAACGATTTATTCGCGAGCGAAGAATTCGAACATGAACTGTTCACCGGCGCTTCAGCCCAGAAGCGTTCGCTGCGCGACAAGACATTCATTGACTGCCGATTTCACGGCTGCGACTTTTCGCATGCGGACTTTACAGGCTCACTATTCGAAGATTGTTCGTTTGCCGAGTGCAACCTCTCGCTTGCCAAACTCACCGACGGGCGGATGCGCGGCGTCGCGTTCACGCAATGCAAAATTCTCGGCATTGTCTTTTCGCAGTGCGATACGCTCACGGTTGATATGAGCTTTTCAAAGTGCACGCTTCGCAACTGCAATTTCTCTGGCCTCACGCTGAAGAAGATGCGCTTCACGGGCTGCGAGATCATCGATTCGGATTTCGTGAATGTCGATCTCACGGAAGCCGATTTCAGCGATGCCATCTTTCAGGATACGGAGTTCAACAATGCAAATCTGACCAAGGCCTCGTTCATCGACGCACGCGGATATGCGATCGATCCGAGATCGAATAAAATCACGAAGGCGCAGTTTTCGATGCCCGAGGCAATTTCGCTTGTACGCTATCTGGGCGTCGTCATCAAATAAAACAAGCCTCTGCATCCTGATCCCGCATGCGGGACCGGACACAGAGGCTTCGTTCAGAATTGCATCCGCGTTATTTTCCCGCGATCCCTTTGTTCTTGATGTACTTATCAGCCCATTCGAAACTCTCCGCCAGCACATGCAGCACCGATTCGCGCGCCGAATAGCCATGCGATTCGAACGGCAGCATCACAAGCCTTGCCGTACCGCCATTCCCCTTGATCGCATTGAACAATCGCTCGGATTGTATGGGGAACGTCCCCGTATTATTGTCTGCTTCACCGTGGAACATCAACAGCGGCCGCTTGATCTTGTCGGCATGCGTGAAGGGCGAGACATTCATATAGACGTCGCGCGCCTCCCAGAACGAGCGCCGCTCGCTCTGAAATCCGAACGGCGTGAGCGTGCGATTGTACGCACCGCTTCGCGCAATGCCGGCCGCGAAGAGATCCGAGTGTGCAAGCAGATTTGCCGTCATGAATGCGCCGTAACTGTGACCGCTCACTCCCACACGATTGCGGTCGATCACTCCCATGTGATCGAGCGTATCGATCGCTGCTTTGGCCGCAGCGACGATCTGTTCGACAAACGTGTCGTTCATCGTTTCGGGATCTCCCACGACAGGCATCGTTGCATCCATGAGCACGGCGTACCCTTGCGTCACATAGAATAGAGGCGAGGCGCCGCGAAAGAACGTGAATGTCTTCGTCGATCCCCGTACCTGCCCTGCCGTGCTGGCGTCGGAATATTCCATCGGATAGGCCCAGACGATCAATGGCAGACGTGTACCTTCCTTGTATCCCGGTGGAAGATACAGTGTGCCAGAAAGCGGAACGCCGTCAGGCCGTTTGTATTTGATGAGCTCCTTTTTCATTCCCGTCATCTGCGGTGCGGGATCCTTGAAATCGGTGAGTGCGGTCCTCGACTTCGTGGCGAGATCGACAAGAAAATAATTCGGCGGCGTGATGGGATTTTCGTAGCGCGTGAGAATCACGTCGCGAGAGCCGCCTGCAAACGAGATGAACTGCTCGAGGCTCGATTCATCCGAGCGGTAGAGTCTTTGTGTCTCGTTCGATACGAGATTGAGCTTATCAAGAAACGGCAGATCGCCCTTGTCCGATGCGCCGCGTCCCGAAAGATAGATCCAGTCGCCGTCCTGCAGAATCAATGTCGTGCCATGCGCGTCCGTGCTCGTGAGCGGTGCACCCGGATCCTTATAGGCGTCGTTGATGCTCAGATCGAAGAGCACATGTTTTTGCGTCGTATCGGAAAGCGAGAGCCGATAGGTGGTTCTCCATCTGCGCTCGCGATCGTATTCCGTGAGCAGCACACGGTCTTTTTGAGCGAACCAGCGGATTCCGGCGAAGCGGTGCTGCAGTTTCATCAATTCGGCGGGTTCGCCCTTGAACGGCGAAGAGAGCGTCATGACTTTTTCGCGGA
>DATGXR010000212.1:0-4447 GCA_035298825.1 Bacteroidota bacterium
GATCTGGGACGGCCCTGGGCCATCTGGCATGCGATCATCATGTGGAATCCGCACTCGGTCATGTTCGAAGTCGCATGGTGCGTGATGCTGTATTCAACCGTGCTGGCCCTGGAATTTGCGCCCGTCATCCTGGAGAAATTCCAGATGCATCGGACGATCAAGATCCTGCATTCCGTTTCGATCCCCATTATCATCATCGGAGTGCTGCTTTCGACGCTGCATCAGTCCTCGCTCGGCACGATGTATTTGATTATGCCCGAGAAGCTCTACCCGTTGTGGTATACGCCGTATCTGCCCGTGTTCTTTTATGTCTCGGCCATCTCTGTCGGGTGTGCGATGGTCGTCTTCGAGTCCTTCTTGTCGAGCCGGGCATTTAAGCGAGGGATCGAAATGCCCTTGCTGATGGATGTCTCCCGGCTGTGCATGCTGATGCTCCTGGTCTTAGGCATGATGCGCACGCTGGATTTGGTGGATCGTCACGTGCTGGGGCTGCTTGTGCTGCCGAAGATGGAGACCTATATGTTCGTGCTTGAGATCGTGGTGGGACTCATTGCCCCGTTGATCCTGTTATCGATAAAGCGTGTGCGCACGAGCCAGTCGGGACTCTTTTTCAGTTCGGTGCTTGTGATCTTAGGCTTTGTGATGAACCGGATGAATATCACGATCACCGGCATGGAAGGCTGGGCAGGAAAGACGTATGTGCCTTCGCTGAGCGAGTTCTCCATCACGCTGGCCATCGTCACGGCGGGCTTCGTGGCGTTTTATTATATCGCCAAATACTTCCCCGTCTTCTCGCCTGAAGAGCATGAAGGCACGGGTGAAGGTTCAGCGCATGCGGCGCAGATGTGGCTTGAGGATATTCAAAAAGTGTCGCGGACGGCTTCGACAGTCAGGGAGCCGCATCGATAGAAAAAAAGAGACGCATCACAATGACACACTCTACTCATCATATCATCCCGGAGAACGAACAATATTGCATTTGGATGGATGCGGGAGTTGTGGATTATAAATTGTGCAACCTGCAGTTCAAATGCGATGAATGTGCGTTCGACGCGCAAAGACGAAGGGAACACACCTCTGCCGGCACAACAGCAGCCGGCGCGGAGACTTCTGCATCGGCCGATGATGCGTGCGCACAGACGCTCGAGCAGATGCTCCGTGCGATCGAACTAACGCCGCTTCCATCAGACCGCGTGTATTCAATGAGCCACGCCTGGGCGAAGGTCGCAGATGATCCAACAAGCGGATCGTATCTTGTGGGGATCGATCATTTCATGGGAACGATGCTTGCCTCTTCACACTCCGTGGCCTGTTCGATGCCCGGCACGCACGTGAGGGCCGGTGAGCCCTATGCGTGGATTGTGGCCAATGGCGAGACGCTCGCCCTGCACTCGCCGCTCTCGGGCACAGTGAGCGCGGCCAATCACGCGCTTGCAGATCGCACCACTGTGCTGCACTCGGATCCGTACGGAAACGGATGGATCGCCAAGATCATGCCTGATACCGAACAGCGCAGAAACGCGCTGCAGCCGGCGGCGGAATTTGCCTCGGTGCTTGCACGCGATGCGTACCGATTCGGAAAGATGATCGGTGCGAAGTTTCACGAGATGCGACCTATCTCCGGCGCGACGATGTACGACGGCGGGACGCTCCAGAGGGGTTTTGAAGATATGCTCGGCACAAAAACGTATTACGGAATTCTTGAACACTTTCTTCGATCATCACATGAAGGGAATCGCTGACAGATGATCGGGACAGGAGGATGAATCATTAAACGCTTCGTCAGACCGACGCGATATCTCGCATTTCGTTTGCTTGCGGGCATTTTTGTCATGATGCTCATCGGCGTTGCTGTACTCACATTCTTCTTCGTCAAACTCCAATCCGAACGCTTTACCAACTACTCGACAGCCTCCGCACTCCAGATGAGCGATGTGATCAAACGCTCGATCGAATACAGCATGCTTCTGAATCGCCGCGAGGACATCGCCAACACAATCAAGACGATCGGAACGGAACCGGGCATCGACGGCGTGCGCATCTACAATAAGCAGGGCGATATCTCGTTTTCGGCACAGGATCAGGAACTCGGCACAAGCATCTCGATGACGTCGCAGACCTGTGTTGTCTGCCACGTGAACGGTGACAAGCATGCCGTCACACCGAACGCCGGGACGCTCACGCGCGTTTACACTTCGGCAAAAGGCGAACGTGTGATCGGCGTGATCACGCCCATCAGAAACGACGTCCGTTGCTCGTCGGCTTCCTGCCACGCGCATGAGGCATCGCAGACCGTGCTCGGCATCCTGAACGTCACGCTGCCGCTGAAGGAGACGGATAAGAACCTCGCTGATTTCGAGGCGATGCAGTATCAGGGCGGCATCGCGTTGATTTTAATTGTGACGGGATTCACCGGACTCTTTCTCTGGCGCATGGTGAACATTCCTGTGAAGAAACTGACAGAAGGCACGCAGGCAGTCATCGACGGCAATCTTGATTATTCGATCGACGTGCAGACGAAGGATGAGATCGGCATTCTCACGCGTTCATTCAATCACATGACGAAAGAGCTGCGCCGGGCCCAGGACGATCTGAAGCATCTGAATGCCACGCTTGAAAAACGCGTGCAGGAAAAAACTGACGAGCTGCGGCGCACGCAGACGAACATCGTGCAGATGGAAAAAATGGTGTCGCTCGGCACGCTGGCTGCGACCGTGGCGCACGAATTGAACAATCCGCTTGAAGGCATCCTCACGTATGCAAAGCTCATCCGGCGGAAGATTCAAAGAGAAGCGATTCCCGACGAGGCGAAGGAGGAAATCTCAGATGAACTCAGGATCATTGCCGATGAGACATCGCGTTGCGGGAATATCGTGAAGAACCTGCTGTTGTTCTCACGCCGCCGCGTGGGCGAACTGCGCGAGCACTCGATACGCGAGATCGTGCAGCAGACGGCGAAACTGATCGATCATCATCTGATGATACACAGCGTCACATTCACATCCGAATTCGAGGAGCCGCTGCCCCAGATTCTCTGCGACGGGCAACAGATCACGCAGGCGCTTCTTGCGCTCGAGATCAATGCGGTCGAAGCGATGCCGCAGGGCGGACAGCTGTGTCTCGATGTGAAGCCGGCATCGCCCGAAGGCATCACGATCGCCGTGAGCGATACCGGATGCGGGATCAGTCCCGATGTGATGCCGCATATTTTTGAACCCTTCTATACGACGAAGAAGGAAGGAAAAGGCACCGGTCTTGGTCTGGCCGTCGTCTATGGAATCGTCGAGCGGCATGGCGGTACAATCGATGTGAAATCAACAGCGGAGGAAGGAACGACATTCACGATCACACTTCCTCTGCGGCCGCCTTTAAACATGGAAGAAATTACCTGAGACAGACGCCTATGGCAGACATAAAGAAACAACAAAGTATCCTTATTATCGACGATGAATTCATCGTGCGCGATTCGCTTTCGAAATGGTTCGCCCAGGACGGGTTCAAAACCGCCTCGGCCGAGGACGCCAATCACGCCCTGAAGATGATGGACGCGGGTCCGTGGGATGTGATCATTCTCGACATCAAAATGCCGGGCATGGACGGACTGGAACTGCTCAAGCGGCTGCGCGAGATCGACACCTCGTCGCAGATCATCATGGCCACGGCCTTCGCGTCTGTTGAAAGCGCCGTGCAGGCGCTGAAGGACGGAGCGTTCGACTATGTGACGAAACCGATCGATCCCGATCATCTCTCGCACCTGGTGGCGAATGCGATCCGACAGAAAGTGCTCACTAATGAAAATACGCTCCTGCATCAGCACATCTCCGAAACAGCCGTCTCGAGCGAGATCGTTGGCGAGAGTCCGCAGATGACACGCGTGCTCGATCTGGCAATGACGGTGGCGAAGACCGATACGACGGTGATGGTCCGCGGCGAATCGGGCACGGGCAAAGAACTGATCGCGCGCACGATCCACGCAAACAGCTCGCGGCGCTATTTCCCGATCATCGCCGTGAACTGCGGCGCGGTCTCCGAGTCGCTCCTTGAATCGGAGCTCTTCGGACACGAACGCGGCGCGTTCACGAGTGCGCAATACCGGCGCAAGGGAAAATTCGAGATGGCGGATGGCGGCACGATCTTTCTTGACGAGATCGGCACCGTGAGTCCGAAGATGCAAGTGGAATTGTTGCGCGTCATCGAGTCGAAGCAGTTCACACGAGTGGGCGGAAGCGAAACCGTGCATTCCGATTTCCGGGTCATCTGCGCCACCAATCGGAATCTCGAGGCAGCCATTGCCGACGGCTCGTTCCGCGAGGATCTGTATTACCGGCTCAACGTGTTCAGCATCTCTGTGCCGCCGCTCAGGGAACGGCGCGTCGATATTCCGCGGCTCGCACAGTTCTTCATGCACAAGTACGCCGTCGTGATGAACAAGAGTGTGTCGGAGATC
>DATGXR010000213.1:0-4517 GCA_035298825.1 Bacteroidota bacterium
GGCGGACTCTCATTATTCGCGATCGATCGTCATGCAGAAATCGCGATGCCTACATTTTTCCAGAGCGGGGCACCCGATATTTCGGACGGCACCGACCTAAAGCTATTCAATCAGGACCTGATCTACAGGAAATTTTTAGGACGGCATCAGGACGGATTCTATCTTGAAGGCGGAATGCGGTATACGTACATCAAAGGGGAGCTTGAAAATGGATTATTCGGACTCAGCATCGGCTCCACGCATTCCCCAACGGTCACGACGAATAAACTCGGCGCGATGTTCGGCATCGGATACCGGTATTTTTCATATTCTGGTCTCTATTGGGGAGCGAGTTTCAAATACGGTGCGTATTTTTCGGCCGATGATCGCGATATCAAGCATGTCTTCATGGATGACACAAAATCCATCATCGATTTTGAGATCATGAAATTCGGCGTCGCGTTTTAACGGTACTCATGCTGAAGAATTTTCGTCATTAAAAATATGCAATCGTTGTGATGCGACTGGCATCATTTTTTTGTCGTCGAGAAGTTTGCATGCAAAACACCATTTGACACAAGCGGGGAAGAGGCGAAGCCGTTAAATTTGCGCTTGCAAAACAGCCGCCAAATGCGTATCATTATGAGTCAAAGTTGAGTCGGGAGCATCTGGATGTTCAGTTCGGCGCCCCTGTTTCAGCGATGACGGTTCGCCGGGGTGGTGGAATGGTAGACACAAGAGACTTAAAATCTCTCGGGCGCAAGCTCGTGCCGGTTCAAGTCCGGCCCTCGGTACAAACTAAAGGTTCGATACACTCCGTATTGAGCCTTTTTTGTTTTAAAATATCTCTTCAATCTCTCGAAAAAGATCTACTGCGTTAAAGTTAAATAATATGTAAATATTTGTGAGTGTAGTAGAAACAAATATGTCATTCTATCAGTCTTATCATTATTGACAGGTCATTTTCCGGAGATCATCATTCATGCAAAAAACCACAGCAGCCTTCCTATTTGCACTTCTACTTACTCTGTCGTCTCATTGTTACTCTCAAAGCGGTGTTCCATTCCTGCAGATCTCTCCGTACACGGAGACGAACGGGATGGGCACCGCATCGGTCGCAAATCGAACTGACGATCCGTGTGCGGCGATGGTCAATCCTGCACAGCTGGGAATGATGAGCCAGACAAATTTTTTTTCATCCGGATACAACTCGAGCGATTGGCTCCCTTCATTTCAGATTACGGATTTAAAGTATTCCACATATGCGGTAAATGCCGGGATCAGTCTCGATCGCATTTTTGAACACGCTCCACCCGTGAGCATCGGCATCGGCTATTCACGCGTGCATCTCAACCTTGGCACGTTCATCCTTGTATCGGAGATGGGGCCGGATGAAATCGGCAGATACGACGCATGGGAAAGTTCGGACCAATATTCACTCGGCGTCGGTTATGATTTTGGGATCAACGTGTCTGCAGGCATCACAGTAAAATATGTCCATAGCAACCTCGCTCCTCTGCATCCGGGCGGCATCGCGGTCCCACAGGAGAGTCCGACGATATGGATGCCGAATTTAAATCAGTTCGGAAAGGCGACACTGTACGATTACGGCCTTCTTGTCAGTGTGCCAATCGTGAAGATCGTCTCAGGAATATCGAACGAATCATTCGATATCGGACCGGGAGTCGCGCCATATGCGGATATGACATTCGGTCTTTCAAGAAGCAATCTCGGGCAGGCGTCAATCTCGTATCAATTTACTCCACAGGGGGATCTTCTTCCACGCACTGCGCGCACCGGCCTCGGCTTCGATATGGGATTACGCGTTAACAGAGGAGACCTTCTCTGGACGCCTCTCTCGTTCAAGTGGACGATCGAAGCAAGTGATCTGCTGATCGACAATCAACGGCAGTATCAATCCGGAATAGGAGACATTAATTTCTTCGACGAAGTCGTTCTCGGGAAAACTAATGCGGAGACGATGAAGGGAAAAGGATGGGAAGTGAATTTCATGGAGATCGGCGCGATCCGCCGAGGTGTCTTTGTTGAGGATCCGCATCATGGCGACCGGCACTTCACGTCATGGGGATGGGGGATTAAATTTTCAGGTATTCCCAGACTGCTCCGCGTGCTGGATGTTCCTATACCGACAACTGGTGCGATCGGATTTATCATCAATCACATTGATATCAGTTACAATCGCAGCGAGTGGAGCACGAGCGATCGAAGCAGTCCTCTTGACGGAACGATATTCAATTCGATCAACCTGCGCATCATGAATTAGCATGCCAGCCGTTGCCGAAAAATCCGATGTGCAATAGATCGAGTGATCGAGATCATGTGGGCGAACGATAACAGGATTACTCGAGGTCACGTTGCCGCGTGATAAACGGATAGATCGATGTCACATTGCTTCGCGATACCGAAGCGCCGGCGTTATTTCATGAGAAGAAGTTTTTTGACCGATACGGAGCCTTCCGTGCCCGCGACGGACATTCTGCAAAAATACATGCCGCTCGGGAATGCCGAGGCATTCCACCGGACTGTGTGCATGCCGGGCTGCATCATTCCGTCGACAAGCACATCGATTTGTTCGCCGAGCAGGTTGTACACCGCGATCGTCACGCGGCTCGCATGCGAAACCACGTAGCGGATCGTCGTCGACGGATTGAACGGATTGGGATAATTCTGCTGAAGCGCCATTTCTGTCGGGATCGCTTCATCGCGGCCCTGCACCGCTGTCATTCCCGGTGTTACCACAAGCGTGATCTCATGAAGCGCGCTCCATACCGCGCCGTTCAAGACGCGCGCCTTGATCAGCAAGGTTGTATCGACGCTGATCGTCGTCTCAGTGCCGGCGTTGATCGCCGACGCCGAAACGGCTCCGCCAATCCTTCTCGGGTCGTCGCCATTACGCGTGTAATACACAGTCCCGTTTTCATAGAGCGGTTTCTGAATCAGAATCCTTGCGCCTGCCGCACATTCGAATTGCCTGTCGATGATGGGATCGTCGTTGCGTACGAACAGGGGAGGATCGATTGCCGGATACAGCGAAACGGCCTGAAGCTGGCCGCGCACGATTGCGAAACGCTTGGGAAAATAATTGTTCAAAATGTCGTTGATCGCCGGCAGCCACTGATCGTCTTTGGTTGCCGCGGGAGACATCGACGTGTTTCCCCACCGCGCAGATTCGGCGATGATGGCCATGTCGATTTCCTTCGCGCGAGCCCGGAAGAGTTCAGACGATCGCTCCGGCGTGAAGCATCCCTTGTTGAAGAAATGTTTGTAGACATGGTCGGCGAAGCGCATTTTATATTCCGCGTTGTCCGACAATCGGAAATGCAGCCACTGAGGATGGAAGCATGAAAAATCAGTCACCGTCATTTTATTGCCGTCTGTCAACGTTCCGATATTCACACGGTTCTCGTTGAGCCCGATACCGGGGCCCTCGCCCGCCGTGGTCCTCAGCGTGTGTTCCGCGTCGTGGATGAAGAACTTGAAGCCGTCGCTCAGAACGCGATTGTAGATGCAATACATATTGTTCGGCTGTTTATTCGATCCGTATTTACTTGTGGGACTGTCAAAGTTGCCCGAATAAAAAATGACGAGCATGTAATCGATCAGGTTGTCGATATCGACGAGATTCTTCAGGTTCGCATTCGTTGTTCCATTCGCGTTCTTTCCCTGCAGCTTGAAATAATTTGAATCGGCTCTGAATCCGGCAACGCACATATTCCAAACCTCGCGGTAGGCGTCGAGATTGCCGTCGGTTGCTGCGATCCCGTATGAATCGTCGACCTTGATCACATCGTAATCGTCCGACGTTCCGCCGAAATAACTCGCGGCGTATTTCGCCTCGGATCGCTCCTGCGTCTGAAAGAGTCCCCAATACACGCCATTCAGATACAAATGATAGAACCTGCTCCGTGTGTACGGCTGCCCCATCTCCCGTTGAAGATCGCGGCAGAAGACATCCGAAATCATCGTGTTGTATTGGCCCAGGTGTCCGGGATAACTCCACGAATAATTCTGCGCCGTGCGCAGATCCATTTTGTCGAACTTCGTGACGCCTTCGTTTTCAAACAGGGGATAGGAAAGCTTGCCTTTCCCGTACATGGTTTTGAAAAAGAGCCGGAATGAATGTTTCGGATTGTCCCCATGCCTGCTGTATCCACCGCGTATGCGCAATCCAGCATTGATCTGAAATCCTTCCACGTTGTCGTTTCGCAGCAACTCGATCGATGCCGGACGCTCCCATGCATCACCGTCCTGCAGCGCATTCATGTAGATGCCGCTGTCGGCGGAGAAGAGATTTTTCTGATCTGTCGAGATTGAAATACTGGGCACCGACAAGAGCGCGCTGTCGATCAGGTTCTTATAGCGTGCATTGTTGGTGACCGATGTCGACATGCCGTAATCGAATGCCTGAGGTGTTGCGTATGTCGTGGGCTGCGGCCATCCGGGACCGGGAGCGACTCCTTCACGTGAGAGTGAGGCGACCTTCTTGATGAACAGGTATGTGTTCGCTGCCGCATCAC
>DATGXR010000214.1:0-3111 GCA_035298825.1 Bacteroidota bacterium
CTCCTCGTGGACCGGCACGCTCTCGACCACGGACCAGTTCATGCCGTGCGATTCGATCATGTGCTTGCGCTCGCGGATCCTGTCTTCGGGCCACACGGCCCCGACCGGAATCTGATGAAGCGCCGTCACGATGCCCGTTGCACCGGTTTGTCTGATCTCCTGCAGCAAAAAAGGATCTGCCGGACCGAACCATCTCCATGTCTGTTCAAGTGCCATCTGTTGCGCTACCGTTCCTTCACGGTTCGTATCGCATACATACGAAATTCTCTTTATTCGACATACACGCAGATATCCGAGCGGTGCATGCGTTTGTTAAGTCGACGTTTTCACTTAATCGCTTACGACTCTTTAAATAGTATTGCGGTCTTAGTTCGAAAAACTGAACTGATCTTTGCATTGCTCAATAAATGCATGTGCGCATCTTGGACTCTTGAAAAACGCGCGCTGTCTTATGGCTGTTGTCATTTGCTGCCATTGAGGAGCGCGCTTTCAGGCGGACCGAGATAGCTCGGTTTGACTTCGCCTGTTTCAACAACAAGTTTCTGCAGGACGATACCGGGATCGACCATCCAGTATTTGATTACATGCGCGCCCGGCGTGTTCACAGTGTGAACGGAGACCGGACAGATCACATTGTCGCTCACCCAGTTGTCCCAACGATAGGTGCGTGTGGATGTATGGATGTTCACCATCTGCGGCGCTTCATCGTCAATCGAGACAGCGTAACGCAGTCCGTCTGTGTTATTGAAATTCAGTGTCGGACTCACGTACGTTTTTATTTTTACTTCGCCCGTTGAACGTAAGACGATCTGAAATTCAAGATGCGGTTGTGTTTCACCATTCGGCGTCTGCGAGACAGATGTCACAGGTATGGGCGTGACACCCGAGAGTGTCCGGCCGATCGAGGGAATCGTAATCCAGCTTACCGTTGGCGTCGAGACTGCGCGCGCATAATGCGCGGCTTCGATCGAGACATAATTGCGGTGCTCGACATATCCGCGGTTCGAGCGAATCGATGAAGGGATCGCATTGTTGATACGCGCAAAGACTGTCACAGACTGATCATTCGCTCCCGTGATCGTTATTGGGACATTGTGTACGCCGATGGGAACGCGCTTCCAGTCGACCGTGATCCACGCACGCTGATCCTGCGTCAAGGTTCCGCCCGATCGACTCAGATGGACATACGGCGATCCGGCCGTGAGCCGATAGGCGAAAGGCGCGCGGCCGCGATTGAAGAGTTCGATATAGGAGGTGTCATGCGGCGTCAGCCGATCGAATTCCGGAAGCACTGCCGACGCGGTATCGCAGGGCCAGGACGCGCTCCAGCCTTCAATCGCAACGCCGAGTTCCGGCGCATCGGGGACTGTGAGGCGTTGCACGTTCGGCATCGTATCGACTTCGGGCTGCTGCCACGAGGTGTAGCCGATATGTGTCTGGTCCATCATGTGATTCCATTTGCCTGCGGCCATCGTGTGATTGTAATAATAGCTGATCGCGGAGTCACGTGCAAACAACTCGCGCGCATGCTCCGCCATCATATTGGCGGAAACGCGTCGTTGCGCGGCGTAGAGACGATTGCGGCCGACTGTGATATAGAGCTCGTAAAGATTCGAGCAGGCCTCGACCGGATGAAGCACAAGCTGATAGTACGCATCTTTTGATTCTGAAGAAAGGACTTGGTAAATCTTCCGCGCTTTTTTTGCGAGCGCCTGATAGTCAGCCAGCACCCTTTCTGCCTCGCGGTAATTGACGAGGCTGAACGTCAAGGGCGAGAGGAGTTCGGGCTTGCGCCGTGAATTGTACGTCGTATACGCAGTGAGGATCTGTCCGATCTCCTGCGCATACTTCGCTCCGAACTGCGCGCGCGCCCACTCGCGCGTGTAGCCAGGCAGTTTGTCTGCGGTGATCGCATCGGGATCCCAGGCATAATCCAGGAAAAATTCCGTGGGCAATTCCATCGGCTTGATGTCGCCCACATTCACGATCCAGATCTTTCGGACGCCGTATTCGTACGCAAGATGCATCTGTTCCCAGATGCGCGAGACCTGATTCGTGTTGACCCATTTGTAATTTCTCGGACCGCCCACATAATCGAAATGGTAATACACGCCGTAACCGCCCGTTCGCGCCGTATCCGTCAGCCTCGGGAGCTTCCGGATATTTCCCCAGTTGTCGTCGCACAACAGCAGCGTCACATCATCCGGCACGCGCATGCCCTTGTCGTAATATTCCTGCACTTCCTTATAGAGCGCCCAGAGCTGAGGCACCGTGGCGGGATCCCGATGCGTGATCTCAGAGATGATCGTTCGCTGATCGTTCACGATTTTTTCAAGCAGAGCGATATTTGCTTTTTCGGACATCGGCTCGTCGCCGTCTCCGCGCATGCCGACTGTGACAATTGTCTCATGACCGCGCATGCGGCGGATGCCGTCTCTCCAGAACTCGCGCAGCGTTGAATCGTTCTTCTCGTAGTTCCACGGGCCTTTTGACCGTCCCCATTCGACGTGCGAACGGACCATCGGCTCATGATGCGATGTGCCGAGCACGACGCCGTACTCGTCTGCAAGCGGAGCGCTCAGGGAGTCGTCTGCAAAAAGCGAGCGGCCCCACATCGCCGGCCAGAGATAGTTGCCTTTCAATCGCAGGATGAGGTCGAAGACGCGATCGTAGAAGCGGCTGTTGAAGCCGCCGAATTTTTCCTGAACCAGGCCCGAGAGATTCGGCGCCTCGTCGTTAATGAAGATGCCGCGGTAGCGTACTTTCGGTTCCTGTTGCACGAATCGCCCGGCTTTCACATAGAGCGATTGATGTTTCACGGCTGGCACATCGGCCCACCAGTGCCAGGGCGAGACGCCGATGCGCTCCGAGACATCATAGATGCCGTAGATCGTGCCGCGCTTATCCGAACCGGCGATAACAAGCGCCTTGTCGATATTCGGAAACGGCTGATCGATAACCTCGATCTGAAATGATTCCCATCGGCCCGCAACTTGATCGACACAAAACTTGCCCGAGCGGATCAGGGAATCGATCAGTTCGGAGCGGCCGATTGTGCCGGCGATGACGATTGAGCGCGAACGGGGAAGTGAGTCGATGAGGAGCAGGGGC
>DATGXR010000215.1:0-1985 GCA_035298825.1 Bacteroidota bacterium
GGTCGAATAATTTGTCGGCCCCGTTTGCCGCTTTCTCCGTTTCCTCGCAATCGACGAACACTACCTTCCAGCGAAGCGACGAAATCGCCTTGAGATCCTTTCCGAGAATTTCAAACTCCGCGACCGAAGTGGAAGAGTCGTTCGGATCCTGAGCGCTGACTGCTTCAAAGCAAAAATACCGGCCACGCGTTTGCTCGGGAAGTTCGATTGTTTTCCATCCGCGTGTTGCCGGCAGCGTTCCTGCAATCACCGGCGTCACATCGTGTAAGTCGAGATGTGTAGGCTTCGGTCCCATGTGTGTATCATCCTTGCCGAGAACATCCAAAATGGGATGATCCAATCCTGCGATCACTGGCGTTGTCGGAGTGCCGATATCGAAGACGATGATTTCGTTCGTTCCTTTTTTCAGATAGCAGCCCGGCACACACAGCGTTTGCGTCGGCCCGATTTTCCAGAACCGGCCCAGATTCATGCCGTTTACCCATACCATCCCTTTGCCCCAGGTGCTCATGTCTAAATATGTATAGCCCGTGTCGGCCAATGTGAATGTGGCCTTATACCAACCGGGACCGGTTAAAGGGGCGGAGGTAAATGCCGCTCGCTTCTGAAAATTATAATCGACGGGAAAGTTGTAAATTGTCCATCCCTTCAATTCTCGCTCCTGCATGCCGTCTGAGACGACAATCTTTTCGGTGATGCCTTTGCGATCGATGATGGCCTCGCCGTAATTGACGCGTCCCATGCCTTCGACCAGAATATCCAACTGCGTTTGCGACTCCAATATGGGAAGTTCCACCGTGTTATCGTCCTTCCGGCGATCGAGTGTGCCGATCGCTTTGCCGTCAAGATACACGGTCGCCCAATCGTGAACTTCGGTGATCGTCAAGGTTTGCTTCCGGGGACATGCGGGAAGCATGGTGCGATAAATAATCGATCCCCAGCCCTGATCGAAAAATTCCATCGGCTGAACATCTTCGCTCTGCTTTGCACCAGGGAGGTTTGCGAAGACGCTTGCAGTCTGTGTGAATGTGATCGGGGGAATCGTGATCGTCTTTTCCGGGTTTTGGGGAATCTCGGGCAGTGTTTCGCCTTCCTGCAGATAATTCTTCAACAACTCGCGGATCGCAAAAAATTTATCGGTGGGATTTCCTGCCTCATCGATCGGGGCATTGTAATCGTACGACGAAGTCGTTGGCGTATAGGCCGGGGCATTGGCGCCGGCCCATTGCCCGAACGATGTGCCTCCGTGCGCCATATACAGGCTGAACGAAATTTTCCGATCCATCATGTCTTTAAGGCTTCCGATAAATGTGTCGACGCCGCGTGTTTCATGCGCACGACCCCATTGATCGAACCAGCCAGTCCAATATTCGCCGCACATGAGCGGCGCAGTGGGATTTACCTCCTTGAATTTGCGGAACTCCTCCTCGATGTTCGAGCCGGCGCCGAAGTTCAATGCATTGACCGCGCCGTCGAGCGAGTAGGTGTCGAAATTCGACGACCAGTCGCATCGCAGCAATTGCGCCGCGTCGAAGCCCGCACTTCGGATCGCATCGCGCATCATTGCCATATACGTGCCATCGTTTCCCCATGTGCCGTATTCATTTTCCACCTGCACCATGATGATCGGTCCGCCGCGTTGAATTTGCAGCGGCGCCAGTTGCGCAGCCGCTTCATGCAAATACTTCCTGACTTGTTCCATGAAAAATTCATCGGAGCGCCGTCGCACCTGCAGATCTTTCTTTTTCAGGAGCCACCAGGGAAGTCCGCCCATATCCCATTCCGCACAGACGTACGGTCCCGGACGAAGGATGCAATTCATCCCGTTTTGCTGGATCAATCGCACAAAGGCGGCGACATCCTTCTGTCCCGAGAAGTCGAACACGCCCTGTTCCTGTTCGTGAAAATTCCAAAACAAATAAATGCAAATCGTGTTCATTCCCATCGCCTTCGCCATCTTGATGCGATGATCCCAGTACTGCCTC
>DATGXR010000216.1:0-2215 GCA_035298825.1 Bacteroidota bacterium
GACAATTCCGCTCATATCCGGCTTGAGCTCGACCATCCTGACTTCGTCGTAATTAAAGACGGCGTAGATTTTTCCGTCGTCGTCAAAGAGTACGGATAAGTCGTAGATTTTCGTATTCATCGGCTTGTGCTCCCACGGTCCTCGGGGATCTTTTGCCGTGTAGATCTGCATACCATGTCCGTTCACATTCGTAAAAATATAGAACATTCCCTTATTGTAGCGGATGCACGGAGCCCAGATTCCCTGGCCGTAGGCTTCGCGTCCTCCTTCGAGCTTGAATTCGGGTCCCATCTGAAACTTGTCGAACACATACCCGAGCAATGTCCAATTGACGAGATCCTTTGAATGGAGCACCGGGAGCCCGGGCACACAATGCATCGTCGTACCGGTGAGATAAAAGTCGTCTCCGACTCTGATCATATCCGGATCCGAGAATTCATCATAGAAGAGCGGATTGGTGTACGTGCCGTTTCCGTTGTCGGCCGTCCAGGATTGGCCCGGCGCCTTCGGTGCGGCAATCACGCAGAGGAGCAACGCGAATACATGGAGTTTCCTGATCATCGTTCTCGTCATTTGTTGAGGATGGTTAGTTCTTTGTTTTTATCCGCATCACAGTCAATGACATTGCAGGCGCGGAATAGTCAAACTGCGGACCCACAGTGTATGTCGAAGTGACAGGAAGAACCGCGCGCGGATGATCGAATGTGTTTTCGGCCTCAGGCTCTCCCTTTAAGAGTGTTTGTTGCGCCTCGATTGCCGCATGCACTAACTTGGACAGATTGATTTTCATGACTGAAGGCGTACTTCCCGCATTCACAAGCTTCAGGATGAGATCTCCGCTTTGGCTGTCTTGCACACAGGATCCGGCCGCCGTCGTATCATTCCCGTTTGCAGTGACGACGTTGTCATAATACACATCGCCCTGATTCGTCATGAACATTTTTTGCACATAATAATTGGGCGTCGGAATGATATTCACATTGTCGAAAAAGAGCATATCTGTCGTCCACTGCGTGAATCCCTTTTTGGCCAGCATGGGAGCATACGATGCAAGGCGTACGACATCGCCGTTTCGCTCGAGTGACGTCATATAGATCGCTTCGGCGATTGCATTGCGCATCTTGTTTCCCCACGAGGCGTATTCTCCAAGATACACGTGCGATTCATTTCGCTTGTACGAATCGTACCGGTGTTGATTGGCGATGAACCATTCGGGCTGCACGTAATAATGTTCATCCATGACGGGGATGTGCAATTCGCGCGACAAGGCCCACCCCTTGTCAAAATCCTCGCCGCTGTGAAACGGCCCGGCCGTGCCGATAATTGAAATTTCGGGATGCTTCGCGCGCACCGCCTGGTAAATCTTTGTGAAGCGTTCGGTGAATTCTGGCGTGATCTTATCCTCGTTGCCGATGCCGAGGTATTCGAGCTTAAACGGAGCGGGATGTCCCGCCTCTGCGCGCTTTTTTCCCCAGGTGGATGTCGCGGGTCCATTTGCCCATTCGATCAGGTCCAGCACGTCCTGGATATATTTGTTCATCTGCGACATCGGAAGCGCCTGTTGTCCGGTTCCTCCGATGCGCCAGGTGCCGCCTGAATTCTGGCAGCACACGGCAGCCGGGAGCACCGGCAGAGGCTTGGCGCCGATATCTTCACAGAACTGGAAATATTCAAAAAATCCCAGCCCCGTCGTCTGATGGTATTGCCAGATATTGCGCTGCTGTTTTCGTTGTTCGATCGGCCCGATCGTGTTCTTCCACCGGTACATATTTCCAAGACCGTCTCCATGGGCAAGACATCCGCCGGGGAAACGGATAAATTTCGGTTTCATCTCGGCTATCATCTGAGCAAGATCCGATCGCAGTCCGTTCTTTCTGTTCTTAAATGTCTTTTCAGGAAAGAGTGAAATTTCATCGAGCGCCAGTTTTCCCTTCGTCACAGCCAGCACGACCAATGACGCGCTGTCGCTGCTTTCGGTTGCCGTCAGTGTGGCGGCATATTGTTTCCATTTCAGCGACGATGTTGAAATTTTATTTTCAGCGACGATTTTTCCGCTCGGCGTTTGAAGGCTCACCATTAATGTCATCGGATCTTTCGAGATCTGGCGTGCGAACAACGACAGATCGTACGTCTCGCCGGCGCGGATATTCATGCGATCGAAGCCGGAATTTTTCAGGCCCGTGCCTTGTGTTCCGATATGTTCGACTTCAAGCAC
>DATGXR010000217.1:0-5182 GCA_035298825.1 Bacteroidota bacterium
CAATGGCAGCAGACGAATGGTCCTCTCGGCGGACCGATCAGTTCGATTGCCGCCGATAACGGAAACCTCTATGCGGGATCGTACGGAGGAGGAGTTTTTGTTTCACTGGATAATGGTGATCATTGGACATTACGAAATACAGGACTCGGAAATTTATTCGTTCATGTGCTTGCCGTCTCAGGATCCACGGTGCTCGCCGGCACATTCGGAGGAGGAATATACAAATCGTCAAACAGCGCTGCGAGTTGGGGTGCGGTGAATCAGGGAATTACAGATTCGTATATCAGCGCGGTCATGATCAACGGGAGCGAATATTTCGCGGGATCGACGACTGGCGAAATCTATCGCTCCACGAACAGCGGGGCAAGCTGGACGCCGATCGATACGATAGCCGGCATCCCTCCCATTTATCAGTTTTATATCGACGGAGTGAGAATCTTTGTTGCCACCGGAAGCGGTCTCTATCTGTTGTCGAAACACAACGAAACATGGACAGCTGAGTTGTATGGGCTCTCATCCTGGGAAATCACATCGTTTACAGTCAACAACGGGAATCTGTATGCGGGGGGATTTTCGCCGACGCAAAAAATGGGTGGTGTGTTGGTCTATAAAGCGGGCGGCGTCGATTGGTATTCTGCCAATCAGGGGAATTATACGGGACTGAACGATTACCATGTGACGTCATTTCTCCTGATCAACAACGTCCTGACTGCCGGAACGCGCACCAGCGGTGTGTTTCAAACCGTGAATTTCACTCCGCCATGGACGAATCAGAGCACGAATTTGTCGAATCTGCACGTCAATTGCCTTGCCTCAAACGGATCGTATATGTACGCGGGAACCGATGACGGAGTCTATCGCTGGAGTGAATCAGGCGGCAGCTGGACACGGAAGAATACGGGACTCATCAGCGCAAAAACGAACGCTCTCCTTGTGAGCAAACCCGGCAGGATCAATGCGGCCACGGACGGAGCGGGCATGTTCTGGTCGACGAATCAGGGCGCAACATGGTATGCGCACGGTGGCATTACGGACGAGGAGAATTATCTTACCGCACTGGCATACGACAGCACATATTATTATCAGGGAACATCGACCGGTGTATATCGATTCAGTGCCTCAGGCACCGGATCTTCGTCGTTCAGAGGAGGCGGCACGTTTGTCCGTGCGCTGCATGTCAATGGAAAGAATATTTTTGCCGCAACGGCAGAAGGAGTTTTCCTTTCGACGAACAAGGCGACGGACTGGGTTCCCTTCAACACAGGATTGGGCAACTATTACGGATCGGTCTCGTGTTTCGCACAAAACGGCAATTATTTATTCGCCGGCACATTCGGCTATGGTGTCTATCTTTCCACCAACAATGGAACAAGCTGGTCCGCCGTCAATACCGGTTTCAAGACATCGAACGGAGCCTGGGTCTCTGCGCTCCTATGTACGGGCACTTCCGTTTTCGTGGCGTTGACAAATAAAGAAGGGATTTATCGCACCACAAATAACGGGACAACATGGATCCCGGTCAGTACGGGATTGACCGACCGAACCGTCTATACACTTGCAACAGACGGCACGAATCTCTATGCCGGCACGGCAGGCGGAGCATTTTTCTCCAGCGATAATGGAAACAGTTGGCAGTTCTCCGGATTGGCAGGTATCAGCGTCAAAGCGCTTGTAGTCGATGGATCGAGTCTCTATGCCGGCACAAACAGTCTCGGTGTATGGCGGCTTGCAATTTCCGGCTCAACGTCGGCAAGCGAGGATGTGACAAACCGCCCGGAACAATTCCAGTTATCACAGAATTATCCGAATCCGTTCAATCCCTCGACGCTTATTGAATATGAGCTGGCACACAGCGGCAATGTCCTGATCACTGTGCACGATGTGCTGGGCCGGGAGGTTGCGACGCTCGTCAATGAATTCAAGACCGCCGGCACGCATCGTGTGACATTCACTGCTGCACACGCTTCAGCGACAGCGCAGCCGATGAGCAGCGGAATGTATTTCTATCGGATCAGGACCGATGGCAGCGTGCAGACACGGAAAATGATTTTTCAAAAATAAGGTTGCATTTTTTTAACCGCAGCACAGACTTGATTTCCTGACTGTGGTATGCGATATTGCACACACCGAGTGCGCAACATCCGGTCTTGCGACATTGAAAAAAACATTTCTCGGAGACAGGAGAAAGAACATCATGTCTTTCAGGCATGCTTTCTTTAGACGAGCAGGTGTATTTTTCGCAATTCTTTCTTGCACGACAATCCCTTCTTTTCCGCAGATTGGCCTCTCACAGGAACCTCCCTCGAACAAAAATCTTCAGAACGAATGGGTCGTGTATTCCACCGGGCTCGGATGGCTGCGCGTCGGCAGCCGCAGTGAATTTTCCGCTCCATGGCATAAAAAGGACGACATCTGGGGAGGCACATCCGACGAGCCGCTGAAAAAGGAACTCATCCTTGAAGGCTTCCTCTCGCGCGAGCAGGCAGTCCGGTCGCTGTGTGAAAAACTCACGAAGATCCAACTTCGCATCGCGCCTCCGGCTCAGGGCGCGCCGACGCGCTACATCTCCGCAGTGTTTGACGAGCGGGAATATCATCTGCGCCTCACCGAAGGATTCGACAGTGCCACGGTTGTCGTCATGTCGAAAGGAGGATTCTTCAAGGGACTGGAGTATGACTGGGAATCGGAATGGGCCATCCTGCAAAAAAACAATATCACGCCGCGCTACATCTTCCCTTCCATGCAATGGCTCCTTCACGCCACCGGTCGAGGCACGACACAGGGGCCGGAGAAACTCGATCAGTGGATGTGTTTCACGCAGAAGCCTGACGCGAAAGGCTTCTTCACCATCCCGCTTGAGGATGGCACCACGCAGACCTATCAGTGCGACAAACAGGAAGGACCGTTTCTTGACAGCTACACGTTTGCGCGCGTCATGAAGAAGCACAAGCTCGCCACAATCGATCTCTGGCCTCCGGTCACAAGCATCATCGGTCGTGACGTTCAGCCGAGAGTGGAAGCAGAAAAAATTCCCGATAATCCGAAAGACTACGGCGACGATGTGCTGCAGCGGCAACCTCTGCTTCCCAGGAAAGATCTGCAGGACTGGGTGATCTATGAGACGGAAGGCGGATGGCTCCATGTCGGCACGCGTTATGAATTTCTACAGCCTCTGATGAAACGCGAAGTGATTTGGGCAGGCACATCTGAAGAGCCCGCGAAGAAGACATTGCTCGCGCCAAAAGAAGGGAAGAAAAAATTTTTTTCCTACCGACAGGCGCTCAATGAACTTTGCTCGAAGTTGAGCGATGTGACAACGCAATATAGTCCGCTTGCGCAGCCGAGGGAGACGATCGTTGGAACATACGAGGGCACACCGTACAAACTTCGTCTTGAGCGCGGCACAAATGGCAATGAAGTGCTCGAGTACCGATCGATGAACTACGATTATTCAGGCACATGGAAGATACTGGCCGGAGAGAAGATCACGCCGCGCCGCATGTTTGCTCCGGTGAAACTCGTGCATGCGACAGGTCATGGCACATACAGCGGAGGGGTGAAGGACGATCTCTGGATGCTCGTGCATTCGGCGGCCGTCAGTCCCGATGGCAAAGGCATGACGCTGCCGGACGGCATGGGTGGCACATTCGGTTACAGCATCGATTTCGCCAGTCCGGAGGTCACATCTAACTATGAGCTCTCCCCTGTGCTGCGTGAGATGATCGGCACAAACGCGGAACTGAAGTCGAAGCTTGGCACAGTCGGCATTCCGAATGAGGACCGCGGCGTCAGCGCCAATGAAGTGCCTGACAATCCACAGAATCATGGCGGCACGCCGGGCATCTCCCGGATCACAGTGAGCGCTGTCAGGACTGATCACGCCAGCCAGGGCGACAGACTCGGTGTCGTCATCGTCGGCAGCGGCATCGACTACGGATGCAGACTCGATTTCGGCGAAGGCATCGAGGTCACGGATCTCGTCTATGCAGGACGCGATGCGGAGTCGGAGTCCGATCAGTGGTGGTGCACGCTTACGATCTCGAACCTTGCCGCCTTGGGCAAGCGCGCAGTCGCAGCGTTCAATGCCGACCAGGGAAGCGGCACGCTTGCAAACGGTTTTGAGATCGTGAAATCACACGGCGAATACTGCGACGCTCTCACGCTCATCGTGCCCGCTCAGGCGCCGATCACCGTGCCGCTCGTGACAAAGAAGCTGACAACTGAATCGCTGCCCGTGCGCTCCGAGCTTCAGGCGCTCGTTGAAGAGCACACGGTACAATGGCAGGCGCTCAAAGCGGTGATGGAAGAGCTCGCGAAGATCGAGCGATCGAAGACGGACAGATCCAAAACCGAACAGCTCTGGAAACAGAGACTGCTTTTGGAAAAAAAACTTCGTGAGATCGAGAACACGTTTGTTCAGATTCTGGCGCGCTGTCCTCATTCGATCTCGGACGCAGAGTACGAGCAGATGCGCAACGGCGTCACAAGCCGCATCGAGTGCTTATCCTCCGCGCGCGCGTCCGCTCTCGATGAAGCGCGTGAGGTGAATGTTTTTTACAAATATTCCGAATACGCAGCGAAGGAGCGCGCGTATTCAACCATCCGCGAGAACGTCGTGCATGCCCTGCAGTGGTGGCAGCAGCTGAGCGGACTGCGATTGCTGAAGATTCAGGAGCAGATCAAATCTGAACGCTTTGCAATGATCCGCGAAAAAGGCGCGATCGACGTCCAACGACTGCGACCCTTGCAGAGAAAACTTCGCGATGCTTATCTCGATATGGGACGCACGACCTTCCTCTATACGCAAACGAATCTCGAAGATCTGCTTTTCCATCAGGATTCCTATCTCTCGGCCTGGCGCGAAGTATCCGCACAGTCGCAGAATATCGAAGAGGCATCAACGCTGAAGAAACGTACGGCGCAGCGTGTCATCTTCGGATTGAAATATCTGCACAGTGCCACACTCGGCGTCGCACTCGGAAGCGCGATCGATGCCGGCAAGCGTTTTGTGAATTCCGCCTTCTCGGCCATGCAAATCACCGAGCCCTTTGCCAATACGGTTTCGAAGGATATCACACAGAAAATCGCCGATTCGCGCATGCAGTATCGATCAGCCGCCAAGGCGATCGAGAAAGCATCTTCGCTTTCCGATGAGGAAAGCGCAAAGCTCGACGACGCGGAT
>DATGXR010000218.1:0-14281 GCA_035298825.1 Bacteroidota bacterium
GCTCAAAGGCGAGTCGAAGGGAAATCCTTTTACCGACGTCCACATCAGCGCCGAATTTACGAACGGAGCGCAGTCGATAACTGTTCCCGGTTTTTATGACGGGGAGGGAATCTATAAAATCAGATTCATGCCGCAGGAACTCGGATCCTGGACGTATGTCACCTCGAGCAATTCGAAATCGCTTCAGAATAAAAAAGGCACATTTGAATGCGTTGCAAACACGGGCGCAAATCACGGACCTGTGGCGGTGAAAGATACGTTCTATTTCGCCTACGCCGATGGCGCCCCTCATCATCCGTTCGGCACAACATGCTACGCGTGGGTGCATCAGGGCGACAGTCTTGCCGATGCGACATTGAAGACACTCGCGCATGGATATTTCAACAAGATACGCATGTGTATTTTTCCCAAAGATTACGATTGGAATAAAAATGAGCCGCTCTATTATCCATTTGAGGGAACGCCGCTAACGAACTGGGATTATACAAAATTGAATCCCCGCTATTTTCAAAACATCGAACGAAGAATCGCCCAATTGGATTCGCTCGGCATCGAAGCCGATTTAATCGTGTTTCATCCCTATGACCGTTGGGGATTCAAAAAAATGGACAGAAAGACGGACGACCTCTATATCAGGTACATCATCGCCCGCTTCAGTGCCCATAAAAATGTGTGGTGGAGCATGGCCAACGAGTATGATTTTATGAACGAAAAGACCATGGATGACTGGAATCATTATATTCGCCTCTTTGCCGAGGAAGATCCCTATCACCATCTTCGCAGCATCCATAACGGCAGTCAGATTTTTGATCATACAAATCCGCTCCTGACACACGCCAGCATCCAGAATGAGGAAACATTCAAGGCCAAAGAATTTTTGCAGCGATACAAAAAGCCGGTCGTGTTCGATGAATGCCGCTATGAAGGAAATATCAACTGGTCGTGGGGAAATTTAACAGCTCAAGAGATGGTCAATAAAATCTGGCGGGGAGTGACAAACGGAGGATATGTCGGGCATGGAGAAACCTACGTCACAGAAGATCCGGTCAAATGGGGGTACGAATCGGGCGCCGTCATGTGGTGGTCGAAGGGCGGGATGCTTCGGGGTCAAAGCCACGAACGAATCAAATTCCTGAAGCGGATTATCGAGACCGCTCCCGGATATCTGAAGCCTGTCGTCAATTATGAATGGTGGATGCCGTATTCCGCGCTTGGATACAAGGATGAATATTTTCTGAATTATTACAACATGGATCAGCCACGCAGTCAGATTGTGAATCTGCCCGAACACTCAAAATACAATGTCGACATCATTAACGCCTGGGAGATGACAATCACGCCGGTCACAGGCGAGTTCAGCGGGAAAAGCCTGATTCAGCTTCCGCAAAAACCGTTTACCGCGCTTCGCATCACGAAGATCGCGAAGTAGTCTCTCCCGCCGCTTGCAGCGGGAAATTTACACGCACCGATTAAAACGCGAGAAGAAGTTTTTGATAGACGATTGAAGATCCCAATTGCGTTTGGACAAGATAGGTCCCGGCCGGCAAATGATTGATCGAAATTGTGTGATCGAACACCAGATCTTGTTTCGAGGAGGTCGCATGGTAGACCTGTTGTCCCAGCATGTTGTACAGGCGAATTGTCACCTCGCCATGATAACTGTTTGACAGATGCACGACGGCATGTGTGGAAGCCGGGTTTGGATAGAGCGTCGTTGCGGTCGCCGATGCGGAGGCTTCGGTTCCATGCCGGATTCCGGTTGAACCGTCCCCCGTCAATTTTACGGTGCCGAAATAATCGGCGTTCTGCCAATGCAAATTGCCCGGACTCGGCTCCCATACCGAGCCGAACATATTGTCTCTCACCTTCGGATTTTCGGACGCGCCGTCATTGTCACAGTACGCCACGGAAAGTCCCATCACTTTGCCTGTCGTTAATGTCACTCTCGATGCTTCCTTGGCATTGTCCTTGTATGTATCGTTATAGACGATCAGTGAAAATTCGCGCACAGCGGTCCGGCCTTCGGTTCGCATCGCGAATTGAGGAATGTGGGATGTATAATCAACGCTGTGGAGTGTCGACTGTGTCCCGCCCAAATCTTCCACACGACAGGTCGTCGTCACTCCGCCTGCAGAAGGAAACGCCGCATACATATGATAGGTGAATGCATTTTGAGCGTTCAACCCGGGTCCGTCGTAGATGTGCGGCCCGCCGGATTTGTTTTCATCGATGAACACTTCCGAGATATCGTAGTTGTAGATATCGGCTGTTTTCCCCGCCACATAGCCATCGACAAAGACATCATCCGTGACCTCAATCAAAAAATACAGCAGATTCGTCGCCGAGGACCAGACGAGTTTATAACGTCCATGGTAATCGGCCGAATCGACAGGTTTGGCGCCATACGGGATCCAGATCTGATCGATATTTTGCCATTTCGCCTTTTCCCAGCATGCATCATCCCCTCTTCCATCGACCACAGGAGGAGTTGCCACCTGCGGAGCAAGCACGACGCTGTCTTGTCCGACGGGTGTTGAAAATGCGGGTGCGGCAACAAACAGACACCAAACAATAAGCACTGAAATATTTTTAGCAAGTGATGACATCAGTGTGTTCCATTCCTGAACGATCGACAATGGATATGATATTGTACCTGAAAATTATTTTGTCGTATTGGTTACCAGCCCCAGAACCGCATGCCGACGCCGGTGATGAAAATCACCGACCCTGCCATCATGTGCATGTATTTTTGTGCTCGATTGAAGATCGTCAGTGACGCGCCTCTGTATCCGACGTACACCGTGAAGAGCATGGTGCTGATCGTTGCAATGCCGAAGAGCACTGAAACGGCAACGACGCCAATCATGTTGTGCTGTGAAGCGGGATAGATGAGCAATGGAATTAAGACTTCACACGGACCAAACACAAAAATCAGAAAAAGGATCCACGGTGTGAGCCGGGTGGTATCTTCCCGGGCTTCTTCGGCCTCAGTGGTGGGCAAGTGTCGGTAATTGCGAATTGATCGGGGAAGCATCCATGCGGGCAGGTGCGTGTGATGACCGTGGTGGAAAAATTTGATGATGCCGTAGATGGTGTAGACCAACCCGAATCCCACAAGCATCCAGGCGACCAGATCGCCTCTGCTTGCTTCAATAAGTTCCAATTTGCTCAGGCTGATCCCGAGTGCAACTCCGGCCATCCCCAGCACGACCGAACCGGCGATATGTCCCACACCGCCGAAAAAAGTGATCCAGAGCGTTTTCACAAGCGGCCATTTACGCGCCCTGCTCAACACGATGAATGGAAGATAATGATCGGGACCCAGTAACGTGTGGATGAAGCCTAACGAAACGGCTGTGACAAGGAGAACATGGAGTTCGTTCATATGCTTAAAGCTTATTGATGAGTGATGCCTGACACGCCGCCCCAAATCCATTGTCGATGTTAACAACTGTAATGCCGTTGGCGCAACTATTGAGCATTGATAATAGAGCGGACAGTCCCATAAAATTGGCGCCATAGCCGACGCTTGTCGGAACGCCGATCACCGGCTTATCGACCAGTCCTGCAATGACGCTCCCCAAGGCCCCTTCCATTCCTGCAACGACAATAACCACGCGCGCACCTCTGATCATATCCAGCTTGTGGAACAAGCGATGAATGCCTGCCACTCCCACATCATACATCGTTTTGACTTCGTTCCCGAGGAACCTGGCGGTTTCCGCGGCTTCCTCGGCGACCGGAAGATCCGACGTTCCTGCGGCGACAATCGCAATATACCCTTTTTGATTTTGGACCGGGTGACGGCGATAACTGACGACGCGGGCCAATGCATTGTATTCGGCCATCGGAATCACTTCTTTGATTGCAGCGCTCATCTCCGGCGTCGCGCGGCTTGCCAGCACATCCTGGCCGTTCGCATACATCCGCTCGGCGATTTTTCTCACCTGTTCTGTGGTCTTCCCGGCGGCATAGATCATCTCGGGCAGCCCCGTGCGGTGGAGACGATCGGTATCGATGGTGGCAAATCCCATCTCATCGAACCCGCGACTCGACACCAGCTGTAACGCTTCGGGGAGGTCGAGCTCGCCGAGTTTGTATTTTTCGAAAATTTCTGTCAGCGTCATTGGTATAGGTTCTTGATCACTTCGCGTTCAATATCTTCGATGCCGATATGATACTGTCTGGCAATCGATTTGCACATTGCGTATTCGGGTTTTGAGCGGACAACTTTCCCTTCGAACATGCTTTGCTTGACTGTGACCGGCCCGAATTTGGTCATCACCGTCGTTTCGACTCGTGCAAGCACGCTCTTTGTGATCGGGTACTCACGAAGTCCGATCGTCGTCGTGTGGGCAAAGATGATGCCCTTGACGGCATGGAGCTTCGGTGGCGAACACAACACGCTGAGCTGATTGGCCGGGCGCAGTTTTTTCATGATCATCGGAGTCAGCCACACGTCGGAAGCGCCCGCTTCGAACAACTCTTCCATGACGAATTCGTACCGTTCGGGATTCATATCGTCAATGTTGCATTCGACCATGATGGCCGTTTCTTCTTTCAAGTCCGCAGCGGCCGAATCGGTTTCCAACAAATAGACACGCAACACATTGGCGACCTCGGAACTGTCACGATGCCCGATGCCATAGCCGATCTTCGTGATCGGGGATGTGATCTCAGATGTAAATTCATCAACCGTTGCCGCAAGAATGGCTGCGCCGGTCGGTGTGGTTGCCTCGTGCTGCACGAGGCCCGTCCTCACGGGAATATTTTTTACGATCAGCGCAGTGGCAGGCGCCGGAACCGGCATCACGCCGTGCGCGCATTTGACCGTTCCTCCACCGAGTTGGATGGGTGAGGAAAGCACCCGATCCACGTGCAGGAAGTCCAGGCAGATGGCGGCGCCCACAATATCGGCGATCGAGTCGAGTGCGCCCACTTCATGGAAATGGACCTTCTCGATTGCAATCTGATGCACACTGGCTTCGGCAACGGCGATGAGATTGAAAATCTTCAGCGATGTCGTTTTCACATGCTGCGAGAGCGTACTGGTGTTGATGATCTCTTCGACATGACGCAAATGGCGGTGCTTTTCATTATCCGGATCTTCGACAACGACAGTGGCTTTCGTGCCCGAAATTCCACGACGCAGATCTTTGGCGATATCAAGATGAAACCCTTTGATATTCAGCTTTCGCAATTCGCCTTCCAGATACGCGGCCTCCACCCCCAGGTCAAGCAGCGCGCCCAGGTTCATATCGCCGCTGATGCCGGCAAAGCAATCATAATAGAGTATTCGCATGACGATCGTTATTGATTGATGAGCACACGGTTCAGTTTTCCGGAGACCAATCCTTCAGGGTCGATCTCGCAGCGTTCAAATCCGAGCGCCGTAATTTTCCTGACGACCTCGTCTTGCACGAGCACCAGTCGGTCCACTTCATCTTTGCGGACTTCAATTTTGCAATACGTGCCGTAATGTCTCACACGTACATCCTCGAAGCCGAAACGGTTGAGGATGTCTTCGGCCGCCTCGATCTGCCTGAGCTTCTCGACGGTGACTGTGTGATTGTAGGGAATGCGCGAACTCAGACAGGGGCTCGCGGGTTTGTTCCAGTTCTCAAGTCCAAAGGACCGCGCGATCTGCCGCAGTTCCTCCTTTGTCACGCTACAATCGACAAGCGGCGACTGCACCTGAAATTTTTTCGCCGCATCGATCCCCGGCCGATAGTCGCCCAGATCATCAGCATTGGTGCCGCTGAGCACCGTGAAGCCTGGATATTTTTTACAGATTTCAGTCAGATCGTGAAACAGATGTTCCTTGCAAAAGTAACAGCGATTGATCGGATTTTTGTTGTACCGCTCATCGTCCAACTCCCGAGTCACGATGACTTCCAGCGTGATATCGAACTGACGGCAAAACGCCTGCGCTTGTTCGAAATCCCTGTGCTTGAGACTTTCCGAATTGGAGATGACGCCAATGGCATGGTCCTTCCCCTGGTATTTCCGAGCCAGAAACAAGACCAACGCCGAATCGATTCCCCCCGAGAACGCAACGATTGATCCTTGTCGCTGCGCGTACCACTGTTCGAGCGCAGTAATTTTCCCGGCAAGTTGTAACGCCTGATGTTCCATCTTACGTCTCTCTTTTTAAAAAAGGATGTCTCTCAATAAAGCAAATTTTTACTTCAAAATACATTTCCACTCCCGGTATATTTTGATTGGCCCTTTCACTTTTTCACGCATAGTAAGACAACGCAATGAGGTGAAAAGTTTAAATAGCCGCTTGATTCCATTGTTTTTGAAGGGTATATTGGCAAGTCTGCTCCATGCCGCCCCACACACTGCCTGAAAAGGGGCAGGGACCAATATTTGCAGCCGCGTGCCCGCCCGCTCCGATACGGATGCAGCAGATCAAGTGTTTTATGTGGATGTGTGTTACCCAATTCATTATTGAATCAACCTTTAAAAAACAACACACCATGAAGAAATCACACTTACTTCTGACCACGCTGGTTTTCTCTGTCCTCACGACTTCTGTCGTGTTCGCACAATCGACGCTTCGCGAGGCGACCAAGGGCAAGTTCTTGATGGGCGTCGCCATCAACACACAACAGGATAACGGCAGCAATCCCGACGTCGAGGCCGTCATTGCCAATCAGTTCAGCGCAATCGTCGCGGAAAACTGCATGAAGAACGGCCCGATTCATCCTGAAGAAAACAAATTCAATTTCGCCGATGCCGACCAGTTTGTCGCCTTTGGCGAGAAGAACAACCTGACTGTCACCGGTCACTGCCTCATCTGGCATGCCCAATTGGGCAAATGGTTCACGCTCGATTCAAACGGCAAGGATGTTTCTCCCGAAGTGCTCAAGCAGCGAATGAAGACGCACATCCAAACAGTGGTCGGCCGCTACAAAGGACGCATCAAAGGATGGGATGTCGTTAACGAAGCCTTCGAAGACGATGGCAGCTATCGCAAAAGCAAATTTTACCGGATCCTGGGCGAAGACTTCATTCCCTATGCATTTCAATGTGCGCACGAAGCGGACCCCGATCTTGAACTCTATTATAATGATTACAACATGTATATCCCTTCGAAGTGCGATGCCGTGATTGCACTGGTCAAGAAACTGAAAGCGGCCGGATGCAGAATTGACGCAGTCGGGATGCAGGGACATATGATCATGGAAAGTCCCTCGGTCGAAGAAGAAGAGCTCAGCATCAAAAAACTTGCGGCTGCAGGCGTGAAGGTGTTGATTACCGAATGGGATATCTCCATCCTTCCGCGGCCAAACAACCAAACGAGCGCCAATATCACAGACAAGGCCGAGTATGCGAAAAAATTTGATCCGTATCGCGACGGCGTGCCGGATTCGGCGATGACAAAATGGAACAAGCGCGTGACCGAGATGTTTGCCATGTTTGTGAGAAACAGCGATGCCATCGATCGCGTGACGGTCTGGGGCCTGAACGACGGATCCTCGTGGCTCAACGGCTTCCCCATTCGCGGCCGGCGCGATTATCCTCTGTTGTACGACCGAAACATGAAACCCAAGGCGGTTGTTCAGCAGATGATCGACATCGCCAACGCTGCCAATAACAAATGACGCCTCCGTTTTTTTTCGGTGAGTGTGCATTCATTTTTTTGAAGACGCGGGGCAAACGCCATGTCATGCTCGACACGATGAGCGATCTTTTGTGAATTTTGCCGCGCGCCTTTCATTCGGAGGTGATCTTATGCAACGCTTCTTTTCATTGTTATTCCTTTCGCTTGTGCTTTGCGGAGCGCCGTTGTTCAGTCAGACTGTGTGGATCAACGATCTCAATCTCTCGACAATGGATCTCGGGTGGGGAACGCCGGGAGCAAACAAATCGGTGCAGGGCAATCGGCTTTCAATCGCCGGCGTGAAGTACGACAAAGGCGTGGGCACACATTCGACAAGCCGCTACCTGCTGCGGCTCAACCAAAAAGCCCTCCGCTTCAAGGCATCGGTCGGCCTCGATGATGAATCCATGCCCGAAGGAAGCGTTGTCTTCTATCTCGTCGGCGACAAAAAGGTGCTGTGGCACAGCGGCGTGATGAAAAAAAATACGCCCGCAGAACATGCCGATGTCGATCTCAGCGGAATCAAGCAGCTCGGTTTGCTTGTGATGGATGCGGGCGACGGCGGTAATTGGGATCATGCGGATTGGTGCGATGCGCGCATCGAGATGAAGGAGCCGATGGATCCGGCTGAGATGATCTCGCACACCGGTCAGCCATCCGACAAGGCCGTCATGCTCACCCCAAAGCCCTCTCCCACGCCGCGCATCAACAGTCCAAAGGTCTTCGGCGTCCGTCCCGGGAATCCCTTCCTCTATATTATAGCGGCTTCCGGCACCAAGCCGATGAAATTTTCAGCAAGCGGTCTTCCCGATGGACTTGCATTCGACGCTGCAACGGGCCGAATCACGGGAACATTGACCACACCGGGCACATATCAAGTGATGCTTGGCGCCGAGAACAGCGCGGGCAGGACGGAACGGGAACTGCGCATCATCTCAGGAAACACGATCGCACTGACGCCCCCGATGGGGTGGAACAGCTGGAACTGCTGGGCCGACGCCGTCGATGATGCAAAGGTCCGTTCCTCGGCCGATGCACTGGTCTCGTCCGGATTGGCAGATCATGGCTGGAGCTACATCAATATCGACGATTGCTGGATGATTAAACCAAATTCCACAGATCCCAAGTTGAGCGGTCGTCAGCGCGATGAAAATGGCATGATCAACACGAATAAAAAATTCCCGGACATGAAAGTCCTGGCCGACTACGTGCACGCAAAGGGTCTGAAGATGGGCATCTATTCATCGCCGGGTCCGCTGACCTGCGCCGGATACGCGGCAAGCTACGGATATGAACAGAAGGATGCCCAACGCTACGCCGAATGGGGAATCGATTACCTGAAATACGACTGGTGTTCGTATGCATCGATTGCGCGCGACAACACGCTTCCGGAGTTGAAAAAGCCATACCGTGTGATGCGATCCGCACTCGATGGCGTGAAGCGCGATATCGTCTACAGCCTGTGCCAGTACGGCATGGGAAATGTCTGGGAATGGGGAACCGAAGTGGGAGGCAATTGCTGGCGCACAACGGGCGATATCATGGACAGCTGGGGCAGTATGGCGGGAATCGGTTTCGAACAAGCGGGACACGAACGCTATGCCGGTCCGGGACACTGGAACGATCCTGATATGCTCGTTGTCGGACGCGTCGGGTGGGGACCGACGCTGCACCCGACGCGCCTCTTGCCGGATGAACAATACACGCATATCAGCCTCTGGTGCCTGCTTGCATCGCCGCTGCTGATCGGCTGTGACCTTGCAAACATGGACGAGTTCACGATGAATCTGCTCACCAATGACGAGGTCATTGAAGTGAATCAGGATCCGCTGGGTGCTCAGGCACACCGTGTCTCAAACGAGAATGGCAAACAGATCTGGGCAAAACAGATGTCTGACGGCTCGCAGGCGGTCGGACTCTTTTTCACCGGCGCCAAGAGCGTAACTCCCGAGGACAATTTTACCTGGGATGCGGTCCCGAACGGCACGATTGTATTGAACGGCAAGGATCTCGGCATCGACGGGAAATTCACGGTGCGCGATCTCTGGCGCCAGAAAGATCTCGGCACATTTGAGCACACATTCGAATCCGACGTTCCATTTCACGGGGTGATGCTTGTGAAGATTACGCCGGTCCGGTAACATGTCGTCCGGCCGGATTCAAAGGGAACCAATGTCGCACACTTGTCACATGATTTCATACGCGAACATCGATCACGAAAGACATTATGCACTATCGACGATTAGGAAAAACAGGATTTGATGTATCCGAGATTTCGCTCGGCACCTGGCAAGTCGGCGGGAAATGGGGAACCACGTTCGATCATCGGCTGGCGGAGAGGATACTGCTCGCAGCGATCGATCGCGGAGTGAATTTTATTGACACCGCGGATGTCTACTCAAACGGTGAAAGCGAACGCGCGGTCGGCAAAATCTTAAAGCAGGTCGACAAACGGATCTATGTCGCGACCAAATGCGGACGGCAGATCGCTCCGCATGTCAATAACGGATATACGCCCGCGATCCTCAGATCGTTCGTGGAAGAATCCCTCCGGCGCTTGAATGTGGAATGCCTCGATCTGATTCAGCTGCATTGCCCGCCGACAGAAGTCTATTACCGGCCCGAAATTTTTGCCGAGTTCGACACATTAAAACGCGAAGGCAAAATCCTGAACCTGGGCGTCAGCGTTGAAAAAGTGGAGGAAGGAGTAAAGGCGCTCGAGTTCGAGAACGTCACATCGATTCAGATCATTTACAATATCTTTCGCCAACGGCCTGATGAACGGCTCTTTTCACAGGCGAAGGCGCACGACGTCGGAATCATCGTGCGTGTGCCGCTTGCAAGCGGTTTGTTGACGGGAAAGTTTACTCAGGCGACGCAATTTGGAAAAGACGATCATCGCTTCTTCAATCGTCATGGAGAAATGTTCGATCGAGGCGAAACATTTGCCGGCGTCCCGTACGACACGGGCCTGGAAGCGGTTCGTCGTCTCAGCGACAGTTTCCCGGCACAGACCAATCTTGCGCATGTCGCACTGCAATGGATTCTGATGCACGACGAAGTCAGCTGTATCATTCCGGGAGCATCGAGTCCCGAACAGGTGGAATCGAATATCCAGGCTGCGGAATTTCCCCGCCTTGATGAGTCAGAATTGGCGGCGATTCAAAAAATTTATACCGAGCTTGTAAAACCCTGGGTGCATCATAATTGGTAAACACTGTGCGCATCCGTCACAACTGTTGCAATCGCATCACCTTCTCTTGATTTGAAACAGCGGCCGGATTTTATTCTATCGCCGCCAGCAACGAATCATTTTCATTCAATCAATTACATAACGCAGAAAAAAAATAAATATGAAACAGCAATCAATTGCAATTTTTTGCGGGGGCGGACCCGCGCCCGGCATCAACACCGTGATCAGTTCTGTGGCCCGTCCGTTTTTAAGCTCCGGATACCGCGTCATCGGCGTGCACGATGGATTCAAGGGCTTATTGAGCAAAACTCCCGATACAGTCGATATTGATTTTGCCTATGCAGACCGGATCTTCAGCCTGGGCGGTTCCTCGCTGCGCATGAGCCGGTTTAAGCCGAAAGAATCGGATTTTAAGAGCGCCTTTTTTAAGGAAAACAACATCAAGCTGCTTGTGTCGATCGGAGGCGATGACACGGCATCCTCGGCGTCGCGTCTGGCCGATTTTCTGAAAAAGGAACATCTTGATGTGCGGAATATCCATGTGCCGAAAACGATTGACAACGATTTGCCGCTGCCCGAGGGCGTCCCCACATTCGGATATCAATCGGCAAAGGAAACCGGCGCCGTCATCGCCAATACGATTTATGAAGATGCCCGCACGTCGCAAAACTGGTTTGTCATGTGTGTCATGGGCCGTGAAGCAGGCCATTTGGCATTTGGCATCGGATCGGCCTGTCAGTTTCCGATGATCATCATTCCGGAGATGTTCAATAAAACACAAATCACTGTCGATAAGATTGTGAAGCTTGTGATTTCCTCGATCGTGAAAAGAAAAATTCTCGGCATCAACTATGGCGTGGCGATGATCAGTGAAGGCGTGTTTCATTTCATCAGCGATGACGATTTGAAATCGACCGGCATTCAGTTCAGCTACGACGCCCACGGACATCCGGAATTGAACCAGGTCAGCAAGGCGCATATTTTCAATCAATCGGTCGTCAAACAATTAAAGGAAATCGGCTTCGATCTGACCCCGCGTCCGGTTGAAATCGGATACTCGCTCCGTTGCTGCAAACCGATCGGATTCGATTTGAACTACTGCGGAGAATTGGGTCGCGGCGTCCATACGCTGTTTCGGGAAGGAAAAACCGGCTGCATGGTCGCCATCGACTCAATCGGCAATGTCCTTCCGCTCTACCTGAGTGACTTGAAAGGACCCGATGGCCGGATCCAGGCACGGCTCGTGAATATCGAGAGCCAACGCGTTCAAAGCGTGTACGAGAATCTGCATTATCTGACTGCAGACGATGTGGAGAAAGCAAGCCGCATCATCCAGCATGCCGATCAATACGTTTTCAAATCAATCGTGAATTGGTAATCCTCTGGTGTCAATGCGGCTTCGCTCAGGCGAAGCCGCTGCACCAGCTCCGCAGATGCCCACATAATCCCACGCGACGATGAGACGAAACAGTGTCTTCCTGCTCTTCATGCTTCAGCTTAGTATTCTGGGTCGGGAGAAGTAACACGGAATAAAAAATTCACGCAAGATCGGAGTTCGACCGCCACGCACACTCAACTCATTCCTGGATGGGCACACTCACGCAAGAGGAAGATCGTATGAATCGAAGAATGTTGTTTTCCTTGTGTCTTATCACAGTGTTGGCTCTTTCACTTGCTTTCGCGCAACAGCCGGAGGCTCACACACCAGCTCGATACTGTAATCCTTTGCCCATGATCATCGCACCGGGCGGCAATGCCGCGGGCGATGTAACGGTCATCCGGGAGCAAGGCAAGTATTACATGTTCTGCACAGGCGGCGGGGCGTGGATTTCGGATGATATGCTGACCTGGTCGTTTCAACGTGTTGAGCACGTACCGGTCGCGCCGCACGTAGTGAAGTATAACGGCCACTTCTATATGTGCGGCAATGATTGCCCGGTCTATCAAGCCGATACTCCATTGGGACCCTATACGAGCATCGGAGAATGGAAGAACACGCCGGATGTTGCAGGCGGATGGAATGGCGCTTTCGACGTGGATATTTTTATCGACGACGATAATACGCCGTATCTCTATTATCCGGGCCGCGGAGTGAGCGGCATCTATGTGGTGCCGCTCGATCGGAACGACCTGACCAGATTCGCCGGTCCCGTGAAACATCTTTTCGGCTTCAACAAAGACCACATCTGGGAACATTACGGCGAGATGAACGAATACACGGATGTTGCGTGGATCGAAGGTCCATGGCTTGAAAAACACAACGGCACGTATTATCTGCAATATTCAGCCTCCGGCACACAATGGAAGACATACGCCGAGGGATACTACACTGCCACGTCGCCTCTGGGACCCTTCACGTACGCATCGAACAATCCCTTGCTTCGCAAGACCGATGGTCTCGTCACCGGTCCCGCGCATGGCAGCATCGTTGAAGGACCCGATGGGAACCTCTGGCAGTTTTATACGATTGTTCTTTCGAATCCGCCCGGCGGACGACGCATCGGAATGGACCGCGTGACATTCAATGCCGATGGCACAATGTCGGTGAAGGTCACCGATACGCCGCAACCTGCGCCCGGTGTTGCAAGCGGCACTGTGAACAATGAGGGTGCATCAATCCCGGTGACAATCAACAAGGTTCAGTCGATGAACGCGCTTTCGCGTTTCTCTTCCGAAACTCCGGGACACGATGCGGCATACGCCGTCGACAACTCAAGCGGCACGTGGTGGGAGCCGGCGCCGAATGATTCGCTGCCCTCGCTGACTGTCGAGCTCTCCCCTGCAACACGCTTCGACGTCGTGCAATTGTTTACAATCGACGGAGCGCGATTAATGTTTAAGGGCGCACGAAGAGGCTTCAATCAATCTGCGGCCGAGGTGTATGCGTATACAATCGACGTCTCGATGGATGGAAAATCCTTCACCACAGTTCTGGATCAATCCAACAACACGCGCTCGCGCAACACAATATTTGAAGAAATCCCTCCGGTCACATGCCGCTTTGTCCGCTTGAGTGTGATATCCTGGCCTCGGACATCGCCACTGGGAGTGCTCGAGTTCACGGTGTTTGGAAAGCCCGCCGGATTTTTGCCGGCGCAGGTACCGATACCCGTGACCAACAAGTAAGATAGTGCATGCTGTTTGAGTCGACACGTCTCAACGCACGATCCTGACAATATCATCATAGGAATGAAAAAAGAGGAAACACATCAATGCATACACAGAAAATGAGACACTCGATTGCTATTGTCGCCGCATTGCTTCTTTGGACTACAACAATGACGTATGGCCAGACAAGCAATCCTCGTGACATTGTCATTACCAAAGCGGATATCGCGAAGGCGGGCACTGTGATTCCTGCATCAATGATCGGGGAACCGGTGGGATCGGTGCGACTCTATGAGCCGAGATGGATCGAAGCAACGCCTGCAACACAAGCGTATGCAGTTGTCGAAGGATCGATCTTGCCGGTTGATCCG
>DATGXR010000219.1:0-4561 GCA_035298825.1 Bacteroidota bacterium
AAAATACTGCGTCCAGTTCGTGACGTTCAGGAACGACGAGCGCGGATTGAAGGCGCTCACCTGGTGGCGCGCACAGTGCATCACCTGGTGCTTCGACAGGCGCGAGGACGGGAAGTTCGGCGATCAGAAATATCTGGACGACTGGACAACGCGGTTCGAGGGTGTGCACGTGCTCGAGCATCGAGGCGGAGGTGTGGCGGCCTGGAACGTCCAGCAGTACGATGTGTTCGAACGCGACGGCGCCATTCGTGTGACTGAACGGGCAACACTCCGGGAATTCGGACTCATCTTCTACCATTTTCATTATCTGCGGTTTCTTGGTGGCACGCGAATCGAATTGGGAAGACGGTTGCTGTCATCGGACGTGCTTCGGCTGATCTATTCGCCGTACATCAAGGCGCTCTTCAGTGCGCGCACGGAAATCAGCCGGTACGATTCCTCATTCGATCCGAACGGAATTGCGAAAGACAAAGCCCTGTGGAAACGCCCGATCCTGTACGTGTATCGAAAGGCGCTGGGCATATACAATATTTTCGACGTGCAGAAGTTTCTCAACTGATCGATGCAACCTGATTGTCGCTTTACCGCAGCAGGGCGGGACTTCCTGCATCCAACCATTCATACTTTGACGGGATTCAATGGCACATCTCCTTCAACTCAAAACGTTTTCGGACAAACGCGGAAATCTCACGGTCATCGAAAAAGAACTGCCGTTCAAGGTGCCGCGGCTATTCTATATTTACGGCGTGGACGACTCGGTGCGGGGCGGACACCGGCATCATAAGACGCGGCAGGCGGCAATCTGCGTGGCGGGCAAGTGCATCGTTTCCTGCCACGACGGAAAGGAGCATCTGGATTTCGCGCTCGATCATCCGAGCAAATGCCTGATCATCGAGCCTGAGGATTATCATACGATGCATCATTTTACGCCCGATGCGGTGCTTGTCGTGCTCGCATCGGAGTTGTTCGATCCCACCGATTATATCTATGAGGATTATCCATCATGATCGAATATGAAAATCTTGGTGTGGCCAATGCTCCGTTCATGAGCGAGTATAAGGAAGCGCTGGCACGCGTGCTTGAGAGCGGATGGTTCGTTCTAGGGAAATCAGTGAAGGCGTTCGAGGAGGCGTTCGCCGGCTTCACGACGACGAACCACTGCATCGGCGTCGCAAACGGACTCGATGCCCTCATTCTTTCTCTCAAGGCGTTCGGCTTCGAGCGGGGGGACGAGGTAATCGTTCCTTCGAACACATACATTGCGACGATCCTGTCGATCGCCCATTGCGGCCTTCGTCCCGTGCTTGTCGAGCCCGATATCCGCACATATAATATCGATCCCGCGAAGATCGAAGCGGCCGTCACGTCGCGCACACGTGCGATCATGGTTGTCCATCTTTACGGGAAGTCGTGCGAAATGGATCCGATCATGGCGATCGCGCGTGCGCATTCGTTGAAGCTCATCGAAGACTGCGCGCAGTCGCACGGGGCGACATACAAGGGGAGGATGACAGGATCGTTCGGCGACTTCGGCGCGTTCAGCTTCTATCCCACGAAGAATCTCGGCGCGCTTGGCGATGCCGGGGCGGTGACGACGAACGACGACGAGCTTGCGGTGGCGATTCGTCGGCTGCGCAATTACGGATCGGATGTGAAATACTACAACGAGGTGGTCGGATATAATTCGAGGCTCGACGAGGTGCAGGCGGCATTTCTCAATGTGAAATTACGAAGGCTTGAAGAGATCACATCACACAAGCAAAAACTCGCGGCGCTCTATCTAGAAGGCATCAAATCGGATTTCATTCTGCCGGTGATCGATCCCGGTTTCTTCGATGTGTATCACATTTTCAACATCCGGCATCCGCACCGCGACGCCCTGAAGCAGTATCTGCTCGATTGCGGCATCAAAACCGACATTCATTATCCCGTGCCGCCGCACCGGCAGAAGGCGATGCAGGGCGTCATCGCCGAAGGCGAGTATCCGATCTCGACAGAGATTCATGCGACGACGTTGAGTCTGCCCATCTCATTTGCCACAACTGAATCGGATGTTCTGCGCGTGATCGACGCGCTCAACAAATTTTAAGGATGCCAGGAGTGGAGTGGTTCGGTAAAAAGGTTTAGGACTTGACGATAATGGTGCAACCTGTTCTCTTGCGATTAGCATAAATTTTTGTTATCATATGGGATCACACTCCATAAATGACTGGTAAAAATGGATTATGTTCCACAGACTTGTAAATCCTTTAAGGACAAGTAGTTTCTTCTTATTCGGTCCACGCGGAACAGGAAAAACAACCTTTCTAAATGGTTTTTTTGATCCAAATACCGCTGTCTACATCGACCTATTACGTTTGGACGAAGAAGATGCTTTTCTGAGAAATCCTGCCGAGTTGGAACAACGGGTAAAGGGTCTGGCTTCTGATGTTGAATGGGTTGTCATCGATGAAATTCAACGTATTCCCCGCCTGCTCGATAGCGTTCACCGATTGATTGAATTATCACCAATCAAGTTTGCCCTTACCGGTTCGAGCGGGCGCAAGCTTAAACGGGGCGCTTCCAATCTGCTGGCCGGGAGGGCGTATGTCAATCATTTGCATCCGTTGACTCTGGGAGAGCTCGGCACGGAAGTGCCCATAACGGAAATCATGCAATGGGGGAGCCTTCCCAAATCGGTAAATGTTACCACTTCCCGAGAGAAACAGGAGTATCTGCGTTCATATGCGCATACATATTTGCATGAGGAAATCGCCGCGGAACAGGTTGTCAGAAAACTTGATCCATTTCGCAATTTTCTTGAAATAGCCGCTCAATGCAATGGAACGCCAATCAATATGACAAAAATCGGCAGGGATGTCGGTGCTGATGTAAAGACGGTGCAGTCGTATTTCACCATCCTTGAGGATACCATGATGGGATTCCTGCTTCCTGTGTGGCATCGTTCTATTCGGAAACGGCAAATTGCACATCCGAAATTCTACTTTTTTGATCCTGGGATTAAACGAGCGCTGGACCGAACCCTGACACAGGAAATCTACGATGGGAGCTATTCCTTCGGTAATGCCTTTGAACATATCGTTATTCTTGAACTCCTCAGGCTCAATGATTACTTCCGATGTGATTACCGGTTTTCCTTTTTACGAACTGCAGGCGGGGTGGAGGTCGATCTTGTAATCGATCGACCGGGTAAGCCTGTTGCATTTGTTGAAATCAAGTCGTCTATGAACATCACGGAAAATGATTGCGCAACATTGAATACGATGATTGCAGATGTACCCGATAGCGCACCATATTGCATTTCCCGCGATCCGCATCGGAAAAAAATCGGTGAAGTGATGTGCGTGCCATACATGGAGGCGGCACGCGAGCTCGGATGTGGAGCATAATTTAACGAGCGGAATTACCATTCTACGTAGAACTACAGTTAGGAACGATGTACGATATGAGTACCACTATCACAGACGCGACGACAAGGCGCTTATTAAACGTTCAGGTCATACGTATAAGGGGAAGAATGCCTTCCCGCAATTCACCACGATGATGCCCGGAAAGGTGCAGCCGCGCCGTTCAGCACATTCCGACCGACAGCACCTCCGTGTGGCTCTGTGACTTGAGATTCCTTCCGATTCCAATTATGGATGATAAGGCCGGGGGACCGTATTTCGGCTTAGTGATGATGGTCTTCGACATAAAAACCGGCATCGTGCTCGGTATGGCTACCGTGAAGCATGAAACCTTTCACGCGGAACTCATGGAGATGGTCCATTCTACCATCATGAAGGTGGGATTTCGACCGAAGCGCATCGAAACGGTCCGCCCCGAAGTTTTCATCACGCTCGATCGCTATGAATACCCGGTCGAGGTCAGCCTGGATCGTGCGCATGATATTTCCGTCATCGACGGTTTATGGAAGGATTTGCTTGCGTATCAATCCGGTTCCCGGCGTCGACGCCGCTGAATAAATTGGGAGTCGAGAATGGCGGCGAGCTGGCCGGCGATGCGGGCGCGTGAATAGAGACGCGCGGCTGAGGGATCGGGCCGAACGGCATCAAGCAGAGAGAAGAGATCGCTGCCATCGTACGAATAGGGAAGAAGCACTCCCGCATTGCAGGAGCGAAGGAGTCCCGCAACCTCCTCGTTGTCATCTCCGAATGCGATGACAGGCTTGCCTGCCCTGAGATACTCGAACAGCTTGCCGGGCACATGGCGCTTTTCCGTTGCGCAGACGAAAAGAAAATCCGCACCGCACATTTCTTCGATCATCTTGTCGAACGGTAAAAAGCCTTTGTATTCGGCAAAGGGACTGAGTCCCAGCTCCTCGATCGCACGCCTGATGCCGGGACTCACCGTCCCCACGAACCGTATCGTGATGGGCCGTCCCGCGTCGATCTCACGTCTCACATTCTTCCACAAGCCGGGCGGATTCTGGAAATCGAAAATATTTCCCGCATGCAACAGCACGCGCGAGGCGCGTGGTGCATCTGCTGCGGACACATTGCCGCCGGTTTCTGCGCATCGGCCGATACGCGAAAAACTTTCCTCGTTATACCCCCAATAC
>DATGXR010000220.1:0-31444 GCA_035298825.1 Bacteroidota bacterium
GTGATCGTGAGCGTCTCGTGCACGTTGTGATCGGTGATCAACACGCCGATGCCGCGCGTGGCCAGACCCTTGACTGTTTTCATGATATCCTCGACGGCGATCGGATCGATGCCGGCAAAGGGTTCGTCAAGCAAAATGAATTTCGGATCGGTTGCCAGCGCCCGGGCGATTTCAGTGCGGCGCCGTTCGCCGCCCGAGAGCACATACCCCGGACTCTTTTGGATGTGCCCGAGTCCGAATTCTTCGATCAGAGTGTCGCAGCGCGCCGACTGTTCTTTTTTCGAGAGCGGCGTCATCTGCAGCACGGCCATGATATTCTCGCGCACACTCATCGTGCGAAACACGGACGGCTCCTGGGGCAAGTACCCGACGCCGGCGCGGGCCCGCCGGTACATCGGCAGCCGCGTGATATCCTGTCCGTCCAGGAATACCTTGCCTCCTGTGGGACGAATCATCCCGACGATCATATAGAATGTCGTCGTTTTGCCGGCGCCGTTGGGTCCAAGCAGGCCGACGACTTCGCCCTGCTCCACCTGCACAGACACCTCGTTGACGACCGTGCGCTTCTTGTATTGCTTGATGAGGTTTTCAGACCGCAGTGCGGTCCGTACTTGCGTCTCGCTCATAAAGACTGTCTCTGAATAGACGGTCGGTCGGTTCTCAGAACGAATCCGTCGAGATTGTATGCCTGTGTGTTGCGTTTCACCATCGGCTCGGGATAATAAATGCCTTCGATTCCCTTTTTGACGCGTATGATGTCGGGCTTGCCCGATTTGAATGCCATCGAGATATAATCGCCGCTTGTCTTGTTGACGCCGTTGGGCGTTCGACCGTCGTAGAGAAAATACAGACTCACGGCGTTGCGCTCAACGACGGTCTGAGAGATCTTCTGCTCCCTGAACGTAAGCGTCAGCAGCCGCCCGGAAAGCTGGTTATAGCGTCCGGGATACGCCGTATCGGAAAGCGAGAGCGCGAAGGCATGTCCGCGCACCACAGCATGGTCCAATCTTCTGTGGGCAAGATAAATCAGGATCGTGTCGCCAGTCACCTGATGCTCTTCGTACCACACGATCGGCTTCTTGTGCAGCTCGATTTCCTCGCCGCGCGTGTCGTAGCGCACAAGGCCGCCGCGGGCCGAAAGCTCAGATCGCACAATCGTCACCGAATCGGTCGCAATGAGTCTTCGCGTCGAATCGCTGTACGACTCCATGACCAGACTCCGCACGGTGAGCGTGTCGATCTTGCCTTCGGCGCTCGTATCGATCTGCACCATCTTCGGATCGATGGACAGTTTGCTGTAGTGCGTCTGATCGTAATGATCCAGGTGCCCGCCATACATCCGGATGCTGTTCTCGGAATTTGTGATCGTCACGTGCGCATGCGCAATCGATTTGCGCTCGACTTCGTAGTACGTGAGCTCATCGCAGTCGATTGTCGATGTGGAATCGATGATCCGCACATGGTCCTGAAAAAATGCCCGGCGTTCCTCCGTGTAGTACGTGCCCCGATCGGCAAACAGCGTGACATGTTTTGTCTCAAGCTTCACGCCCTGTTCGCAATACGCCTGCTTCGTTGTGCCGAAATACCGTCCGTAGCGTGATGTCAGTGTCACCGTATCGCGGATGACCTTCACCGAGCCGATGAGCTCGAATTCATTTTTCGATAAATATTGTATCGCCCGGTCGCACCACACGCGCACATTGCCCTGTGAAAAATGCACGCGGCCTGAGAGTTCCCGCACGTCTTCGCCCGTCGGCAGCACACGACCCATCAGACTGTCGGCATGGTGAAGCTCCACAAGCTGAAATGCAGAGGCTCTGTGCACGCAGACGATGAACAACACCGCGCCGGTCATCAGTCTCAGGAGGACAGCGGCTCGATTCCTGCGTCGCAGCCGGGACGTGCGCGCGTCGATTCCGTTGTGTGGTGGATGACGATATGTGATGCCGGGTCGATTCACGTTACTTCGCCTGTGCGCTTCCTGTGACATGAAAGATCTTATAGTTCCGGAGATTCTGGTCCGATTCAAATCCGCGTCCCTGCAGCTGCTCCTTGGGAGAAGTGATCCGAACGAACTCATCCGAAAGAATGCGCTGTCTGGCGTTGTCCCATTTCATTTTCTCTGTGCGCACCGTCACGCCGCTGTCCGATGTTACGACCACGTTGCCCGAGGCCTCAAGATTGTTCGTCGATTCATCCACGCTTCCTGCACGCGATGTGAGCGTACTCGAATGCCGTCCGCGTTCGTCGAAGAAATCCACTCGCACGTTCGAATCAAGCAGCGTCGTGCGCGAGGTATCGTACATTGCAAGATGCCCCGTCCTGAGGATCGCCTTCACGACGCCCGTATCGGTGAATGTGACTGTCGTATTCCAGCTCTCCTGCGACGGCATCGACGACGACGAGAGTCCGCTCAGCGACGGCTTGATCTTTTCTTCGCATCCCCCCGCACATGCCGCAAGCATCAACACGATCACGATACCGGCAGCAAGCGATGAGCGCGTTGTGTCATGCGTTGTCATGTGTTTTCGTCTCACGCCGTCGTGGATATGTGTGCGGGCGTTGGTCATGCCGCATTGTCGTTCGAGAGACCCGCATTGACGAGGTCGTGCAGATGCAGCATGCCCACCGGCTTGCGCGCGCCGTCGACGATCACAAGCTGCGTGATCTTGAACGCTTCCATTTCCTGCAGCGCGTGCGCGGCGAGCATGCCCGGGCGGATCGTCTTCGGATTGGGAATCATGATCTGCTCGGCCACAAAGTCCGAGACCTGCGCCGTTTTCTGCAAGAGACGGCGAAGATCGCCGTCCGTGATAATGCCGCGCAAAATGCCCTGCTCGTCCACAACGCAGGTGGCGCCAAGCCGTTTGCTTGTCATGACGAGAATCGTTTCGCGCAGCGACGTCTTCAATTGCACGATCGGAATATTGTCGCCCTGCGCCATGAATTCCTCGACCTTCAGCAGGAGCCGCTTGCCCAGATTCCCTCCGGGATGAAAGAGCGCAAAATCATCAGCCGTGAAATGCCGTTTCTCAAGCAGCGTCACCGCAAGCGCATCCCCCAACGCAAGCGTCGCCGTGGTCGAGGCCGTCGGCGCAAGATCAAGCGGACATGCCTCCTCGGCCACCGAGACATCCAGCACCACATCCGATCCGCGCGCCAGGGGCGACGACAGGATACCGACCATCGAGATCACCGGCACGCCGATGCGTTTGAACAGCGGCAATAGCTGCATCAACTCTTTCGTGTCGCCGCTTTTTGAAATACACAGTACGGCATCGTCCGCGCGCACCATGCCAAGATCCCCGTGGACGGCATCCGAGGGATGCATAAACAGCGCGGGTGTGCCGGTTGAATTCATCGTGGCGACGATCTTGCGGCCGATCAATCCTGATTTTCCCATCCCGGTCACGATGATGCGGCCTTTGCAACCGTAGATAATATCGACAGCCGAAGCGAAGGCCTCGTTGATTTTGCCTTCGAGCATCGCAAGCGCGCGCATCTCGATGCGTATGACCTCGCGGCCCTTTTCGATATCTTCTGTTGCGCTCATAGTGTCGCCATGGATTTCACCACGTTATCGATTCGCACGATCTGCTCAAGCAGCTCGGGCAGCCGCGCAAGCGGCAGCTGGCTTGAGGCGTCTGAGAGTGCGCGCTCGGGATCGGGATGCGTTTCACAAAAGAGTCCGTCGATGCCGACAGCCGCGCCGGCTCTGGCAATAGGGAAGATGAACTGGGGTTGCCCGCCGCTTCTGCCCGATTCACCGCTTGGCAGCTGCACCGAATGCGTCGCATCGAGAATCACCGGATACCCGAACGAGCGCATCACATCGAGCGAGCGCATATCGACTACCAGATTGTGATAGCCGAATGTGGCGCCGCGCTCGGTCACACAGATGAGCTCGTTGCCTGTGGAGGCCACTTTCTCAATCGGATGGCGCATATCGTCCGGTGCGCAGAACTGTCCTTTTTTGATATTCACAACACGCATTGAAGCGCCGGCCGCCAAAAGCAAATCCGTCTGCCTGCATAAGAAGGCGGGAATCTGCAGCACATCGGCCACCTCGGATGCCTGACCGATCTCTTCCGGCGTATGCACATCGGTGAGAATCGGCATATCAAAGTCGCGCTTGACCTCGCTCAGAATTGTGAGCGCTTCTTCAATGCCGATGCCGGTGAAGCCCGAAAGGCTTGTGCGGTTGGCTTTTTTATACGAGGATTTAAAGATGACGCCCATCGAATGCCGTGCGGCTGCGGCTTTGACCGCTTCGGCCGTACGCAGGATCATCTCGCGGTTTTCGACCACGCAGGGCCCGGCAATAAGCACCAGAGGACGATTCCCGCCGATCGTCACGTTGCGGATGTGGAGTTCTTTTGTCATAGTCTGTGTAAAATAGCAATTTTCCGGCGCAAAAGAAAGATCGCAGGCGGGAGCCCGAGCGGCACTTGATTCTGTAGTCGGTGATAGGTATCTTGGGCACATCTGCAGGTGAGGAATTGCGTTGTCAGGCTTGATATTCCACACCGTCGGTGAAATGCTCCTGTCATCATCACCGTTCAAATTACCAATCAATAGAACCTTTCCAAGTAAGCGAATAACTCCATACACATGTAGTTCAAAACAATTCTCAGAGACAAATCAACAGCAAAATTGACAGCGAAAAAGATTGAGGCTCTCGCTTTCATCGATTGACTTGGTTGTTTGCTCCGCCGATTTGTTCACAGGTCTGTTGTTATTATTGATACCATTTCAAATGAAAGGAGAAATCACGATGAAAGGCACGCTTTCACTCCTCCTCATGGCTTTTGTCATCCTCGCCCTTCCGAATTCGGTTTTTACACAGGTCCACGAAGATTGGATTCGCAGATACAACGGCTCCGCAAATAATAACGATTGGGCAAAAAAAATTACGGTAATCGATCAGGGAAAAGTTTGCGTCATGGGTTCTACCTATGAAGCAAACGGAGCCGACGATTATCGAATCATCGTGTATAATGCGGAGGGCGATACGGTTCAAAATTCGCACTGGAATCAAGGGCATATTGATACTCCGTACGATACGTATGTCAGTAATGATGGATATATTTACATCACGGGATCCGCGTATGCGAGTTGGCCAACGTATAATACGGTATTTAATCTGAAATATAATCTGGTGAAAAATTCACTGTGTTGGGCCAACACCATATCCTCTACGTCTGTTGGGAGGGCGATCACTGCAGATCAGGCTGGTAACGTGTACATTACAGGGACCTGGTCTTCCCCGTCAAAAGCCTTAATCATAAAATACGACTCGACCGGGTGGATCGTTTGGGAACGTTCGTTGAACGAGTCCACACACTATTCCTCGTACGGCAAGGACATTGAAGTCGATCATGCAGGGAATGTCTACTGCCTGGTTGACGCCCATGATGTAAATGGAGTCGCGGATTACGCCGTGGTGAAATACAATTCCGATGGTGACACGTTATGGATTGCTTGTTACGATAATGACGGACAGCCGGATGAGCCGATCGGATTTGCACTCGACGGAGCTGGGAATGTGTACGTTACCGGTACATCAGGTCGTGATTATGCCACCGTGAAATACGATCGTGATGGAAACCGGCAGTGGGCGGCAATCTATGACGGACCGAATAATCTCACTGAACAGGCTTCTGCGATCATGATTGATGATTCTTCGAATGTTTACGTTACCGGCACTTCGGGCGGGGATTATGCAACAGTGAAATACGATCGTGACGGACACGAGCAGTGGGTTAGCCGATATGGGGGACCGGGAAATAACCATGCTGCAATGGCAAGCGCATTCACGTTAGATTCAAAAGGCAGTATCTACGTCACGGGTGAGGGTCCGACAGCCACCGGGTTGAAGATTGGCACAGTGAACTACGATCGAAATGGAAAAACGATTTGGGATATCAGCTCTTCGGGAAATGAAATGCCGTCCCATGCCGCTTCGATCGCGGTCGATACATCGGGGAATGTGTACGTGACCGGCTCAGTGGATGACATCACTGGATTATGGAGCGACTGGATTACAATAAAATATCACCAATCATCGACAGACGTTAACAACGCTGCATATTTCGGCAGGCAACCATCATCATACTCGCTTGACCAAAATTATCCAAATCCGTTTAACCCGACAACCTGGATAGACTTTCAGATCCCACACAGGAGCCAGGTCTCAGTAACGATATTCGATGTATTGGGAAGAGAGGTCGCCCGATTGATAAGCGAACAACTCCCTGCCGGAGCTTATTCAACCAAATGGAATGCGGCAGGGCGGACAAGCGGCGTGTATTATTACCAATTAAAGACGGATAATTTTGTTCAGACGAAGAAACTTATTTTGCTCAAGTAATGGGCAACGGCAACACAGAGCAGATATTCCATTGCCCTTCACTCACTCCAACGGATGTCGCAAACCGTATCGTGGCCTGACAGGTGATAATCGTTTTTTCGCTGTAAAAGAATGACCGTAAAAGAAAGATCGCAGGCGGGAGTTGAATCATCGCGATTTTTCCTTTACCTTCTATACACAGCCTCGCATTCCCCGGGGAACAGGAAAAAAAAGTCTCATCACGCGCACATTCACACACACGCGACCGGAAAAAAAAATATGGCCACTTCAGTCTTTCTTCAACGCCTGGGATCGGGTGAAATCCTGGTCTGCGACGGCGCGATGGGCACCGAACTCCAGAAACGCGGAATGCCGGGCGGAGGCTGTTCCGAAACATATAACAGCACGCATCCGGAAACGATCCGGGAAATTTATACGGAGTACTTCAAAGCCGGTTCGGATATGATCGAGACGAACACATTCGGATGCAATGCCTACCGGCTGCGTCAACACAGTATGGAATCGCGGCTTGAGGAATACTGCGCACAAGCCACAGTGCTGGCACGAGAAGCACTAGCAGCAGTCCATCCAGGCGCCGCTCAGGGCGCATACTTCATCAGCGGATCGATCGGCCCCACCGGCGAAATGCTCGAGCCGCTGGGCGAAGCCGCCGAAGCAGATGTCTATCAGGCCTTCGCGCGCCAGGTCGATGCGCTCGTCGCATCCGGTGTCGATGTGCTGCAGGTGGAAACCATGATGGCAATCGATGAGGCGCTGCTGGCCGTGCGCGCGGCGAAGCAACATTCCACGCTTCCTGTGATCGCCACGATGACATTCGAGCAAAACGGGACCGAGTTCAATACGATGTGGGGCGTGACGATCGAGGAAGCCGTCACCCGATTGAGCGAAGCGGGCGCCGATGTGCTGGGCGCCAATTGCGGCAACGGGTTCGATGAGATGATCGGCATCATCGGCGCGATGCGCGCGCTCACAAAAAAGCCGATTCTTGCGAAGGCCAATGCGGGATTGCCGGAAGTTGTGGACGGCGTGGCACACTATCGCCAGACGCCCGAGGTCATTAAAGAGAAGGCCGCGCGATTGATCGCGCTCGGCGTCAATATCATCGGCGGATGCTGCGGAACGGGTCCAGAACACATTGCGACAATCCGCCGTCTTGTGAATCAAGCTTCAAAGAAATGATGCGTGCCGACACGCGTCTGTCGGAGAGATATCGGTTACCCTCTCTCGTTCGAGAGAGAGCGACATACAGAAACGAGCGTGTGCGCAGATGCGTGTTCGATAGACATTGAATTTTTTAATTTTCTGATGCAATACTGAAGAAGAGAGAGGAATTTTTTTCACGTGGATAAATTTTTAATTCGCGGCGGTCGGACGCTTCATGGTTCGGTTGCAATCAGCGGCGCAAAGAATGCATCGCTTGCGCTGATGCCGGCGACGATTCTCGCAAGCGGCAACTATCAGCTTCACAACACACCCGATCTGCGCGACGTCATAACGATGTCGCGCCTGTTGCAGTCGATGGGCGTCACAATCGAGCGCGAGGGTTCGACGCTGAAGATGAACACGTTTCGCGTCAACAAATTTGAAGCCCCTTACGAACACGTGAAAAAAATGCGCGCGTCTATCTATGTGCTCGGCCCGCTTGTCGCACGCTACGGACAGGCCAAGGTGTCACTGCCCGGAGGCTGCGCCTGGGGACCGAGGCCGGTCGATCTTCACATCGAGGGGTTGAAGAAACTCGGCGCCTCGATCGAGATGGAAAGCGGCTACATCATCGCGAAGGCGAAACGGCTCAAGGGCACGCGCATCTCGTTCAAGGTTTCATCGGTCGGCGCCACGGGAAACATTATGATGGCGGCCGTACTTGCCAAAGGCGCCACAGTAATCGAGAATGCTGCAATCGAACCCGAGATCATCAACCTTGCGCATTTTCTTGTGGATATGGGCGCGAAGATCAACGGCATCGGCACCACCGTGCTTGAAATCGAAGGCGTCGACGCGCTGCATCCGGCTCCCGTCACCACGATTCCCGACCGCATCGAAGCCGGAACGCTCCTGGTTGCAGGCGCAATGTGCGGTGGCCGCATCACGATCGAGCATTGCGATCCGTCCCATCTCTCGGCCGTCACCACCCGGTTGGTCGATGCAGGCGCCGTTCTCACGCTCGGCAAAGATTCAATCGAACTTCAGGCCCCAAGAAAACTCTCGCCCGTCGACGTCGTGACCGGCGTCTATCCCGGATTCCCGACCGATATGCAGGCGCAGTGGATCTCGCTCATGGCCGTTGCAGGCGGATCCTCGACCGTCACCGATACGATTTATACGGACCGCTTCAAGCACGTGCCGGAACTCGTGCGGCTGGGAGCCAATATCACATTGAACGAGAACACGGCGGTGATTCGCGGAGTGAAAAAACTCGAGGGCGCCAAGGTCATGTCGACAGATTTGCGGGCCTCGGCAGCATTGATTCTGGCAGGCCTTGTAGCCGAAGGCGAGACCGAGGTCCTGCGCGTCTACCATCTGGACAGAGGATACGAGTCGATCGAAAAGAAGCTCTCGGCGCTCGGCGCTTCAATCGAGCGCATGACGGGTGAGGAATACTAAGCGATCTCGTTGATGACGCCGTCGTACGACACGAGCATGCCTGCTTCATTCTTGTGGGGCACGGACGTGTTGAGCACCCAGTGCATAGTGCCGTCCTTGCGTATGATGCGATGTTTAATCGAGGGTTCATCGATCCCGCTTACGATGTGCTGCGCATGGAGCGCAACAGCCTCCCGGTCATCCGGATGCACCATTTGCAACCATAAATATGGATTCTCGGTGAACTCATCGACTGTGTAGCCGGTGATCTTCTGGCAGGCGGGATGGTGCGTCGTGGCGACGGGAGATCCGTCTTTGACCTCCACCGTGTAGATATAATCTGTGACCGCATCGATGATCCGTCTGTAGCGTTCTTCGCTTTGACGCAGCGCCACATTGGCCTCGGCAAGCTGCGCGGTGCGTTCTTCGACGCGTGTTTCAAGCATCTCGTTCAAGGCGCGCAGCGCGTCGTCCGCCTTCTTGCGCTCGGTCACGTCGCGCGATGTGATCAGCGCACAGCGTGTGTTCATCTGATCGATGTAGAATTTGACGATCGATTCGGCTGCGATCATCGAGCCGTCCTTTTTTTTCAGGCAGTGCGTCACCGAGCGCGTCGCGTGCGTGCTCATCACATCTGCAATAACGGACATCACTTCAGCGCGCTCACCCGGACACAGCAGCTCCGCGAGATTGTTGCCGAGCACCTGCGGCGGTTCGTATTGCAGCTGCAATTCGATCGACGGCGTGCCGTAACGGATCGTGCCGTCGGGCATCACGATGAAGATCATATCCGACGCGTTATTGACCACGCTCACCATATCCAGCATGAAATCATTCACACGCTGATATCTCCACTCGCTCTCCTGGAGCGCCTGCTCTGCCGCCTTGCGTTCTTCGAGTTCGCGCCTGAGCGCCTCGTGCTTCTCCGCCAGTTCCTTTGTGCGCATGCGCACTGCTTCTTCGAGTTTTTCATCCGCCGCGCGGCGCGTGAGGGCCACTTCGATCGTCACATGAAGATCCTCGGGATCGACCGGCTTGACCAGATAGCCGTAGGGTTCGCACGACTTGATGCGCGTCAGGATGTCCTGGTCACAATAGGCCGTGAGGAAAATCACCGGGATCTCCCTCGCGCGTCGGATCTCGCGGGCGGCCTCCACCCCGGTCAATTCTCCGTCCAGCTCCACATCCATCAGCACGAGATCCGGTTGCGATCGCACGGCGGCTATAATGGCCTCTTCTCCCGACGCCATCGCAGGCACAGTCTCGTACCCCATCCGGGTCAGCGTGCCCAGCAGCTGCTCGGCGACGATACATTCGTCTTCAACGACTAGTATGCGCGGCTGTCTCATCGGTCTCGGCATTGTGTGATGTGATATGCGTCTTCTCCTTGTTCAGATGGTGCTCGCAAAATGCAATGGTAAATATTGTTCCGTGCGCGGTGTTTACCTCGATTGTGCCGCGAAGCTGATTTTTTGCCAAAATATTCACGAGGCGGAGTCCGAGTGATTTCGCCTTTCTCCAATCAAATCCATCCGGCAATCCGACGCCGTTATCGGCCACGATGATTTCAAGATTTGTGTCGCGCGTGCAAACCGAAACATCGATCACACAGTCGTCTGCAGGCTGAACCTGCATCAGCGCATCACGGCGCGCGTGCGGAAACGCATACTTCAACGCGTTCGTGACCAGTTCATTGATGATGAGTCCGCACGGGATGGCCGCGTCGATGCCTGCAAAGACTTCCTCGGCATGCACCTGGAGCCTGACAACAGAGTTGATCCCGAATGTTTGCATCACATTTGCCGTCAGATTGCGGACGTACACCGCGAGATTCACGCGTGCAATATTCTGCGACTGATACAGCGTCTCATGCACCAGCGACATGGTCCGGGCGCGCGACTGGAGCTCGGCGAGCATGCCCTTCATGATCGGATCGGTTCTCGTTTCGGCCTGAAGTCCCATCAGCGCAATGATCACCTGAAGATTGTTCTTGACCCGGTGATGGATCTCGCGCAGCATTACTTCCTTCTCTTCGAGCGAATCTCTCAATCGCTGCTCGGCCTTCTTCAAATCGGTGATGTCGCGCGCCGAGGTGACGATCGTTGTGACGTCTCCGTTGGGCAAAAATTCCGGAATGAGTTCCCAATCGACCCACGCCCCCGAAGGCAGCCGGTATTCGGTCCGCTGGAGAGTTTTCGTCTCGAATGTCTTGCGGATTTCGCGTTCCCAGAACTCGACCAACTCGGAAGGAAAGTCCAACTCCCGCGGTGTTTTTCCGAAGAAGGCCTCGACGGGGACTCCCATCTGCCGTTCGGCCATCGGATTGACATAGAGATGTCTCAGATTTTTGTCGAAGCGCATGATGATATCCTGTGAAAACTCGGCCAACGCCCGGAATTTTTCCTCTGATTCCCTGAGCGCGCGTTCCATATTTTTTTCATCGGTAATGTCGACCCAGCTGCCGACGATTTCAAGCGGTTCGCCAAGGTCGTCGCGCACGAGGCGCATTTCATCGCGCAGCCATCGATACTGCTCCGGTTCGTAACGAAACCTGTATTCCATCACCTGATGGTCTTCACCAATCCTGGTAATGGCCGCGGTGACTCTCGGCTTGTCGTCCGGATGAAGACAACTGGCCCAGTACCCGGCATCGTCCGTAAAATCTGCCGGATCGCAGCCTAACAGCGCCCCCACATTGTTACTGATGAACGTGATGCCAAAATCTTCGCTCACCTTGCGGCTGTAGATAATCACAAGCGAGGTATCCAGCAATTGTTCAAGCCGCCCGCGTGTTGTGAAGAGTTCCCGCTCGGCAATTTTGCGCGCGGTGATATTCTCCCCGAGAGCGAGCGTACCGATGCACTCGCCGTTTTCGTCGAGACGAGGAGAGACGGCAAGATTGATCCAGACTTTCTCGCCGCTCTTCGTGCACTCGATCACCTCGCGCCGATGCGATTGCTGTGTGGTCAGGGCGCTTGTGCGCATCATCGTCAGCGTGGCGGCAGTCCACGGTTCGTCGATCGGAGTCAGGATGCGGATGTTTTCGCGGCCCACCACCTCCGATGCTTTATAGCCGAAGAGTTTTTGCGCGCCGATATTCCAATACGTGATCATTCCTTCCTGATCGCTTGAAATGATCGAGATCGATGACGAACTGTCCAGGATCGAGCGCAGAAACATGTTGCTTCGCTCGAGCTCCTCTTCGGCCCTCATGCGCTCGGAGATCTCGACATGCAGCTCTTCGTTTGCAGTCTCCAATTCGCTTGAACGCTCGAGCAGCCGAAACGCGAGTTCTTCGTGCGTGGCATGGAGCAGATCAACCTCATCGAACTCCCCGGCGGGTCCATCGATCGCTGTATGGCGAAAGAGCAGTGTCTGTGTCATAATGTATGGTCACTCGTATTCGCGATGCCATCGTGCGGGACAGTTTCCGGCGCCTCAGAAAACACGATGACAAATTCCGTTCCTTGTGTGCGGCGGATCTCGATCGAACCCCAGAGTTGTTCGGTAAGAATTCCCACGAGCTTCAATCCGAGCGACGATGCCGTTTCGGGATCGACTCCAGAGGGCAGGCCGATGCCGTCGTCCGACACTGTCAGGCAGAACTTCGCGCGCGCTTCGGGGAGACAGCATAACGTGACGGAAATCGTTCCGCACGGGTTCTGACCCGGAAACGCGTATTTCATGGCGTTCGAAACCAGTTCTGTGACGATCAACCCGCAGGGGATCGCGCTTTCGACGCCGAGATAGAGTTCCTGCACCCTGATCACCGGCACGATCGTGCACGGCGCTCCGTACGAGCGGAGCACGGAGAGCGTCAGTGTCAGCAGGTACTCCCCCATATCGATCCGTCCCAGATCATGCGAGTGATAGAGCTGTTCGTGTATCATCGCCATGGCTTTGAGTCGGCGCTGGCTTTCGTCGAAGAACTGCGCGCTGCGCGCATCGGCGGCCGTCGAGGACTGCATTCGGAGCATCGACGAGATGAGCTGCAGATTGTTCTTCACACGGTGATGGACCTCCCTGAGAAGTGTCTCCTTCTCGCGCACCGCCGAGTGCAGTTGCTCTTCAAGCCTGCGTATGCGCGCATCGGCCGACGCCCGCTCCCGCAGCAGCAGTCCTCCCTCGGGGGAAGACAGATGTTGCACCGGCGGTTTCATCACGCCGCCGGCGCCGCTTTGGATGCAGTCACGGTTGGGACGCGCCGTTCACCCGAAAGCGCATCGGGCTGCATGTAGCACATCGAGATAAGCTCCTGCACGAGCTGAAACTCGTACGGAAGGGCGCGGACGGTCATCCGCACATCGCGCAGCCGTCCTTCGTTTGCCGAGAGCTCGATCGATTTGAATAATTCATGAAGACGCATTGCGCCAAACTGCCCGCAGGTCCCTTTGAGCATATGAGCCTTGTCGGCCACTGCCCGCATATCGCCCAATCCGGTCAGTCCATGAAGATCTTCGATCTGCACCGGCATATGATCCATGAACGTCTTGATATTGTGTATAAACTTTTCGCGGGGAATATGCGCTTCAAGTTCGCTCAGCACGCTTTTATTGATGATGTTCATAGGGCTCTCTCCTGAACGTGAAATAATTTTCGTTTCCATTTTTCGATGATGATCCGCAGTTCCTCAAACCGGATCGGTTTGGCGATATAATCGTTCATTCCAGATTCAAGACAAGCTTCCTTATCACCTCCTATCGCATGCGCCGTCATCGCGATGATCACCGGATGCTCGGGTGTGTGCAGATTGCGGCGGATTGTCCGCGTCGCCTCGTAACCATCCATCACGGGCATTTGGCAGTCCATGAAGATGATATCGAATTCCTCTTCCATCACCGCCGCCACAGCCCGCTCGCCGTTGATGACAAGCTGGGGATGATACCCCATCGCCTCGAGCAAATCTGAGGCGACTTGCTGATTAATCTGATTGTCGTCCACCACAAGGATGCGCACTTCAGTATCGATGACAGTCGGAGACTGATCGGTCTTCGCACCATTTGTCTCATCAGCCGCATCGGCAGGCGCCGCCTCGTATCCCGAGGCCGAACACAACACGTCGTAGAATTCAGACTGCTTCGAAAACCGGTTCAGGACTCCGGAGGCATGCGCATTGCGTGTGACAGCATCGGTCACGCCGGCTGTAAATGGTCCCACAAGCACCGTTTTGATTTTGCTGAGCAGCGGATGGGCTTCAATGCCCTTCAGGAGATCGGAACTTGTCTTATCATCAAACTGCTCTCCCACAAAGAGCACATCGTATGGCACATTGTCCGCCGCAGCCGCTGCAAGCATATACTCGGCCGAAGCGCCCGAGCGCGCCACGGCGAAGGGCAGATGGAAGGCATTGGCCATCATCTGCAGGATCTTGCGCGCGGTGGGATCGGTGTGCGCAAGAAGAATTTTTTTGCCGGCAATGGCCGTATAGGGCGCCCTGGGACCCTGGACGGCAGCGGTCACTGCGGCGACCGATTGCGGCGCATGCGCATGCGTGAACGTGATGGTGAAGCGGAAGATCGTTCCCCGGTCGACCCGGCTCACCACACTGATCGATCCGCCGAGCAGCTCGATGAGCCGCTTCGAGATCGTGAGTCCCAGTCCGGTTCCGCCATGCTCGCGTGTGGTCGTGCCGTTCACTTGTGAGAACGGCCGGAAGAGTTTTTTCATCGCTTCAGGCGCGATGCCGATGCCCGTGTCGCTGATCGTGAAATTCAGCACAAGTCCGAATGCGTTTTCTTCAACGAACCGGACATGAAGCGCGATCATTCCCTTCTGCGTGAACTTGACGGCGTTGCCAAGAAGATTCGTCAGCACCTGGCGTAGCCTTAGGGCGTCGCCATAAAGCTCATCGGGTACCGCGATATCGACAATGCAGGTGAGCTCGACCCCTTTTTCGCGCGCCTTGTACCAAAAAGTCTCAGTGGCATATTCCAATTCCGAACGCAGCGAAAAATCGTCCTCTTTCAGTTCCATCTTGCCGGCTTCGATTTTCGAAAAATCCAGAATCTCGTTGATGATCGCAAGAAGCGAATTGCTCGAACTGTTGATCACAGAGAGAAAGCGCGACTGCTGCTGCGTGAGATCCGTTTTCACCAGCAGGCTTGCCATGCCGATGATGCCGTTGAGCGGCGTGCGGATCTCGTGGCTCATGTTGGCGACGAACTCGGATTTCATGCGCGAGGCCTCCACTGCCTGATGACGCGCTTTCTCGAGCTCGCGAGTCTGCTGCTTCAGGAGCCGGGCCTGATCCTCGGCGCGCATATTGGAGATCATTAACTGACGGTTGCGTTCGGCGATCGCCGTCTCGGCCGATTTTCGTTCGGTGATATCGGTGATGGTTTCATAGGCCCCGGTGAGACGCCCGTCCGAAGTGCGGCGGGCCACAATGGCCGCAAGCAGACTCCGGCGTTCCGTGCTTGAACGCGGAGTGATATCGATCTCATAGACAAGCGCCTTGCCGTTCTTCAACGTCTGCAGCCTGCGCTCGAGCAGCTCTGTGGAAAGCTCTCCAGGCATGAATGCCGCAATCGATGAGCCGATCATTTCCTCTTTCGGGCACTGGTAAAACTCGCTGGCCGCCCGATTGACGTATTCGATCGCCCCTTCCATATCGAAGATCAGGAGGCCTTCCCCGATATTCTCGATGATCGAACGAAAGCGCTCCTCGCTCTCTCTGAGCTCGAACTCCGCAAGCGTCTCTTTCGTTCTGTCGATATTGATGCCCACCACGCCGGTAATGACGCCTTCGGCGTTTCGAAGCGGATGCTTGGCAATCTGCAGCGACCGCAGGAGCCTTCCCGTGCTGGGATCGTGGACCTCGTGCACAGAATCGATCAGCGGAGTCTCGCCTTTAAGAATGAGGTCTTCTTCGGTGTTGAAGCGCTCAGACACGTCGTGTGCGAAGAGTTCCTTGTCCGTCTTGCCCAAAAGGGATGTGTCACAGGAAAATCCGAGCGACGCCGTATTGCAGGTGTTCGAAAGAATGAAGCGTTTGCGAACATCCTTCGCATAGATCTGATGGGGAAGGCTGTTGACGACCGTCTGCAGGAGGTTGCGCTCTTCGGTGAGCGCCTCTTCGGCCCGTTTGCGATCGCTCACATCGATGAAGGTTTCAAGCAGATGCCGTCGGCCGTCGATCGAGATCATCTTCACCATTTTGATGATCGGCACGCTTTCGCCGTTCGGGCGTATGGCTGTATGGTCGGCCACGTCCATCATCAATCCTTCACCAGTGATGGGACATGCGCCTGCCCTGGCCGGACACACTATATCGTTGCATTTCAAGCCGATCAATTCATCATTCGACCGCCCAAGGATGCGCGCGGCCTCGTCGTTCACATCCTCAATCCGGTGCGTCTCGGCATCGACGATCAGGACGCCTGCCCTGATCGATTTGAGGATGATCTTCAATCGGCTCTCGCTTTCCTGCAGCTGCTCTTCGGCCCGTTTGCGCTGCGAGATATCATGCGCCACGACGCAGATTGTCGCCCGTCCGCTGCAGGAGATCACGCTCGCGCTTGCGATCACATCAACCGACCGGCCATCCTTCGCCTTGTATCGGCGCTCACCCGGTTCGATCGAACCAAGCCTGAGCGCCTGCTCGACAATTTCACGGATGCGCGTCTCGGGCAGCCGCATGAAGTCCGAGAGTGACAACGCGGCACAGTTGTCGTCCGCATATCCGAGCAATCGGCGGAAGGCCTGATTCGTTTCAACCAATCGCAGCGTTTGCGCGTCGAACAAAAAGACGGCGTCCATCGCATTGACGATCACCGCCCGGTAGCGTTCCTCGCTTTCGCGCACGGCCTTGGCCATCGCGTGATTGTGGAGCGCCATCTCGATTGTCGCCTGCAGTTCCCGCTCCTGCACGGGCTTCACCAGATAGCCGTACGGATTGGTCACCTTGGCTTGTTGCAGCAGATCATCATCCGAATACGCGGTGAGATAGACAATGGGCACATCCATCATCGCGCGGATTGCTTCAGCCGCCTTGATGCCGTTCATCGGACCGTAGAGATTGATGTCCATCAGAATCAGATTCGGCCGTACGGAGACCGACGAGGCGATCGCATCCTCGCCCGATGAAACCGGCTCGGACACGTCGTACCCCAGCAGAAGGAGAATATCATGAAGCCGCGCGGCAATAATGGCATCGTCTTCAACGATGAGGATGTGTTGTCTTTGCATGCCCGTACGCTCCTCGATTCAACAAGATGGAGAGCCCTGTTCTCATTGTGCAAAGCATCACGTCTGGAGATTTGTCATGTGCGGGGGATCGAGACATACAGCAGACATCGGGCGCGCCGTTCTCTCTTCTCCCCTGAGGAGAGAGAACGGCAACCTCTCGCATGCCCCCCCAGAAGTTGGCCCCTCATGCGATCGATTAACACTGCGCCGATGTCAGTTCAGCGAAAAGCAGGATCGTGCAAGCGCCAACACTCTCGGCAGCGAATCGAGCGCCAGCGGCTGCACAAAATAATCATGAATCGTCAGCGAATCGGCAAGACGCGATGTGACAACATCGGCGCATTGCTTGATGATGATCATCGGCGTAAACGGCCGGCTTTGCTTCACCGTCACAATGTGGTCGATGCCTTGATCATCTTTCATGTGATAGTCTGTGATGATGACATCCGCTTCATGGGCGTTGATTTTGCGAATCGCCTCCTGGGCGTTCGATGCCAGAGTGACCGCCGCCCCACAATGTTCCACCTGTGTTGAAATGGCCATCGTGAAATCGTTCCACTCAGCCAAAATACACACTTTGAGTCTCTGCATTGTCTTCTCTCCCCCCGTAGTCTGTTGTTCCAGCGTATCGAGAAGCGGCAATCATGCGACAGATCTGTGTGCGGTGAATCTGTGTAGATGTGTTTGTGTTACCCTTCGGAATGCCGAGTGATCCTTCCGGCTTTATCCACGCAGTAGCGCGAATGGTCGGGCTCATTCGGTGGGTGCGAACCTTCGGCTGAATGCAGCAGCGTCTCCAGCAGTGAGGCAATGGCTGTACGTTCATTTCGCAGATGGGTTATGGCTTCGACAATCACTTCGTTGACAAGAATGACATACGAGCAGATCTCACGCGACGATTCGTTCTCTTCACACATCTCCGATAATTCAAGGAGCATCGCTGCGATACAATTGGCGATATCGACAATATCGCGCAGCAGCTTTCTGGAAGCCGCCGGCAGCGTCTCGACCGACGCCCCCCCAGGCGTCGTCGATTCTTCATCATCCGTGTACTCGGCGATGAGCATCACGATCTGTGCGCGGGCCTCTGAGATCTGAAATGCGAGGATCTTCAGTTCGCGGCCCACTTCCGGAAAACCCGTCTCGGCAGACTGCTCGTTCAAATGGATGATCGCCTCATTCAAACGCTGGAAGTTGTGCGGGTTTGCCAGACTGTCCATATACTCCACGACCGCATTATAGAGCTGACGGGCATATTCGTCGCTTTTATATGTCATCAGTATCCCCCCCGGGCTGTGACGTATCTTTTCTGTGCTCTATCTGTGTTCAATATAGAGAAGAGGCGCGATAACGGCATTATAAATGCGGTAAACGGCAGGTTATTGTAATAAGCGGTAGAAGGGGGAAATGGGCGGTAAGCAGAGACAGACAAGAAACGCAAATATACTGTGGCTCGTTCGCCGGAGGTTGGCTTACGACACTGGATCGTGATTTGTCGCGGCGCGCGCGATGCCCATTTGATACTCGATCACCTGCACCGGAATCGTCGCAGTGAATGTTGTCACCTTATTGGGAATACTTTCGAACGAGATCGTTCCCTGAAGCGAGTCGACGCAACGCTTCACGATCGAGAGGCCGAGTCCCGTGCCCGGGATCGATCCTGTATTGGGCGCGCGGAAGAAGGGTTCGAACAGATTGTCATAGGTTTCGGGCGGAATGCCGATGCCGCAATTGCGCACACGGAATGTGACGCTTGTTTCTGCGAGCACCGTCTCGAACTGGATGCTGGTTTTGGGGAATGAATACTTCATGGCATTCGAGAGGATGTTCGTCAGGATGTAGCGCAAGAGCTTATTGTCCGTGCAAATCATTGCATGTGTGACGCTCGATGACGTTTCAATGATGTTCTGATGCGAAGCGGTCGACTGCACTTCGTCGGCAGTCATGATGCAGAAGCTCACGAGCTCGAACGTGTTGAGCGCGATTTGCATGCGGCCTGTCTCGATCTTGTTGAGGAAGAGCGCATCGGACAACATCTCGGTCATCGTCTCGACGGCGCGCTTGATCTTCTGCAGATGCAGCTCTACCTTCTTGTCGTCCCATGATTTCCGAAACAGCTCAAGCAGTTCGGCCGACGACAATATCGCCGTGAGCGGCGTTTTATATTCATGCGAGACCATCGTCACGAAGCGCGATTTGAGCTCGTTGAGTTCCTTTTCCTTTTCAAACGCAGCGCGCATTTCATCTTCCGCATTGCGCAGCTCGGTCACATCGCGCAGCACTCCGACAATGAATTGGCTGCCGTGCTCGTCGAAATAACTCGACTTCTTCACAAGGAGCCGGCGCGGCTGCCCATCGTAGCGCGTGAAGAGTTCTTCGGTTACCAACTCGGTTTGTTTTTCAAACACCGCGTTGTCCGAGATGAGGCAGGCTGCGGCCTCTTCAGGTTTGAAGATCTCATGATCACACTTGCCGATAATTTCTTTGCGACCAAAGCCCGTGAATTCGATGAACGAATTACTGACAAGGATATACCGGCTCTCCTTGTTCTTCACGAAGACAGGATCGCCGATGGCGTCGATTACCTGTTCAAGAAATTGCTTGGAGAACCTGATCGATTTTTTCTGAGCGTCCGATACGGGCACTCCGTATCCGACGACAACCGACAGGCCAGGCAGCGCCGACGGAGCATCGGCAGGCGTCTCATCATCGCGGCGCGCCTTCCCGGCTTCGCGCCGAGCGGAGAGTTCGAGCGCCGATTGCAGCAGCACCAGTTCTTCGCTCAACGCCGCGTTTTTATGCTGAAGGGCCGATGTCCGTTCACGCACCGCGCGATCAACTCCGCGCCGCATATGCGCCAGCTCTTCTTCCAGTTCCTTGTGCGGTCCGACATTCTTTATCGTCGCGCAGAATCCGAGCAGTTGGCCCGACTTGTCGTACATCGGATGACACCGAATCGCTCCCCACTGCTCGCTCGAGTCCTTCTTCAGAAAACGAAATTCGACACCCTCCTCTTCCACGCCGCCAAGCGCATCCGAAAACAATCCGGCGATCGTTTCGCGGTCCGACTCGGCAATCAACGGATAGGGAAAATCAGGGATCGAATAACATTCGGTCGGAGTGTGGCCGGTGAGGAGTTCGACGGCACTGTTGACCCAGACGAGCCTGCCGTCCAATCCGATCCACATTTTCCAGTCGGTGCTGTAATCGGCAATCGTGCGAAAGTGCTCTTCCTCCTGCAACAAACTCGCTTCGCTTGTGGTGAGTCGTCGGGTTGGAGCGGCTCCGGCGATGATAACGCAGCAGAGCACCTGGCCGCTTACGCGATCGGCGCAGCGGCAATCCATGCGGATATAAAATTCCTCGTCCACGATGGGAACGATCGGAAGATCGATCGTATGCGAGATTGCCGAGTGGAATGCGTGATGAAGGAAGGAAAGAAATTTCTGATGCAGGCGCTCAGGAAAAAAATTCACCATTGCCGTCCCCTGCAACGCGCGCACATCGGACTGCACCATGTGCGCAAAGGCGCCGTTGGCTTCGAGGATCAAGCCCCGGCGATCGAGCTCGCAATATCCGTACGGCACAAGCGATGCGGCGTCTTTCAGACGCTCGTTTTCCTCGCACAGGCGCGAGTATTCCTGCCGCAGCAGCACGAGCTGACGCTCAAGTTTTTGAACGCGCACTTCGGCGGATGATGATCCCGACCCGGTGACCGGTTTATGATCGGCCGCTGCTGCAGGAGGAGTGGGAAGCGGCGGATCGAAAAAAGAATCGGGCGTCGGCGTTCGTTTCTTTACAGCAGGCATCTTTCGTACCATTCAACAGACCTTTTTCCTGAAGAAAGATCAGTCGGCAGTGTATACGATTTTTTTTAATGAAAGCAATGTATCATTTTACATACGCAGTGTCAATAGCGTCGACAGTAATGCGTGTTTTTCCCAGGGCCGTGCGCACCCAGCGCGGCGCGGCATCGCCGACGATAATCAGCACGCTTGCCATGATGATGCTTGTGAGCGTGAAACTGATCAGCCCCTGAATCTGTGTTTTCGGCACGAGCATCTGCGGATAATAAATCGTCGTGATATTCATCCATCCGGCAATCAACGTCGTCACACCCACAAACGCCATCGGCACAATGGTGACCCAGGCGTAGCGCACCTTTCCCCGATTGATGATGAACGAGGTGCCAACGGCCAGGGCCAGCGTAGCAAGGAGCTGGTTGGCCGTCCCAAACATCGGCCAGATCGTGGTGACCGATCCCGTATAAATGAAATATCCCCAGGAAAAGACGATCGCAAAACTTGCAATGAGATTTCCGGGCAGCCAATCGGTCCGTCCAAACGGCGCATAGACACGACCAAGCGCTTCCTGAAGAATGAAGCGGGCGATGCGCGTTCCGGCATCGATCGTCGTGAGGATAAACAGCGCCTCGAACATGATGGCAAAATGATACCAGTACGACATGAGTCCGGTCAATCCCGGGATCGCCGAGAAGATCTGCGCCATGCCGACTGCAAGCGACACGGCGCCGCCGGTGCGGCCGACGATCGTCTCGCCCACTTCGGTCGAGAGCTGCAGAATGTTGCTGTCGACAAATCCCATGCTCTGAAGCGCGGGCAACAGGGCCTGGAATCGTTCCACCGGCACATTGATCTGAAAATAATCAAGCGGATGCAGACTGCAGGCGGCGATCAATGCAAGAATGCTCACGATGCCTTCAGCCAGCATCGAGCCTGCCGCGATCATCTTCACTTCTGATTCACGCATGATCATCTTCGGCGTCGTGCCCGAGCTCACCAGCGCGTGGAATCCAGAGATCGCTCCGCAGGCAATCGTGATAAAGAGATAGGGGAAAAGCGTTCCCGGCACAATCGGTCCCCCTCCGCCGATAAATGAGGTCACAGGCGGCATGCGCAAATTCGGTGCGACGATCATTATGCCCACAGCCAGCATCGCCACCACACCCAGCTTCATAATCGACGAGAGATAATCGCGGGGTGACAATAGCAGCCACACAGGCAAGACCGATGCGCAGAATCCGTAAGCCGCGAGCATGATGGTGAGCGTCTTATGATCGAATGTGAAATACGGCGCGAGCGCCGAGCCCGGCACATCGCGGCCGAAGACAACCGCAAGTGTCAGAAGGATCACACCGATGATCGTCGCTTCAACTGTCTTGCCCTTGCGAAAGCGAAACATCCACACGCCCATAAACAGTGCAATGGGAATCGTCGCGGCGATCGTGAATGTGCCCCAGGAACTCTCGGCAAGCGAGTTCACCACGACGAGTCCGAGTCCGGCCAGCGCCACAATGATGATGATCAACACAGCGATCGATGCCGTGACGCCCGAGATTTTGCTGATCTCGGCCTTGGCAATCTGCGCGATCGATTTGCCGTCGTGGCGGATCGAAGCGGTCAGGATCACCATATCGTGCACGGCCCCGGCCAGCACGCAACCGAAGACCATCCACATGAAGCCGGGAAAATATCCGAACTGGGCGGCCAGGACCGGCCCCACAAGCGGACCGGCTCCGGCGATGGCGGCAAAGTGATGTCCGAAGAGGATCCACTTCCCCATCGGGTAATAATTTTGTCCGTCGTATAATCGCTTCGACGGCGTGGTGCGCTCATCCGACAGGACGGCGATTTTTGCGGCGATAAAGCTGTAATAAAACCGGTAGGCGATCGCGAAAATTGCCAATGCAGTTACAACCAGTGGAACTGAGTTCATGAGGCAGCTCTCCAAAACATAAATTTGTTCCTGACGCGTCTCACTTGCGCCGCTCTATAATCATTGACGCGCGATGGCGCTCGTCCGACATACAAAGAGGCTCCTTCTTCCTGCTAAACAACAAAATCTACCGGAAGATTTCACGAGATGCAAGCGTTCGCTGTGTTCTCATGTTTCAATACACAACCGCGCCGCAGGCAGCGGGATAGTGAGAAGGTCTGCGTCTGTGAGGCGATTTTTCTCGCTTAGTCCGGGATCGAGGCAACAAAAAGTTCCGCATGCGTATGCGCGGTTAATTCGTAGCGCGAAAGCGCGGCAGGAATGAGCACCGTATCGCCCTGCTTGAAGAGCTGGCGGCCTCCCTCGTGCACAAGAGAAACCGAGCCTTCAATCACAAGCAGGATCTCGAGCACGCGGCGATCATCGAGCGTGAACGCGTCCGATTCGTTCATCACGCGGCGCGCAAGTGAAAATTCCGCGGCGGGAGACGGATAGACGGTCAGCCCGCTTCCATCCGGATTGATCACCGGACGCAGGAGTTCAGGTGCGCCGCATTCATATGTGAGCATCCTGCAGAGCGTCTCGACATCCTTAAACTTCGGTGTGAGACCGGCGCGGACCACGTTATCTGAATTCGCCATGCATTCGACGATCGATCCTTCGATATAGGCATGGGGAATGCCGGGGCCGAGAAATAGTCCCTCGCCTTTTTTGCAGTGCACGATGTTCAATAGCAGCATCGAAAGCAATCCGATGTCATAGCGGTAGAGCTTCCGGAATGCAAAAAAGAACTCGCGCTCTTCGACATTCGCGCCGCTTGTGTCGGCGCACAGCACGTCATCGAGCGTATCGATGGATCGTTCAAGCAAACCGGGATCTGCCTGAAGGCGCTCCATCAGTGTTGTAAAAAAGAATCTAAGCACCTCTTGCTGCCTGGCCGCATCAGCCGATACATCCGCGCGAAGGCGATCGACGGCTTCGCTCCCCGCGGCCTCGGCCAGCGGTCGATAGCGTTCCACGGTGTGTACCAGATCACGAAAAGGTTTAAAGCCGGCCAAGGCCGTCAATTCGGTGAGCGCAACGGCGATCTCGGGTTTGTGATTCGCATCGGGATAATTTTTCGGATCGCGCGCATGCAGCTGCGCCGCCAGCGCCTTATCAGGATGGGCCTGGATCGATAGCGGCGCTCCGGCCGAAAGCACTTTCAGCAAAAAAGGAAGCTGGTGATTGAAGTGTTCCGCCGCGCGCGATCCGAGCACATCGCGCGGAGCCAGGGAGATAAAATCAGGCAGCGGGATATGGTCGCTGTTTTTCCGAACACTCGAAGGCGCTTTCGGATGCGCTCCGATCCACAATTCGGCATATGGCGTATCGGGCCGCGGCTCGACGCCAAGCAGCGATGCAATATAGGCGTGTGCGTTCTTCGTACCCCAGTCGTAATGCTGCACCGTATTGTCTAAAAGAAATGATCGGATCTCTGTCATGCGCGCGCGGTCATTGTGTAAAAAAATATATGTAAAGATAATGTATGAAGCCCGGCGCCCAGACGCAAGCAACGTCTCGTATTTGGTAAGAACGATTAGGAATTGTCAAAAAATAATCGTATGTTAGAGACAGTTGCAAGATATGCAACGTACCGCAACCGATCTCTCCAAACAGAGAATTTGTGACAATTGTATCGGAAGCGGATGATATTGAGACCCGCTCTTCGAAGATTTGAATGTAGTGTTGGGAAGTTGTGCTGACCGTTGAATAGAACCATTCCGTGCCGCAGTCGTTTGTGTTTGAGTGCGCGAGAGAGGTTTACACTCTCACACCAGGTATTTCCCCCTCCAGAGTCTCCTTGCGCACACGAGCACTTTTAAAGTGTGCGAAGCAGAACCCTTTTCCTTCTTATGTGTACGAGTCTCACCAAACTACATACTCTACAAGGATTCATTCCATGGCTTTTACCCAGCTCGGTCTTAACGACCGCTTAGTGCAAGGTATTCTTGCAACCGGCTATACCGCACCGACCGCCATTCAGGCCCGTGCCATTCCTCTGGCCCTTGAAGGCAGAGATATTATCGGAGCCGCCCAGACGGGCACCGGCAAAACCGCCGCCTTCGTGCTTCCGATGCTCAACCGTTTATCGGCGCCCAAAGAAGGCGCCGCGCGCGAACGCCGTCCGCGCGCGCTCGTGCTGACTCCGACGCGCGAATTGGCGCAGCAGATCGAAGATGCCTTGAAACAATACGGACAATTTTTGAAACTCCGCAGCGTTTCGATCTACGGCGGCGTGTCGATCGACAAACAATTGAAGCACCTCCGAAGCGGCATCGACATCGTCATCGCCACCCCGGGCCGGTTGATAGACCACCTTGATCGAAAGACGATCGATCTTTCCGCGGTCGAAATCCTCGTGCTCGATGAGGCCGATCGGATGTTCGATATGGGCTTCATCAACGATGTGAAAAAAATCATGAGCCGCGTTCCGGCCGAACGCCAGACGCTGCTCTTTTCGGCCACAATCTCGAAAGAGATCCGGACGCTTGCCGCCTCGGTCCAGAAAAATCCCGAGACCATTCAAATCGGCGAAGAGCGCAAGCCGGTCGACAGCGTGACGCAGTATTTTTATTCCTCGCCGCAGGATATGAAGATGGAGATGCTCTTGTTCGCACTCGAGCATGAATCGATGGATTCGGTGCTTGTGTTCTCGCGCACGAAGCACGGCGCCGACAAGATCACCAAGCGGCTCGATCGCGCCAATGTGAAGGCGGTCGCCATCCATTCGAATCGCACGCAGGCGCAGCGTCAGCGCGCCCTTGCCGGATTCAAGGAAGGTCATTACCGTGTGCTCGTGGCCACCGATATCGCCGCTCGCGGCATCGATGTGGACGGCATTTCGCACGTGATCAATTACGATGTGCCGACATTCGCCGAAGAGTACGTTCACCGCATCGGCCGCACGGGCCGCGCATCGGCCGTGGGCGACGCGATCACGTTTGTGAGCAGGGACGAGATCAAGCACGTCAGGAAGATCGAATACTTCATCGGGAAAAAAGTCGAGATCAAAAAATACCCGACATTCAATTATACGCCGGCAGCACACAAACTCGATCACGCGCATACGACGGGAACAGGCGAAGGCGCGGCGGCTTCATCGGAAGCGCACGCACATGGCAAGCACCATACCGCAGCGGGTTCGCATCACCGCACCGAACACGCCACGGATCATGTCAAGCCGTTCGATCGCACAGAACGCACCATCGTTCATCCGAAGAAAACCGAGCGCACAGGAGACAACGCTCGCCGCAACACTTCCACTGCGGCGCGCGATGAGCGTCCGGGCTCGAACAATGCCCTGAGGCGCGAGAAATTCCCGCAGCAGCACAGCCAGCGCAAGGGTCCGAAAATCGACGGCTCGACACTCTCGCGGCGCGAACACTCGGGAAGCACGAATCGCACCGGCGGCATCGACAACCGTTCGACACGATCGGGCGCGTTCGGTTCATCGTCGTCATCGGGCACGCCAAGATTCGGCCGCCAGAATTACGCCGCAGGCAACACGGGCAAATTCCGCTCAGGCGGACGCTCCACCGAACCGACACCGCCCGTGAAGAAACGCGTCAAGCCGACGATCTACAAGACGGAATCGTATTCGACCGGCACGTACAATGATTCATTCGGCTCGTTCCGCCATTCGCCCGCACAGGCAGTGCCGGATAACGATTGGAAAAAGTTAATCGAGACCAACGAAGGATCATTCCGCAAGAAGCTGAAAAAAATCTTCACGCGCAGCCACGAATAAGATCCGCCCCCGCGTGCATTACGCATCGCTTGCGAAAAAATAAAAACGCCGTTCTCTAGAATATTATAGAGAACGGCGTTTTTTATTCTTTCCTGAACGGTCTTCGCTGTCGCGCATCCCGACCCTACTGCATGAAATACCCGCTGAGTTTGTTCACAAGCGTTTCGCTCTGATACGGCTTTTGTATGAAGCCGGAGACGCCGCCATGCGAAGCAAACTTCGCCCGCACTTCGGCTTCAGAATATCCCGATGAGAGCACAATATTCGCCTTCGGATCGATCGCCTTCAATTGTGCAAATGTTTCTTCTCCGCTCATGCCGGGCATCGTCAAATCAAGAAGCACCACTTTGATCTCCGAGGACCGTTCGGCAAAAAGCCTGATCGCCTCCGTTCCGCCGGAGGCGGCGATGCACACAATTCCATTCGAGTCGAGAATGTCGGATACCACTTCCCGCACAAGCTCTTCGTCGTCGACGATGAGCACCATCCCGGCTGCCGGCTGAGCATTGGTTGATTCTGCGTTCATAGACTTCCTGTCTTCTTGGCGCCGATCGCCGGTCATCACTCAATCGTATGAGTGATACCGAAAAAGGCGTATCATCATTATGCAGCTTGCGCATCCATCATATCGATGAACTGTTTGAACAAATAGTCGCTGTCGTGCGGACCGGGTGATGCTTCGGGATGGTACTGGACGCAGAACAATGGAAGGTCTTTGTGCTGGAATCCTTCGACTGTCGAGTCGTTCAGATTCAAATGCGTCAGCGTCAGCTTCGACTCGTCCATCGTCGACCAGTCAACGGCGAAGCCGTGATTTTGCGAGGTGACTTCAATATCTCCCGTGCGAAGATTCTTCACCGGATGATTGCCGCCCCGGTGTCCAAACTTCAATTTATATGTCTTCCCGCCGAGCGCGAGCGCCAGAAGCTGGTGGCCGAGACAGATGCCGAAGATCGGTTTGCGCCCGATCAGCCGTCTCAGGTTCTCGATCGCGTATGTGACGGCTTCCGGATCTCCCGGTCCGTTCGAAAGGAAAATGCCGTCCGGATTCATTTTCAGAATCTCCTCGGCGCTCGTCGAAGCCGGCACGACTGTCAGCGCGCAGCCGTAGGCGGTCAGGCGTCGAAGAATGTTATGCTTCACGCCGTAATCTAGTACGACGACGTTGTAGCGCTTGCCTTGTTTCACGCGTTCGGGAGCATCGGGGGCAAGTGCGAACTGCGTCGCATCGATCTTCGACCACGCATAGGGCTCGCAACACGTTACGGTCGAGGCAAGATCCTGTCCCGACATCGACGGCAGGGCGCGGGCCTTGGCCACAAGACAGTCGTCATCCAGGTCGGTTGTCGATAACACGCCCCGCAGCGATCCTTCCGTACGGAGCATCTTTGTGAGCATGCGCGTATCGATGCCCTGCACGGCGACGATGCCATGTTTTTTCAGAAACGCGCTCAGGCTTTCTGTGGCGCGGAAATTACTATAGGTATCGAAATATTCGCGGACGATGAATCCCCTTGCATGGGGCCGTTGGGCTTCCGTATCGTCTTCGTTGACGCCGTAGTTGCCGATCATCGGAGATGTCATCGTGATGAGCTGTCCGGCATACGACGGATCGGTGACAATTTCCTGATACCCGGTGAGACTCGTATTGAAACAGACTTCTCCCGAAACTTCCCCTTCGGCGCCAAAATTCACGCCGCTGAAGACGGTCCCGTTTTCCAATGCTAGTTTTGCAATCATACGCTCGTTTTTGATCTCTTCTCAGGCTATCGCTGACTCTAAAAATATTTTTTTTGTGTGCAAAATGACGACCCGCGATATGTTCTTCGCCTCTTTTGCACAGGGGGGGCGAAACGCATACATTCCCGCTGCGGGTCCATCTATTGAATAATACGAAAAATCAACGCAAGATGACACAACTTATTTCCGCACGATGCACGCGCGTGTGTGCGGCGGTTGTGTTTTTCCACACACAGGTTATTTCCGTCCGTTTTTTAAGATCCTGTCATAGACAGGCCGGGCTTCAAGGATGGAACCCGCCGTCTGCGCCTGCTTGTCATATTTGAGGGCCGTGGTGATGCGGCCTTTCTCCCCGAAATACCGCGCGTGAAGCTCGATATCGATCTCCTCCTTCACTTCATGTTTATTGCGTGCGAAGACCGTCTTTTTTTCCCGTTCGATCTGTTTAGCGAATGTATCAAGAATGGCGAAGGCATCGTCACTGTAATGCTCGCGGTTCATCGCCTCTTTCATTGCGACAAGTTTTTTTTCGGTCTCATCCTGATATGTGTAGTTCTGGGAAGTAAGATAGGTTTCGAATTCAGAGACGATGTCATCACCGATTGTGAAATCCTCGCGCACCGAGGGATGATTCGCAACATAGTGTGTGGCGTACTTGAAGATCGCGGCCGACTGCATCAGCTCGTCATAGTACGAGCTCTTGACATGTTCTTCGACAACCGAATCGGGCATGATGCCTCCGAAATCGCGCACGATCCGGCCGTGGGATGTGGCGTAATTATGTTTGAGACTGTCGGGAATGTTTTGAAAGACGCCATCTTTTCCTTTATGGACGTAATCGACCTCCTGGATTGAGCGTCCGCTGGGCGTGTAATACCGCGCCGTCGTGAGTTTCAGCGTCGCATTATACGTGAGCGGCGTCACTGTCTGCACCAGTCCCTTGCCGAACGAACGCGTGCCGATAATGACCGCCCGGTCCAGATCCTGCAGCGCACCCGCGACAATTTCGCTTGCGCTGGCCGACCCCTTGTTGACGAGCACTACCAGGGGAACATCCGGCGCGATCGGCTCGGTTTCGACCCGGTAGACTTTCTCCTCGCTCGCACGACGACCCTTCGTCGTGACGATCGTGCTGCCCTGAGGCAGGAATGCGCTCACCACTTCAACCGCCGCTTCGAGCAGTCCGCCGGGATTATCGCGCAGATCGAGCACAATGCCGTGCAAGTTGCCGCGCAGCTGGAATTCGCGTATCGCCTGTTTAATCTCATCGCCCGCGCGGCGCGAGAAACGATCGAGCCGGATATAGCCGACGCCGCTTTTCATGTATCCCGAGTAGGTCACATTATTGACCTGAATCTGTTCGCGCACGAGCACAAACTCGAGCGGCTTGGCGACACCTTCGCGGTCGACCTTCACGCGGACAGTCGTTCCGGGTTCACCTCGCACGCGGCTGCGCACGCTATCAGGATTGGCAAGCGTCCCGCTGATCTCCTCGTCGTTGATCTCCATGATCCTGTCGCCGGCTCGGATACCCTGCTTCTGCGCCGAATATCCGTCCATCGGCGCCAACACAATGATCGATCCTTCGCGTATGCCGATCGTGATGCCGACGCCTCCATACTCGCCGTGCGTGATGAGCTCGATCTCGTCGCCCTCCTTGTCGTCCATGAAGACCGTATAGGGATCGAGCGTCTCGAGCATGCCGTCGATGCCGGCGCGCATGAATTTTTCGGGATCGATCGTGTCGACATATCCGGTGGCGATCTCCTTATAGACTTTGCCGAAGATGTCCATGCCGCGATTGATCTTGAGATAAATACTTTCCTCACCGGCTTGCGCGCTGAAGACGATCAACCACAGGCTCATCCCCACTGCGATAATTTTTTTCATAATGTTTGCTCGAAATATAAAAAATTGGTGTTGTGATCGCGGCGCTTGCACATGGGGCGAAATGCACACATGGCACTTCGCCCCGTCATGGTTCCCATCCATATTTATTGTAACCCCGTGCGGGTGAAAAGCGTTCATTCGACGCGGTAGATCGCATACCCGAGTCCGGGCAGCGACACGGATGCCTCGCGGCCGCTGATTGCGGTCTGAAGACCGGGCGCGCTCACAAGCGGCGTCAGTCGCAGCGCCTGGCGCTTCGCTCCCGGCACCATAAAGCGCGTCGAATACGCCGAGGGCGAAAGATTGATCACAACAACGACCCGGTCGTTGCCCTGTGTGCGCATGAATGAATACACATGCGTTGAGTCCGTGCCCTCAAGACGCGTCATTGCACCGGTGGCTGAAAGGGCCGGATGCGTCTTGCGCACTTCGAAGAGTCGCGTATAAAACTCACGGAACTCGGGATGCGCATTCCAATCGATCGGGACTTTTTCAAAAAGCGAAAGCTTCACTGGCGAGCCAGCTTCCTGTCCGTTATACAGAAGCGGAATGCCCGGGAATGTCGAGACGAGCACGGCCGCCATCTTCGCGCCGTTGACGCCGAATTTGACGACATCGGGATTGTCCCACGCATTCTCGTCATGATTGGAGCTGAATCGCATGCGAATCGACTGTTTGGGAAAATTTTTCACTTCGGCTATCAAGAGCGTATCCAAATCGCGCGGACCTTTTTCGCCGGCGGTCATCAAACCGAGCAGGTGATACAGCGGCCAGCCGTACGTCGCATCGAACGCCTTGAGATGATGTTCGGGGTACTGTCCCTCTGACAACATGAAAACGGGTTTGATCCGATCGAGCGCCGCTCGCGCTTCGTTCCAGAAATCGGTCGGCACCATTTCGGCCACATCGCAGCGGAAACCGTCGATTCCAACATCGCGCACCCAGTACTCGAGCATGCGGATCATGTATTCGCGCAGCGCCGGCTTCGAATAATCGAGATCAGCCACATCGCTCCAATCGGGCACCGGTGAGACGATTGCGCCGGTTGAATCCTTCGTGAACCAGTCGGGGTGCTGGCGCAGGATCTTGCTGTCCCACGATGTATGGTTTGCCACCAGGTCGATGATGATCTTCAATCCGAGCGCGTG
>DATGXR010000221.1:0-5247 GCA_035298825.1 Bacteroidota bacterium
GCGAAAGGCACGCTTCTGTCGATGCCCGTCGCATATCGCGATCCGTACACGGACGGAATTATGGACGAAATCTTCCGCATCATTCCGCGCGAGACGCTGTACGCAAGAACCGGCATCCAGTTCATGCAGCTGAATTCACTGTTTCAACTTTACGCGCTCAAAAAATTATCGCCCGAACTCGTCTCGCAGGCTTCGGCGCTGCTGTTCATGCCCGATCTCATCAATCACATGCTCACGGGTATTGCGGTCAACGAATATACGATTGCCTCCACCTCGCAGCTGCTCGATGCGTCGGGGCGCCATTGGGACTGGGAGACGATCGATGTGCTCGGATTTCCCGAAGATATTTTTCAATTGATCGTCCATCCCTCCGCCACGATCGGCACGCTGCGCACATCGATTGCGGATGAAACGGGAGCCGATCCGCTCACACGCGTGCTCACCGTGACCTCGCACGATACGGCATCGGCCGTCGCGGCCGTACCATCGCTGTCGCAGAATTTTGCGTACATCAGTTCGGGCACGTGGTCGCTCATGGGCATCGAAGCCCGTCAGCCCGTCATCACGACAGAAACGCTCGAACGCAACTATACGAATGAAGGCGGCGCGGACAATTCATACCGCGTCCTGAAAAATATCACCGGCATGTGGCTGCTCGAGGAATGCCGACGCGTCTGGAACTGCACGGGACCGGGTTCGTACGATGAACTCATCGAGGCGGCGCTCGAAGCGGAACCGTTCAGAACGCTGATCGATCCCGATGATCCGGCATTTTCACATCCCGATGATATGCCCGAAGCCATCCGGAGCGCCGCACGGCGCACACATCAGCCTGTGCCTGAAACCGCCGGCGCCGTCACACGGGCGATATTCGAAAGTCTCGTGCTCAAGTACCGATATGTGCTCGATGAGCTTCGCATCATCTCACCGCATCCAATCGACGTGCTGCACGTGATCGGCGGCGGATCGCGCAATGCGCTGTTATGTCAATGGACGGCGGATGCATGCGCACTGCCCGTTGTGGCGGGACCGGCAGAGGCGACTGCAATCGGCAATATCATGATGCAGGCCCGGGCGTCGGGCGCATTCGATACGCTGGGAACAATGCGACGGATCATCCTGAATTCCTTTATTCCAGAGACATATGCGCCGAGGAATACATCTCACTGGAACGACGCGTACGATCGATTCATCACGATCACACGAACGGAAGCCTTATGACGACACGAACCAATCCTTCGAACGCATACAGCGCCGCGCGCGATCAATACGCGCAGTACGGCGTCGATGCCGAATCGGCGCTCGGCACGCTTTCATCCGTTTCACTCTCGCTGAATTGTTGGCAGGGCGATGATGTGGTCGGCTTCGAATCCACCGACGTGCATGGCGGCGGAGGCATTCAGGCCACGGGAAATTATCCGGGACGGGCGCGGACCCCCGTCGAGCTCCGATCCGATATCGAACAGGCGCTGGCGCTCATTCCGGGCAGGCATCGCGTGAATCTGCATGCGATGTACGGCGATTTCAGGACACGCCCGGCTGACAGGGATGCAATCTCGAGTGAACATTTTTCCGAATGGATCGATTGGGCGAAGAATCGATCGCTTCCGCTCGATTTCAATGCGACATGCTTTGCGCATCCAAAGGCGGCATCGGGATTCACACTCAGCAGCAGAGACGAATCGATCAGGAATTTTTGGATCGAACACGTGAAGCGCGCACGCGAGATCAGCGCCGCGATCGGCCGCGCACTTGGCTCACCCTGCATCCATAATCTCTGGATTCCGGACGGTGCGAAGGATCAATGCGTGGACCGGTTCGGATACCGCTCGCTTCTCCGCCAGTCGTTGGACGCGGTGTACGAGGCTCCGATGAATCCGGCTGAAATGAAGGATGCCATCGAAAGCAAGCTCTTCGGCATTGGCAGTGAATCGTTCGTTGTGGGCTCGTACGATTTTTATCTCCCCTATGCGCTTTCCAAAGGACTCATCCCATGTCTTGATATGGGACATTATCATCCGACCGAGTCCGTGGCAGACAAGGTTTCGTCGCTACTTCAGTATACCGATGAGTTGCTCTTCCATGTCAGCCGCGGCGTGCGATGGGATTCGGATCATGTGGTCATCCTGAACGACGATCTGTCGGCGCTCACCGACGAGATCGTTCGGGCCGGAGCGCTTGAAAAGATGCATTTCGCACTCGACTTTTTTGATGCAAGCATCAACCGGATCGGCGCTTGGGTGGTCGGCACGCGCGCAACACAGAAGAGCCTTCTGCGCTCGCTGCTCGAGCCGCGCGCGCGACTTTTGGAATACGAACAGTCTGAAAATTATTTCGGACGCCTTGCGCTGCTCGAAGAATCGAAGTCGATGCCGTTCGGAGCCGTGTGGAACGAATTCTGCAAGCGAATGGACGTGCCGGCGGGAGCGGATTGGATGAGCGAGATTGAAGACTATGAAAAAACTGTAACGTCGAAACGATAATGGATCATTTCCTATGATTCGCCGCCCCGCCATGCGCCCGGGGCGGCGTGATACGCAGTGTCCCGCCATATGCACCGGCACTAATTCGCATAGATCGGAAATGGCTCCATAGAAATCCGCGGCGGCGCAGGCAGCCGCACCACACGTTTCCGCAATCGGTCATAATCGCGAAGAACCCGCTGCTCTTCACCCCAATCGTTCCAATGCACGTTTCTCACCTCCATCACGTTGATGTGTCGCGCAATTCTCCCAAGCACCGCAGAGGAAAAATTCTCTTCCGGAATATCCTGAAACGTCTGTTCGATGACAATCGTTTCACGCTGTGTATTGAGATGCAGCCGAATCGGTTCCATCGCCGAAAGCACATGAGGAATGCATTGACGGATGTACGTTAAAAATGCCGCGCTCTTCCCCACCAGGACAAATGTATTGATGAAACTGTTCTGCGCAAACAATTGCTCGGCGATCTGCGGCTGGGGCTTTTCCCAGAATTTCCGCACCTCGAAGATATTCTTGTCGCTGTCATGCTCGACGGCGCTCCCGCATTCGATCCAGCCGTATCCCGTCTCAATCATCTTGGGCCGTATGCCAAGCATGACGATCACATCGGGATTCTTCTCGACAAATTTTTTCGCCTCGCGGACATGCCCCATAAATTGCCGCTCCTCTTCGATGTAATGATCCGAGGGAAACAACGCGACCACTGAATCCGGATCCACTTGATTGATCTTTAACATGGGAAATGTAATTGCCGCGGCGGTGTTGCGCGAACAGGGCTGCACAAGAATCGATTCGAACGGAAGTCCCAGTGAAGATTCGGAGTAGTATTGGGAATGATGTTTGCTCACCACAGTGAGTGTTCTCTCCGGCGGGATCAGCAGATTGACGCGATTGATCGTATACCTGAGCAACGACTGCCCGCCGATCAGGTTGCAGAATTGTTTCGGCCTGTGATAGCCGTACAGCTTTTCGGATAAGTTCTTCAATCTGCTGCCTTCTCCGCCGGCGAGAATCACACCCCACAAATTGTTTTGGTGATCACCATGTTCCGTTCCCATAGACGCTCCGTAGTTGTATGAATTGCATGAGATGAATTCTGGCCTTTTGGGGCAACATTTTTTTCTGTATCTGCGCATAATATCGGCGGGAAAAGAAAATAAATAAAGCGAATGGTTCCCAACGGTCCAATTGAGTGTCTCAGCGGAACACCATTACTTCGCGCTGCCTCATTCGGGATCATGCTGTTTCTGCACCATTCGTCCTATGTGACGGCGCCACAGCATCAAGCATGCTCACACGCGATTGAATTCATCATATCACACCGGAGAGACCGCTTGTACACTTCAAACTGCCTCCCGAAACCAATTCCTTTATCTTATCGGCGAAGATTACGATAATTGGCGAAGCAACATGATTTGACAGCGCCGTACACAGAAGCGGCGCCTTTTCTCTTGAATACATCGTTTCATACCTGGTCACCATCGAAGGAGACTGCTGCTCATGGAACAATTCGAACCCATTCTTCAAAAATACAGCAAAGCGCAGGAACGATTGATTTCTGTTTTTAACTGTTTTTCCCAACGAGACCGAAAGATCCTGATGTTATACTATTTTGAAGGCGCATCGTTTGAGGAAATCGCTTCTGTATTCGGATTTAGTCAATACGAGTTATCTGAACTGTTCCGCAATATTCGTGAAAATGTGGAGGAACAACTCAAGCTGGGATAAGAAAACGCAGACGTTACTACAGAGAATCAACCACGGAAGACGCAAGCGGTTTATCGGCCGTTGCCAACACATCATTCACACACCACAGGGGAGGATACAGTCATGACCTGGTTCAGCAATCTGAAGCTGGCGATGAAGCTCATCATTTCATTTTCATTCATTGCCTGCATCTCGGCGCTCATCGGATATTTCGGCATCGTCAACGTCAAAGTGATCGACGAGCGGGATACGTTTATGTATGGCAATTGCGTCATTTCGCTGCAAATCATCGCCAACATAGAAGCAGATTTCGAGAAAAGCGGAGGCGAAGCGAAAGATATCGCGTTTAATCCCGATCTGGCGAAGAAGGAAAAATCGCTTGGGAGAATGAAAGAGACAATGGTTGCCATAGAAAATAATCTCTCGAAATACGAAAAAACAATCACCAGTGATGAGGACAGACGCCGCTTCAATGAAGTCAAAAAACAAGATGAAACCCTGCACAAGATAGAGACGTCATTTATCCAGGAAGCGGAATCGAAAAATTATGCAGCATGCGCAGAGATCTTCTCGAATCAAATCGATCCCATACGGCAGGGCTATCGCAAGGCAGTCCAGGAATTGGCCGACTTCAATGTCAACAACGCCAAGAGTGTCAGCGACGAGAATACGAGAATTGCAGATAATGCGACAATGTGGATGATCATCCTCTCTGTCTTCTCCGTCATCGCAGCATTAGCGTTCGGGTACTTCATCGCCAGAATGATTTCAAAACCCGTTATCTTGATCTCCGAACGAGTCAAGCAACTGAAAGGCTTGTGCGTCACAAATCTCGGCTCAGGATTGGAGGCGCTTTCGCACGGAGACACAACGTATGATGTCGTGACAGGAACGCCCTTTCTTGAAATCACGACACAGGATGAAATCGGAGATCTTGCACGAGATGTGGACGGCATCATCACACAGACACGAGCCAGCGTCTCGGCATTCGAAAAATCACGCCAGACGGTCAATGAGCTCATCAGTGAAGCAGGCATCCTGACGCAGGCCGCTCTCG
>DATGXR010000222.1:0-4818 GCA_035298825.1 Bacteroidota bacterium
AATACTATAACTCAAAGAAAGGAGGCAACTACCGTCAAGGTTGTTTCGCAGTGTTTGGTTGTTCACAAGCTATCACACAATCGTCTTTCCACCAAAGGAGGAACGTATATGCGTATCGTTTCAGTATTTTGTACACTTGCTCTTGTGTTATTCATGAGCATTGTCAGCTTTGCTCAGACTCCTGCAAAGGAATCTTTTGTCTATCCCGTGCCGAAATTTGACAACATTGGACAAGCAGAAAACGGTTTTGGCGGTCCCTGGTTAGTTGATACAAGCGCGCACGGCGCCGATCAGAAAGCGTTGATCGGAAACGGCATCTTCAGTTACGGTGCTCTTGATTACGCGATGTCCGATACAGGCAATGCGATGCAAATCACGTTGTCCAATGCCTGGAGCGATGCTCAGCGCTACAAACGCGCTTTGGCCGCTCCCTGGCCCAACACAGCCGGCAAGACCTACTGGGTGAGCTATCTGCTGGATGTGAAGACGGAAGTGCAGGGCAATACATATTTCTTCCTGAAGCTGTATAATGCCAATCCGCTTCTTTCGGGCTCGGGCGAAATCGTCGCCATTGGCAAGTCGGGCGGCCAGTCTTCGCCGGTGTTCAGCTGCGGCAGCGGCTGGACCGGTGATGCTCCGGATGCTTCATCGTCCGCAATCAATGCGGGTCCGGTGTGGCTCGTGGTGCGCTTCGATATGACAGGCAATGCGGATCCCTGCAGAACATTCATGTGGGTGAGCCCTGATCCGACAACCGAACCCGATACAACAACGGCAGTCGTGAAACGCTTCACAGGCATGAAGGATGGATTCAACGCGATCGCCATCGAATCGGGCGGAGATGTCGCCGCCGGCAAGAATGTGCAGCTCGTGTTCGACAAAATCAGCCTGGCGACGTCGTATAAGGATCTCTCGAAAGTCACAGGCGTGAAGGCTGCTGGTATCAACCAGCCTTCCGACTTCAGATTGTCGCAGAACTATCCGAATCCGTTCAACCCGTCGACAGTCATCAATTATTCGTTGAAGACCGCAGGCAATGTCCGCCTGACAGTGTACAACATTCTTGGAAAAGAAGTGGCTGAACTCGTGAACGGTCCGGTCTCGGCCGGCATGCATGAAGTCACATTCAACGCTTCGGGTCTCGCAAGCGGCATGTATTTCTATCAGCTGCGTTCCGGCTCGTTGGTGCAGACAATGAAGATGATCCTGATGAAATAATTTCGTTTGTCTGAATCGCTTCATTCACAGCGCCCCTGTTGCCGTCGTGCGGCGGCAGGGGCGTTTTTCTCAATACGGGCCGGATCACGCACGGCCCATTCTCCGACACAGAATTTTTTTCCAATCGACTGCCATGAAAAAATTTCTCTTCCTCCTTGCCGGTATCCTCCTCGTTCTGCCGCTGTGCGCGCAGAGCGCCTTTTCAGAAACGCAGAAAGAACACGACCGGCGCATGCAGTGGTGGCGTGACGCGCGCTTCGGCATGTTTATTCATTGGGGACTCTATGCCGTGCCGGCCGGCACATGGGATACGACAACGACGCATGGGGAGTGGATTCGCACGACGGCGCAGATACCGCTCAAACAATACGATTCACTCGTCTCGCGCTTTAATCCCGTGCGCTTCAACGCGGACAAATGGGTGAAGGCCGCGAAAGATGCCGGCATGAAATATATCGTCATCACCTCGAAGCACCACGACGGATTTTGCATGTTTGATTCCAAATACACGGACTTCGATATCATGTCCACGCCGTTTAAACGGGACGTCTTGAACGAGCTTGCCGCAGCCTGCAGGAAGCAGGGGATGAAATTATGTTTCTATCACTCGATTATGGACTGGCATCATCCTGATTACCTTCCGAGAAGAGACTGGGAAAAGGACCGGCCCCTGGCCGGCGCCGATTTCGAACGCTACGTCAGGCATATGAAGGATCAACTGAAAGAGCTGCTCACCAAGTACGGGGACATCGGTGTGCTGTGGTTTGACGGCGAGTGGGAAAACACCTGGTCCGATCAACGGGGCATCGATCTGTACAAGTATGTGCGGGGATTAAATCCCTCCATCATTATCAACAACAGGGTCTCATCGAGCAGGAGCGGTCTTGAAGGATTCACTGCCGAAGGAGGATTCGCCGGAGATTTCGGCACACCCGAGCAGCAGATCCCCGCGACGGGCATGCCGGGCACCGACTGGGAATCGTGCATGACGATGAATGACCATTGGGGATATAATAAGCATGACAAGAATTGGAAAACATCAAAAGACATCCTGAGGATGCTTGCCGATATCGCGTCGAAAGGCGGCAACTATCTTCTCAATGTCGGTCCCACTGCCGAAGGAATTTTTCCTCCTGAAAGCATCGAGCGCCTGCGCGACATCGGAGCATGGATGAATGTGAACGGAGAGGCGATCTATCGCACCCAGGCAAGTCCGTTTTTACATCTGGAGTGGGGACGATGTACTCAAAAGAAGATCGCGAACGGAACACGCCTCTACTTCCACGTGTTCGATTGGCCGGTGAGCGGCACACTTGCCATCCCCGGAATTTACAACCGGCCTGTGAAAGCGTATCTGCTTTCGGACAGGAAAAAAACACCATTGAAGATTGAACGGAAGAAAGAGACGCTGTTCATTGCTGTGGGGCGCACCGCCGCAGATACGATCAACACAGTTGTCGTACTCGATGTTGCCGGAAAAGCCGACATCAACAATCCGCCTGTCTTTCTTTCGGATGGCAGCACGTTCATTGATACGCTCACGGTCTCTGTGCAATCGATGCGCGAGGATGTGGAGGTGCGTTATACAAACGACGGCAGCGATCCGCAGGCCAATTCGCCCATCGTCTCTGCCTCGCTGAAGCTCAAAGAAACGACCACGCTTTCGGCCCAATGTTTCCGTCGCGGGACTCCCGTGAGCGGAATTGTGCGGATGACGTATACGCGCGTTGTGCCAGAGCCTTCGGTGTCGCTCGACAGCGCACGTGCGGGTATCAGATACACCTATGTCGAAGGCGCATGGGAGAAGCTTCCCTCGTTCGATTCATTACAGGCCGTCTCGACAGGGGTGCTTCCGGCAATCACGTTGTTGCCAGAAGCGTCCACGAATAACTTTGCGGTCGAATACACAGGGTATCTTCACATTCCTTCGAATGGCATGTACACGTTTTATACAACATCAGATGACGGAAGCCGCGTGATGATCGGGGACCGCGTCGTTGTCGATAACGACGGACTTCATGGCAATGTTGAGAAGGAAGGACGCATTGCGCTTGCAGCCGGGTATCATCCGTTGCGTATACAGTATTTTCAAGGCACTGGCGGCAAAGACCTGAAATTTTCCTATCGGGGGCCAGGCGCGGCGAAGCAGGACGTGCCGGGCACGATGTTGTTTATCGGGAAATAAATTTTTCGTTCATTAGAAAGCATAGCCTCGCGAAGCCCGTTTTGTCGGAACAATGAGGTCGAAAACGCACCATTTAGCGATGACGAGTATAAAAGCCGGAGAGAGCGCCAGTGTGAGCCGTCCATCTAGTGCCGTTTCAAATTAGTCGTCTTTGATTTATCTCTGTTCTTTTTCTTATTGCGCTTGTTTCGATAGCGAGCAAATTTGTGAATCGCAGTTTGGATCTTTTTGTGTGACTGGTAATTCGAATTGGAAAGCGTATACTCCTTCATTTCGGTGAACTGAGATTCAATTCTGTTGAGCCAGGAAGCATTGGTTGCCGTCCACACAAGTGATACTTTGTTGGCCCGCGCCCATATTTTTATCTCCGCACGCTTATGAGGAGAAAAATTGTCCAAGACCAGATAGATTCGTTCATCGCTCGGATACTGTCGCCCGCATCCGTTTTAGAACTTGGAGTACTTCCATCCAGCGTTGACGGGTGCTGAAGTAGCCCCAGAGTGTATCCAGTCGTAGATCATAAAACGCGAGATATTGTCTGGTTCCAAGCTGCCTGGTATAGGTTGCCGGGAATCGTGTTGGAGAACCTTCAACATCCCAGGTTCGTCCATGGATCGGTCTGACTTCGATCGGACCGAACTCGTCATAACATACGACATGAGCATTCTTTGGAATGCGTTTATTGAGCCTATCTATGCGTTTTTTTTACTTTGAACTCGAGATCGTTCGATTCTTTCTGTGGTTTTGGTGCGCTGCAAATGGACTTTTTGTTCTTTGAGAATTGCCCGCAGTGTCTCCAGACTGATGGATTTCACGATCCCGATTCTGATCAAATGTTCGCTCAGTTTTGCCAGCGACCATTTGGTAAAGGGCAACCCTAGGAGTTTGGGCGGCGCCAGAGCCACATGCATGATGTCTGCTCGGACTTCTTTGCGTGAACTCGACTGGCCGTCCGCTCCGTGGACGCTCATTAAAAAGGGCGACGCCTTCTTTATTGAAACGCCTGATCAGTTCCCGGATATACTCGGGATGCATCAACGTCTGAAGAGCGATCTCTTTGACGGTGTATGATTGAGCGGACATCAAGATGACTTGAGCTCGACGCATTGCCATGCGCCGCGTGCTTTTGCGAAGGATGTGTTGGATCTTTTGTCCTTCACTTGTCTTCAAATCTCGAACATAAAGCGCCATGAGTAAGGAGTCCTGTGTAGTGGTGGGCTCCTAAAACGTACGAAATCCCTTTAATTTGTACAAGTTAATTTATTTGAAACGGCACTAGTATTTAGTGACCAATCAAGTTTGTGGTATCAACTCTCACTTGGCACAATTGGCGGAATGGTTTCATCAACGATTCTTACACTGTTTATTGTGCCAGTTGTGTATAGTACAATGCATAGAAAACTGAACAACGTTCA
>DATGXR010000223.1:0-15411 GCA_035298825.1 Bacteroidota bacterium
ATGGCCTTGTCCCACTGGTCCATGCTGAACAGCGCCCGTCCATAGAGAAAGTTCGTTTCGGCCGACCTGGGATCGATCGCGAGCATTTTATTAAATTCGGTCATCGCCTGATCGGTCTTCTTCTCATGGACAAGGAACATCCCGTAACGGAAATAGCCGTCCCGGTTCTTCGGATCGGCCTCCGTCATTTTTCTGAATTCCTCTTCCGCCTTCGTCGCATCCTTCCTGACTCTCGCATAGTATCCTGCGAGCATCTGATGTCCGCGGTACGGATTGAGCGACAACACTTTGTTCGCTTCTTCGAATCCTTTCTCTTCGCTGCCTCCCATGATACCCGGCGCCTGCATGTAGTAATTGAACAATCCGATGTGCCCGTCGATGTTCGACGGATCAAGTTCCACCGATCGCAGGAAAGCACGCTTGATCCTGGGAGCCAGGATGGCCTGCTTGAGTCGGTTCGTTTTCAGGGCGCGGTCACCGAGAATCGCTCCGCGCAGATAATGATATTTCGAGACGTTCTCGTTGATCTCGAGCGCCTCGTCGATCGCATCTTCCGCCTCGTCGCTCTTTCCCTGACGCTGCAACGCTCCAGCGAGGTAATAGTGCGCCTCCGCATCGCGCGGATTCTTCCTGATTTCCGATTCGAAAAATTCTTGAGCCTGTTTCGTCTTCCAACTCTCCAGCAGTTTGATGCCTGTGCTGTCGATGGCGCCCTGTGCGCTCACAGAAAAGACCATGCAGCAGGCCGCAATGAATACGATGATGTTGGAGTCTGTCTTCATATCGATATTATAGATCGTTGCAAAAGTGTCCAAACACACGATGCATTTCGAGGCATGAAAATCATGCCCTCCCAGCAAGCGGCGGGAAATTTTCCCGAAGCGATTAAAGGGATGTTAATGGTTATGTTGAGGAACGTACGCAAGCTATGAATGGAACATTCATCAGGCATCGGCGCCGTCGACAACGAGCACGAATTCTCCCTTGATCGAACGCGATTCGAGCTCGATTCGGATTGACGAGAGCGTGCCGCGCAGAAATTCCTCGAATTTTTTCGTGAGCTCACGACCGATGACCGCCTTACGGTCGCCGAGCGCCTCTTCAAGTTCAGAGAGTGTGCGTACGATCCTGTGCGGCGATTCGTAGAAAATGATCGTCCGGTGTTCCTCTTTGAGCTGCTCAAGCCTCGTATGGCGTCCTTTTTTATGCGGAAGAAATCCTTCGAAGACGAATGCGTGCGTCGGCAGTCCGCTTGCTATCAATGCGGGAATGAATGCTGTGGGTCCCGGAAGCGGAACGATTCTGATGCCGGCTTCGATGGCTGCCGTAATGATCGCATGCGCGGGATCGGAAATGCCGGGCGTGCCCGCATCGGTCACCACAGCAACGGAGGATTGCTGGAGCAGACGGTCGATGATCTGCGGCGTGCGCACCGTTTCATTGTGCGAAAAATAACTGATCATCGGCTTCTGGATGTTGTAGTGATCGAGCAGATTCTTCGTCGTGCGCGTGTCTTCGGCCGCAATCAGATCGACGCCCCCGAGCACCTTAAGCGCGCGCAGTGTGATATCCTCGAGGTTCCCGATCGGTGTCGGAACGATATAGAGCGTGCCGGGAGTGATCTGTTCTTCATTCATGGATGATGGACTGCCCTTCGAAGTTGACGACACCGTTTGAGTGGTGAACGCTGCATTGATGAGTGGATGGATGTGAGCCGCCTATGGCGCGCGGAATACGCGGACGTTCTCAGTATCCGCGCGATGCCATGCGATAGAGAATGAGCGACGAACGTCGCGCGACGTATGCCGAGCCTGCATTCGGAGCGTGTTTGAGCGGACTCGGAATAACGGCCGCCAGGCATGCCGCTTCCTCGCGCGACAGTTGCGAGGCCGGCTTTCCGAAGTAGCGTCGCGATGCGGCCTCGGCTCCGAATATGCCTGGACCCCATTCGATGATGTTGAGATAGATCTCAAGGATCCGCTTCTTCGAAAGCTGACGCTCCATGCGAAGCGCCACGATGAGCTCCTTCGCCTTGCGGCCGTAACTCTTCGATGTTGAAAAGAATAGATTCTTCGACAGCTGCTGCGTGATCGTGCTTCCGCCGCGCGCCGGTTTGCCCTTTTCAATGTTCTTCTCGATCGACTCTTCGAGCTCGTACCAGTCGATGCCCGCATGTTCGTAAAACGTGCCGTCTTCGGACGTGATCACCGCATGCACAAGATGTGGAGAAATGCGCGAAATCGGAACCCATTGCTGCTGTATCGAAAACGGTTTTCCCTCGGCCTCGGCCTCACTTTCGCGCTGCCGCATAAGCGCCGTGCGGCCAGGATTTTCCTTACGGAGATCCTGAAGGCTGTTGTTCGGCAGCATCACATATTGGGAAAGGACAAGCGCGAGCACCGCATACGCTGCGGTCTTCATTTTATGCGCCCGTATCCAGGCGAGCACTGTTGCTTTCGTGTCTTTGAAGTTCATGGAATCAATGCGGTAGTACTGTCTTAGCACGAGAGGGATCGTTTGGTCTGGTCGAGAAATCCCTGCAGCATGATCGCCGCGGCGATCTCGTCGATCTTCCCTTTTTCGCGCCGCTTCATTTTTTTTGTGCCCATGTCGATGATCGTCTGCTGCGCCATGACCGACGTGAAGCGCTCGTCCCATTGCACCACATCGACGCGCGTGCGCTTCTTCAGGTCTGCGATGAATGTGTCGACCTGATCCGATTTTTGTCCCCGCTCGCCCTTGAGCGTCAACGGGAGTCCCACGACGATGAGCGACACATCCTTCTCCTCGATCACGCGCAACAGCTTTCCGAAGAACGCGGGATCGTTGTCGTACGTGGCAAGTCCCTGCGCAAAGATCTTCAATGGATCGCTCACGGCAAGTCCGATGCGCACCGATCCGAAATCGATGCCGAGCACGCGCGAGTAGTCGCTATTCTTCGAATCGCTCAATTTTTGTGATGCCTTTGACTTTTTTCAGTTTGTCCATGATCGAGTTCAGATGCGCGATATCCTTCACCCACAATATGAAATTGCCGTCGAACATCGAATCTTTCGTGTTGATCGTGACGGAACGGATATTGGTGTTGTTGATGCCCGAAATCGTCTGCGTCACGTCGTTCAGGAGTCCCGACCGGTCATGTCCCGAGAGCTTGATGCCAGCGATGAAGTCCGCGCCGCCCACAGACGGCCACTGCACGTCGACGATTCTCGCGTCGCCATGCGCGCGCATCGCCTGGATGTTGTGGCAGTTCTTGCGGTGTATCTTGATGCCCTCTCCCACCGTGATGAATCCCGCAATTTCGTCGCCCGGGATCGGGTTGCAGCACTTGGCATATTTGTGCATGAAATTCGCCTGCGTGCCGAAGAGCGAGATGCCGCTCGTGATCCCGCGCGCCGTCTCGACGAATTTCGAGAATAGCTTCGCCGACGGATCGCCGACAGGCTCCTTCGGCGCATCCTGCGGATTCACCGCGCGCGTGAGGATGTCGATCATCTCGTCTGGATTGACCTCCTCGTTCGCGATGGCGAGATAAAACATCTGTGCGTTGTCGATCCTCTGCCCATGGACGAACTTTGCCAGGTCGTCGTCGTTCACGTGCAGCTTCGCCTTCTTCATCTTCTTTTCCCAGATTTCGCGGCCCTGGTCGATCTTGCCGCGCATCTCCTCCTTCACCCAGCGGCGGATGTGCGACTTCGCCTTGTGCGTGATCGCGATCTTTTCCCAGTCGAGGTTCGGCGTCTGTTTCTTCGACGTGAGAATCTCGACCTGATCGCCGCTCTGCAAGATCGTGTTGAGCGGCGTGATGCGTCCGTTCACCTTTGCGCCGATCGTATGCTGTCCAACGTTCGAATGGATCTCGAATGCGAAATCGATCGGCGTGGCGCCCTTGGGCAGGATCTTCAGATCGCCTTTCGGCGTGAAGACATAAATCTCGTCCTGATACAGATTGAGCTTGAAGCTTTCCTTGAGTTCCTTCGCCGCCTCGTCGCCGCTTTTCTGCTCGAAGATCTCGCGCACCCAGTTGACCCAGCTCTCGAGGTCCGAATCGAGCGCGGGAACCGAGCCTTGTTCCTTGTAAAGCCAGTGAGCGGCCACGCCGCGCTCGGCAACGTCGTGCATCGAGCGCGTGCGGATCTGCACTTCGACCATCTTGCCTTCGGGCCCGACGACTGTGGTATGGAGCGACTGGTAACCGTTCTTCTTCGGAATCGAGATGTAATTTTTGAAGCGCTCGGGAATCGGCTTGTAGATCTCCGAAATGATGCCGTAGACGGTAAAACATTCGTTGTCGTTGTTCGTGTCGAGGATGATGCGCACGGCGAACATGTCGTAGATCTCGTCGAGCGGCTTGCCGCGCTTAACCATCTTATTATAGATCGAAAAGATGTGCTTCGGCCTACCCTCAACCTGGAAGCGGATCTTCTCCACGCTCAGACGATGCTCGATCGGAACGATGAATTTTCTGACGTACTGCTCTCGTTCGCGCCGTTTCGATTTGAGCGCGTGCGCAACTTCCTCGTAATCCTTGCGCTGAAGATATTTGAACGCAAGATCCTCGAGCTCCCATTTGATCTTGGCGAGGCCGAAACGGTGCGCGAACGGCGCGTAGATGTCGAACGTTTCCTTCGCGATGCGCTGCTGACGGTCTGGCGGCAGATATTCGAGCGTTCGCATGTTGTGAAGACGGTCCGCGAATTTCATGATCATGACGCGAATGTCGTTCACCATGGACAACAGCAGCTTCCTGTAATTCTCGGCCTGCGTGATCTCGTGACTTCTGAAAATGTCGCTGATCTTCGTCGCCCCGTCCACGATGTCCGCGATCGTGTCGCCGAACTCGGCGCGTATGTCCTTGATCGTGAATTCGGTGTCTTCCGCCACATCGTGCAGCAGCGCGCAGGCGACAGAGATGTCGTCGAGCGCGATCTCCTTCGCCACGACCATCGCCACTTCGTACGGATGGTTGAAGTACGGCTCTCCCGAGTCGCGGATGTCGTGCTTGTGCGCCTCGAGGCTGAACTCGAACGCCCGCGTGATCATCTCCTCGTTCACCGAGCGGAGATTCTGCCGGCAGACAAGAAGCAAATCGTCAAGTTTTTTTTGATAGATCTGTTGGATCATAATGTCTTCGTACCCATTCCCGCACGCGCTGTCGTTCATTTGGCGCGCGCGAGATTCACTTTTATGCGCTACCGTTGGAATTCCCGCGCACCCCGGGATTTACTTTTGCGCAAGTTTTGCCCGCGCGTTTTTCAGCAGGTCTTCGGCCATCGAATATTTTTTACGCAGAGAGCGGACGCAGACCGATGCCTTGGATCTCAGGTCCAGGACTTTTTCACATTCTTCAACGGTGCGCTTGTAGGCGCCTTCATCATATGCGTACTGGGCGAGCTTGACGCGGCATGCCGCTTCATTGTAATAGTTGACAACGGGGGCACTGACGATGCTTTGAAGCAGACGCGGAACGATCTTCTTCAGCTCCTGGGAGTTTCCGGTTTGTTCGTAGAGCGTCATGAGTCCCCAGAGGAAGGATCGCTGGTCCGGTACGGACGCAAGCATCTGATAGGCAGTTTGTTCGGCTTCCTCGTACCGCTTTTCTTCGATCAGGATGAGCATCAGGCTGTTCTGCGCCACGCCCTGTTCGTACGTGCCCCGGCGCGCAGCTGACATCACCATCGAAATGCCCTCGGCCGAGCGGTCTTTCACAAACGGGATCCATGAGAGCTTGCTGCGCCAGTAGAGATACGTCCCCAGCCCGTTCATCGCGTCGAAGTAACGCGGATTGAGCTCGAGCGCCTTTTCAAACTGTTTGGCCGCTCCCATTCCCTGATAAATGCTTCCGGCCCAATTGCCGCTCTCTGAAGATGTAAACGCCCGATACGCAAGCACGGTTCCGGCATAGTAATATCCGTCGGCCGACTGCGGAAACTGCTCGACCATCGCCTCGGCTGTCCGTTCTCCGAGATTCAGCAGCGAATCGTAGACGCCGCGCGGAAGCTCTCGTCCGTAATCGGCGCACTGCGCCTGCAGCGCTCCCGCATGAAAAATGTACGCCGCGGGATGCGCCGGATTCATCGAAGCCGCCGTGGTAAAGAGCTTCCGGGCTCCCTGATAATCCTGTTTCACTGTGCATTCGATGCCGGCCGTGATCGTCCGGTGAAGCTTTTCGTCCGAAATCTTTTGCCCCGGCGACCGTGCGGCCGCGGTCAGCAGCAGCACAAGCAGCAGGATCCGTTGTCTCATAATTCAGTCCCAAACACTCTGTCGCCCGCATCGCCCAATCCCGGCAGGATGTATCCCTTCGCGTTGAGACCGCGATCGACAACGCCGCAGTAGACGGGCACATCGGGATGATTCTTCGCCACGATCTGGATTCCGGCGGGCGATGCGACAAGGCAGACCATGCGGATGTTGTTCGCGCCTTTGTGTTTCATGAACGAGAGCGCGGCCTTCGCGCTTCCCCCGGTGGCGAGCATCGGATCGATCAGCAGCACGAGACTCTTCGAGAGCGTGCCGGGAAACTTCGAATAATAATCGACAGGCTCGAGCGTTTCCTCGTCGCGATACAATCCGACATGTCCCACGCGCGCTTCGGGCAGCACATTTAAAAATCCCTCGACCATGCCGAGTCCGGCGCGGAGAATCGGCACGATCACGATTTCATCATGCAGCCGGTAGCCCGTCGTTTTTTCAAGCGGGGTCGTCAGGTCGTACGGATCGACAGTAAAATTCTTCGTCACTTCGAACGCCATCATGCCCGCGATGCGCGACAGCACCGTGCGGAACTGATGGTTGGGCGTTCGCTTATCCCGTAAAATGGAGACGTCTCGTTTCACAAGCGGATGATCGATCACATGCAGGTTCTTGATTTTTTTCATGACATTCTCAGAAGTTAAAGAGTAGTGGTGTCAGTCATCGGCGTTCCCCGCACGCGGATCATGACTTGTTTTTATTTTTCAATGCAACGGTCACGGGCACACCGACGAATCCCCAGTGTTCCCGAATTTTGTTCTCGAGAAATTTCTTGTAATTCTCATTCACCAGCTGCGGCTCGTTTGCGAAGAACGCGATCACCGGCGGCGACTGGCGCACCTGCGTGATGTAATTGATCTTCACATCACGGCCCGTCTTCGTCGACGGCGGGTAATGCGCGATATCGGCAAGCAGAACATCGTTCAGTTCGTTTGTCGGAATGCGCTTCGAGCGTTCGGAGTGCACCATCTTTGCCACATCGAGCATTTTGAAGATGCGCTGGCGGGTCAGGGCGGAAATGAAAATAATCGGAATGAAATCGAATGTGCGAAGCTTCTCGCGAAGCATCGTTTCATATTCTTTGGCGGTGTTCGTTTCCTTGTTTTCGATGAGGTCCCATTTGTTGATCGCGAGCACGACGCCGCGATTTTTTTCGACCACCGTCTGCACGATGCGCAGATCCTGTTTCTCGACGCCGACTTTGGCATCGAACAGGACGAGGGCCACGTTCGCACGGTCGATCGTCTTCAATGTGCGGATGGCCGAAAAGAAATCGACGCTCTCCTTGATCCGGTTCTTCCTCATCAGTCCCGCCGTGTCGATGAAGAGGATCTCCTCGCCCTCGTGCATGAGCGTCGAATCGATCGGATCGCGCGTCGTGCCGGCAATCGGCGTCACGATCGAACGCGGTTTGCCGATGAGCGCATTGACGAGCGACGACTTGCCGACGTTCGGCTTGCCGATGACGGCGAGCTTCAGGCGCGAATCGTCCTCGGCCTCCTCGGAGTCGAGCGGAAATTCTTCCGTCAACTCATCGAGAAAATCGCCGATCTTCCGTCCGCCGAGCGCGGCAAGCGAAATGGGCTCGCCCAGTCCGAGCCGGTGGAATTCCCCGACGGCCGTCTCGTGGCGCGGACCGTCGATCTTGTTGACGACGAGCATCACTTTCTTTTTTGACCGGCGCAGGATGTCGGCGATGTCCGTATCGACATGCGTGATGCCCTCCTGGCCGTCGACGACGAAAATGATCTTGTCCGCCTCAGTCATCGCAATCTCGGACTGCTCGCGGATGGCGCGTTCGAACACATCGTCCGATGCCGGCACGTATCCGCCCGTGTCGATGAGCGTGAACGTCTTCCCGACCCACGACGCCGTGCTGTAATGCCGGTCGCGTGTGACGCCGGGTTCATCGTGAACGATCGCCGTGCGCGCTCCGATGATGCGATTGAATAATGTTGATTTGCCTACGTTCGGTCTGCCGACGATTGCTATGATTGTCTGTGACATGCGCTGTACATCTAATGAGAAGAGTGAATAGATAATATATAATAGGCAAAAAGCCAGTGACTATCAATGCGAACGACGAATTAACAATCGGACATTTTGTGGCGCACGCGCGTTGCATCCGTGTACCAATTTCTGTATTTTCAGATATTATGTTGACCTACTTCTGGTGCACTCTCGTAGCGGTCCTGTTTATCGCATACGGTTTCATTCACGCGCTCATCTTCAAAGGCCTCCGCCGGCTTTCCTATCCGGTGAATGCCGAACTGCAATCCGTCTCCGTCATCGTGGCCGCGCGCAACGAGGAAGCGTCGATCGGACGCTGCCTGCACGCGCTCGTCAAGCAGAACTATCCCAAGGACATGTACGAAATCATCGTCGTGAACGACCGCTCGACGGACGCGACGGCTGATATCGTCATGAGCATGCGCGCGAAATTCCCATTCATCAGGCTTATCACGATCGACCGGCTTTCGGCGCATCTTCCGCCGAAGAAGAATGCGCTCGATGAAGGCATCCGCAACGCGAAGCATGACCTGCTTATTTTCACCGATGCCGACAGCTATCCATCGGGACAGTGGCTGCGCGAAGTCGTCAAGGCGTTCACTCCAACGGTCGGCGTCGTGGCGGGATATTCCCCGTTCGAATGGAAGGCGACCGCCTCGTTCGGACATCGCTGGGGCGATCTGTTCCTCCGCTACGAAGAACTGAAGAATTCGATCGGCGCCGCGGCGGGCGTCGCGCTGAACAACGCGTATATGTGCACGGGACGGAATTTTGCGTATCGCCGCGACGTCTTCGAAGAGGTCGGCGGATTCAACAAAATCAAGCAGTCGGTTTCGGGCGACGACGATTTGTTCATTCAGCTCGTACAGCGCGAGACGCGCTGGCAGATCCGCTATATGACCACTCCTGAAAGCGTCGTCGTCACCGAACCACCCGTCACGATCGACGAATTCATCAACCAGCGCAAACGGCATTTTTCAGCCGGGAAATATTATCCGGGCCGGATGAAACTGATTTTCGGCGCGGCTCATGCATTCAACGCGCTTGTGATCTTTACGATCGTTCTTTTCCCGTGGTACGGACTCGCCCTCTTTGCGATCAAGCTCGCCATCGACTGGGCCGTCATGCGCGAGGCCACAGCCATGTTCGGCAACCGCGAACTGCTTGTGAAGCTCGTTCCGCTCGAATGCATGTTCGTGCTCTACAATCTCATTATCGGTCCTCTCGGCTATCTGGGACAGTTCGATTGGAAAGGCACGAAGCGATAACATGGGGACTGCGATGCAATGGAGCGCCCGACATCCATTTGTGATCACCGCACTGAAGACCGCGGCGGCGGCGCTGCTGCTGGCCGGCGTGTTCCTCTATGTCGACGTATCGGCGCTCATTCGCTCCCTCCGCTCCGCAGATCCCGTCTGGATCGCGGCGGGTGCGCTCCTGTTGCTTCCGAACCTTCTGATTCAATTTCTGCGCTGGCGCTTTCTTCTGCGTACGGTGCGAGTGCATGCTTCGAACTCATCTGTCTTCGCCTCGCTTGCGGCGGGATTCACGGCGGGATTCTTCACGCCGGCGCAATTGGGCGAGATCGGCGGCCGCCTCTACAGCCTCGATCCCTCGCAGCGCGCTTCGGTCCTCACCATGGCGGCGCTCGATAAAGTGTACATCATGGGCATGACTGTCTCGCTCGGCCTGGCGGCAACCGCCGTCTACATTCCGCTCTATCTTCCGGCGTTATGGAACACGGGTCTCACCGTGTTATCGTTTGCCGCGTCGGCTGCAATGGCAATCGTGCTCCTGTTTCCCGCGCTTGCCAAGAACCTGCTTCTCAGACTTCCTGCGCGCGTACGAATGCATCGCTGGTTCGCCCCGGCCCGTATCTTCGAAGCCGATTTTAAAACCCAGTCGGCGTTTCTTCTCAGCGGACAGACGTTCGTCCTGTTTGCAGTCATCATTGCGCAGTATCACTGCTTCGTGAACGCATTTACGCCGGCGAACGCGTCCGCATCCATGTTGTGCGTGCCGATCGTGCTGTTCGTCAAATCGGTGCTGCTTCCCATTTCAATCGCTGATCTCGGCGTGCGCGAAAGCGCCTCCGTCTTTTTCTACATGCGCACAGGCGTGCCGGCGACGGCCGCACTCAACGCTTCGCTGTGCATATTCGCCGTGAACATCGTCGTTCCCGCCCTGCTCGGAATCGCGATGTTCATGAAACCACAATCACGGACGTAAAATTTTCATGACGCTACTCATCATCATCATTGCCGTCATCCTGGCCTACACCTGCGACATCTATGTGCGCGAGATCTATCGCTTCTTCGATGGACTCACACGTCTGAAGCCGGGCACGAATCGGTTGCAGCCTTTCGTGAGCGTGCTCGTTCCGGCGCGCAACGAGGAATCGGCGATCGGCGATTGCATCACTTCTCTGCTGACTCAGGACTATCCGGCCGACAGGTTCGAGATCATCGTCATCGACGACCAGTCAACAGACCGCACGGCTGAAATCGTCCGGATCCTGTGCGAACAGCATCCTCTTCTCCATTTGATTCGTGTGACCGATCGTCCGTCGAATGTCTCGCCAAAGATCAATGCGCTCCAGGCGGGAATCGGCGCAAGCAAAGGCGAGATCATCTTCACCACCGACGCCGACTGCTTTGTCAAACCGGAATGGATCTCGACGTGCATGCGCTCGTTCGACGAGAAGGTGGGTGTGGTGACCGGCACGACGATCTTTCTGAATAAGCAAAACGTTTCCGCGCCGCTCTTCGGCATCCAGTTCATCGATTTCCTTTCGCATACCGCATGCGCGGCCGGCGCAATCGGCAACGGCTCAGTCAACAACTGCAACGGATCGAACATGGCCTATCGCCGCTCGGCATACGAACAGGCGGGCGGCTATGCTGCGCTTGCTCATTTGAACACGGGAGACGATTCGCTGCTCGCCCAACGCATCGCATCCGAAACGCTGTATCAGGTCGGCTTCGTGCTCGATGAACGCGCGCAGGTCACGACGTATCCCGTGGCCACGTGGAGAGAATTTTTTTTGCAGCGAATGCGCTGGGCGGCGCAGACATCCGATTATCGCGCCGATACGCTCCAGTTCCTCATTGCAACGTTCGTGTATTACGTCATCCTCATGGCAACAGGCATCGCATCGCTCTTCAATGCCGGATTCCTTCTGCTCTTTGTCGCGGGATACACACCCAAGCTTGTCATCGATTATCGCATTCTCCGACGCTTCACCGGCATGACGAACACGCGTGCGATCCTGAAATATTATATCCCCGCTGCCGTTATACACATCCCTGCGATCTTCATCGCCGTGGCCGGAGGATATTTCGGAAAGTTCGAATGGAAGGGCCGCCAGCTCGAGCGCGCCATGAAGAAATAATTGCAACACGCGAACATTATTGGTATTATTATGTGCAATAGGATCTCAGATTGCGGATCCGGCACACATTATCAGCGAAAGAGAGCTCAATGCGTTATCTTCCTGCATCAAAGTATGCACAGACACTGAAATATCTGCTGTATAATTACATGCATCAGGAGCAGGGCGTCGCCTATCCCTTCTATGCGTCCTATAAGATCAATCTGACCTGTAATTTCAAATGCCGCTTCTGCAATCTGTGGCAGGACCCGCAACCCGGCCTTCCGACAGAGGATGTGTTCAAGGTGCTCGACAATGTGGGACGCTCGAGCATTTTCCTTCTCAGCATGGAAGGCGGCGAACCGCTGTTGCAGCCGGATTTTCTTGAGATCGTGAAATACGCCCGTCGCCAGCCCTTCTATCTCATGGTCACCACGAGCGAGCGCGGACTCGCGACGAAGTATCCGATGCGCGACTTGTGCAAGTATATCGACTTCCTGCACATCTCGATCGATGAAGGCCATGTGAATCTCGAGATGTTCGACGAGCTTGAAGAATATGTCTCGTTCGGCTCGAGCGTCTGCGTGCAGACAGTCGTGACGAACAAGGATATCGACAGGCTCGATTACAAGGTCCGCCGCTGCTGGGAAGCCGGCGCGAAAATCGTCATCATGCCCGCCGTGCATCTCGAGGGAACGAAGGATTTTTATCCGGAATTTTTCGCGTTCCGCGACAAGGTACTCGCACTCAAGAAGCAGTTCCCGAATGTCATCATCACGCCCGACGCGTTCTACAGAAACGTCGAGCAGGGATCATGCTCCTCATCCTCGATCATCATCGATCACGACGGCACGCTGTATTATCCGTGCCGCGTGCTGCCCTATCGCGGCATGAACCTGCTCGAGACGCCGCTCATGGACTTCGTTCGAACTGATCAGGCCCAGCGGCTGCGCAACGTGATGACCGCCTGCGACAAACACTGCGGCTGGTATCAGTATTTTGCCACCTCATCGTACACGTCGGTGCAGGATGCGTTCGGGACGATACAACCGTATTTTTCGGAGCTGCTGGGCGGCATGCCCAAGCCCCGCACGAATATCGAGCGTCTCCCGAAGATCAAGGATATGCCGAAGCAGACAATGTAACACGAAGCGATGTTTCGACCTCACTGCGAATCGCGTGCGATGTTGTTGCTGCGCTGAAGGCGCAGGATTGGCGCACATTAATGCACTCATATGTTTCTTTCGACCGGCAGACTGCATACGCTGTTGTTCCCGTCGCTCACATGGAGGATGGATTCGCCCCATGTGTATCTGACGTTCGACGACGGTCCGCACCCGAGCGCAACCCCTGCCGTGCTCGATGTGCTCGAATCGCATGCGGTGCCGGCGACTTTTTTTTTAAGCGGATGCAATATCAAAGGCAATGAATCGATCGTCAGGCAAACGGCCGAAGCCGGACATACACTGGGGATCCATGCCTGGTCGCACACGCGCATGCTCGTCGTTTCGAAGCGGCGCACGTCGGACGAGATCCGCGAGACATCGCGACTCGCAGCGGACTGCACGGGAGTGACGCCGGTGTGGTTTCGTCCCCCGTTCGGTTTTTTTTCCTGGAACACGATCGCCGCTGCGCGCGAGGCCGGCTGCCGGATCGCCATGTGGAGCGTGATGCCCGGAGATTTCAAACCCTGGTCCGATACGCAGATCATCGATCGAACAATGCACGGTCTCGCGCCCGGAGCGATCATCGTGCTGCATGACAATCCGCTCACAGCCGGCCGCATCGCACCGCTGCTCGATGCAATGCTCCGGAAGATCAAGGGCGCGGGACACACGTTCGCGCCCCTGCCGTAACGAGTAGGGCGAAATGCCATTTCGCCCGATGCTTCACCTTTGCTTATTGCAAATTTTAACTTTTTCATAATGACCACCATTGAGATCGCGTTTCTTGTTGTGACGTGTCTGTATTTCCTTCAGGGCATTCTGCTCCTTGTCGGTCTTGCGCGCACACGCTATGCCGCCGATGCGATGCATGAGCCCATGGTCTCGATCGTCGTCGCCGCGCGCAACGAGGAACACAATATCGGCACGTGCATCGCGTCGCTTGCGGAGATCGAATATCCGAAGGACAAGCTCGAGGTCATCATCGTCGACGATCAGTCGACCGATGCCACGAGCCGGATCGTCACCGAGGCAGCCTGTCGTCATCCGTTTCTCAGACTGGTGCATGCCACACCTTCAACCGGCGGCATACACGGAAAGGCCAACGCGCTTGCACAGGGCATCGATCACGCAACGGGTGAAATCGTGATGATGACGGACGCCGACTGCACCGCGCATCCGCAATGGGTCCGAAAAACCGTCCGCTATTTTTCGCCGAGCGTGGGTATCATCGCCGGCTTCACGCTGCTCGATGTGCGCGGCTGGTTCAGCGGCCTGCAGTCGCTCGATCTCGCCTACATCCTCGGCCTCGGCGCCGCGGCGATCGGACTGCGCCTGCCTCTGAGCTGCATCGGAAATAATTTTTCATTCCGCCGGAAGGCGTACGATGAAGTCGGAGGATACCGCGGCGTTCCATTTAGCGTCACAGAGGATTTTGCGCTCTTCAAGGCGATCATCCGCTCGGGCCGTTGGGACTACCGGTTTCCGATGGAGACCGAAACGCTCATCACAAGCAAGCCATGCGAACGGTGGATCGACCTTTATCGGCAGAAGCGGCGATGGGCCGTGGGCGGCAAGGAAATCCAGTTTCATGGAGTCTTCCTGTTCATCATCGGATTTGCCGTCCATGCCGGCATTGCGCTTCAGCTTACCGTGCCTTCGCTCATGAGTTGGTCCATTTTCGCCGCGGGGATTGCGATTAAAATCGCAGCCGACTATCTGTTCCTGAGCGGCGTGCTTGCGCGCACGAACCATCGGTCTCATCTCAGATATTTTTTCCTCTTCGAATTGTATTTTTTGTTATATGTCGGACTGCTGCCTCTCATCGTGTTTCTGGGGGGGAAGGTCGTCTGGAAAGAGAGAAAATTCTAGGCTGACGATGAACAGAAAAAAACGAATCCTCATCGCTCCGCTCAATTGGGGACTGGGACATGCCAGCCGTTGCATTCCGATCATCGAACGATTCCGTGTCCGTGGCGCGGATGTCGTGCTTGCCGCCGACGGTCGCCCGTACGATTTTTTGAAAAATGAATTTCCCGATGCGGAGCTTCATCGGCTTCGCGATATCAACATCACCTATCCCGATTCGTCATCGATGCTCGGCGCGATGCTGCGCCAGCTGCCGCAGTTGCTTTCCACATACAGAAACGAGCGCGCCGTCTCTGCGCGTCTGATCGCCGATCTGAAGATCGACGGCATCGTGTCCGATAACCGGTTCGGATTATTTTCGGGCGGCATCCCTTGCATCTACATGACGCATCAGATTTCGATCATGCCTCCGCGGCTGTTTGCATGGTCCGAGCCGGTGCTGAGGCGCGTCCACGCGGCGCTTATCAGCCGCTATACTGAATGCTGGATCCCCGACAGTCCCGGCGAGATCAACCTTTCAGGCGCGCTCTCGCATGGAATCCCGCTTCCTTCGAACGCACAGTTCATCGGTCCGCTTTCTCGTCTCCATCCGGCTGATGTGCCGATCCGCTACGATTGCGCCGTGGTCCTTTCGGGTCCCGAGCCGCAGCGCACGATATTCGAATCGATCATTCTGCGGCAGATTGAAAAGCTCCCGGTTCGCGCGATCGTCATTCAGGGAATTCCCGGCGTCAACGCGTCTTC
>DATGXR010000224.1:0-20428 GCA_035298825.1 Bacteroidota bacterium
GAACAATTGCACCGAACGGGGCGTCGCACAGACAACATCGGAATGTTACCGTGCGGCCATAAAGCGGAAAAATACAGATTCCTTCTAAGAAATCCAATGAGATAATTTCCATCGCCGATGAAAATAGAAAAGGCGCTACGAAAATTCGCAGCGCCTTTTTGATTGCTAAATTTAGCAAGTTTTAACCGTATTTTGTGGACTCTACAAGATTCGAACTTGTGACCTCTACCGTGTCAAGGTAGCGCTCTAAACCAACTGAGCTAAGAGTCCGATTGCATTTTGCCTTCAGCGTTATAATAATACGAAAAATCGATCTCCTTTGCAAGGAGAAAATGCAGGGAGGAGAATTTTTTCACACGCCTGATCTCACATCTCTCCGTGGGGTGCGCCTTCGATCTCGATACCGTAGAGCACCTGCTGTATCGCCTCGAGCAGCCGCACGGCCGTATACGGCTTCGGAAGAAATCCCTGTATCGGCTCGTCCGCCAGCATCGTGCGGTCGAAGTTTTCTGTCATTCCCGTTGTGGTAATGACCTTCACAGACGGATTGATTTTCCGGATCGCGCGCACGGTGGTTGGGCCGTCCATAAACGGCATCATCATGTCGGTGAGCACCAGATCGATATCGTCGGCGTGCTGCGCGAAGATGGCGAGCGCCTCCGTGCCGTCGGCAGCGGTGAGGACCGAATAATTGAATGAGCTGAGCGTCGATTTCGTGATCTCACGGATCGCCACTTCGTCGTCGACCACGAGAATGCACTCTCCCTTTCCCTTGACAAGCGGACCCGATTGCGCGGCGGGCATCATATCGTCCGTCGGAGCGAATGCGGGGAAGTACACCTTGAATGTCGATCCCCTGCCAAGCTCGCTCACCACATTGATGAACCCGCCGTGACTTTTCACGATCGCATGCACGGTCGAGAGTCCCAGTCCCGTTCCCTTTCCCAGATCCTTCGTCGTGAAGAACGGATCGAATATCTTTTCGATCACTTCGTGCGTCATCCCCACGCCCGTATCTGAGACCGTCAGCAACACGTAGCTTCCGGCATCGACGTTGGGAAGTACGCGCGCCAAATGATCGTCGACATGCGTGTTCTCGCACGTGATCGTGAGCGAGCCACCGTTGGGCATCGCATCGCGCGCATTGATGCACAGGTTCATGAGCACCTGGTGTAACTGCGTCAGATCACCAACGATTTTCCAGAGCTCGTCGTCTGTTCTCGTGACGACGTGTATCTTTTTCCCGATCGTTTCCTTCAGGATCGACTGCACATCGTGCACCAGGTGATGCGGATCGATCAGGCTCTGCTCGCCTCCCATCCCCCGGGCGAAGACCAGGATCTGCTTCACCATCTCGCCTCCGCGCATGGCGCTTGTCTCGAGCGTCGTGAGGATGCGGAGCATTTTTTCATCCGACGTGCGGCCTTTCAGAATCTGTATGGACATCAGGATCGGCGCAAGCACGTTGTTCAGATCATGCGCGATACCGCCGGCAAGCGTGCCGAGACTTTCCATGCGCTGCGCGCGAAGGAACTGCGCTTCGAGCACCTTCTTCTCAGTGATGTCGGTATTGACGATGAGGATCGACTTCAGATTGCCACGCTTGTCCCTCACAAGATTCCAACGGCTCTGCACCGTAAGCTCATGCTTGTCTTTCGCCTGCTGCCGGATCTCACCCGCCCACTGATCGTTGGCGAGTGTGGCCATGAGCACTTCGTTGTTTTTCGAGGACCGTTCGTGCGCATACAGCAGCGACGTCGTGTTGCTCCCGACTGCTTCCTCTTTCGCCCAGCCGTACATGCGTTCGGCGCCCTTGTTCCAGAAGATGATGTAATTGTCGAGATCGCAGACAATAATGGCGTCGTTAGCGATATCGAGCAGAGAAGCCTGCTCGCGAATAAGTTCTTCAACCCTCCGGCGCTCGGTGATGTCCTCTTTGACGGCGAGAATGTGCGTAATCTTTCCGTCGGTGTCGAGCACGGGCGAGATCACGTTCGACTCCCAGAACAGCTCTCCGTTTTTCTTTTTGTTCAGGAATTCGCCGCGCCATTCGTTGCCCGCATTCACCGTCTGCCACATCTCGCGATACGTCTCAGGGGGCGTGAGGCCTGATTTGACGATGCGGGGATTGCGGCCGATGAGTTCGGCCTGCGTGAATCCGGTGATCTCTGTGTATTTTTTATTGACGTACGTGATCTGCGTCGATGCGTCGGTGATGACGACTGAAGCCGGACTCTGCTCCATCGCGCGGAAGAGCGTGCGCAGATGTTCTTCAGTGTAGCGGTGCTCGGTGATGTCGCGCATCGTGAGCACGATTCCCGTCGTTCGCTCCTTCTCGTCGCTCACAGGTTGCAGCGTATAGACAACGTACTTCACGGTCCCGTTTGTACAGATGAGCAGCGATTCGCCGGAGTTTCGCATTTCATAACCGGCCTGTTCGGTATGCAGGAACGACAGGGGCGCTTCAGCGTCGTTTTGATCGCTTCGAAGTGTGATGATGTCGGTGATGTTTTTTCCACACGCTTTCTTCTCGCTCCATCCGGTAAGCGATTCGGCGACGCTGTTCATGAATTGTATGATCCCGCGCTCGTCGGTGGCGATCACCGCATCGTCGATGCTCCGCAGGATTACGGAAAGCCGGTGTTGACTTTCATGAATCTTCCGCTCGCTCGTGTGCTTATACAATGCAAGTTCAACAGCGGTTCTCAGTTCGCCTTCCTGAAACGGTTTGAGGACGTAGCCAAAGGGGTTTGAATTGATGGCGCGTTCGAATGTGCCGATGTCCGGATTTGCGCTCATATAGACGATCGGGACATCGTATTTCGCGTGAATCAACTGCGCAGCGGCAATGCCATCGAGCGGACCCTCCAGCTTGATGTCCATCAGGATCAGATCGGGTTGATCTTTCTCCACTGCGTCCATCGCCTCCTGTGCCGATGCAGCGATCGTCGTGACGGCATAGTCCAACCTCTCGAGCGTGGATTGAACATCCAACGCCTGGATAAGTTCATCTTCTACTATCAGTATCTTTTGACGCCCCATAAAGTATGCCTTTTCAGCAAAAATTTCGGACGAAATCGTCCAATGATGCTGTAACACAGTGCATAGTGCATTCGTTCACAACCGGTCGGCACATCGCGTAGATATGAAAACAATGTTGCAGAGATATGAAGGACTGATATCGGCATGAATCGCCGGTGCGTGTAAGACTTCCCCCAGCTTTATTTTCAGAGGCAAGACGACCAGACTCCGGAGCCACCACTGCGCCGAATCCTGATTGGCATCGTCCGATAAGCGCGGGTGCATATTCCTTCAACCTTGTCTGTATTGTGCAACTTTACAATCATAAAATCAAGCAGAAATAAAACAATATTCAACTTAATTACACGCTACATTCACACGCATGCCGAACCACTATGCGCCTGCAATGACGCTCCTTCTTACATACCACTTCCCGATTCATGGTTCGAACAATGCGAATGAAACGCCCTGCCGCCAGCAGTCGGGTATCTTGCTTCTCTTCATTCTATTCTTCGCCGCAAGCGACAGGAAATTGAATGCTGAGTGATAAAAGGAACCAAAGTGGCGATTTCACGCGGGCGGTGTCTGATGCAAAGAGGAACTGCCTGAAGTATGCTATGTAAAAAACTTTCTCGGCGCAGCCGTGTCTTTTTTCTCAGGCTGCGCCGAATGAACGAACTCTTTTATGCGAGCACTTCCTTGAACACGCGGATGAACGCATCGATTTCAGGTTTCCCCGCGATGAGCGGCGGCAGAATGCGCACAACCGTATGAGCGGTCGAATTGACGAGCACACGCCGCTCAAGGAGCTTTTCGACGACGGGACCGCTTTCAACCGTGAGATCGACGCCGATCATATATCCGCTGCCACGCACTTCTTTAATCAGAGAGCACGATCGTTTCAGTTCGTTGAGACAGTCGAAGAAATATGCGCTGTTCTCGCGCAGCGTCTGTAAAAATTCGCCTTCAAGCACAATCCCGAGCACCGCAACGCCGGCGGCGCAGGCAACCGGATTGCCTCCGAATGTCGTGCCGTGCATGCCGGGACTCCACACGTCCGCAATCGCGTTCGATCCGAGAATGCCTCCGAGCGGCAGCCCGCCGCCCACGGGTTTCGCGAACGTGACAAGGTCGGGTTTCATGCCGAATTGTTCGAAGGCGAACATGCGGCCCGTGCGTCCGATGCCCGATTGGATTTCGTCGGCCACAAGCAGGAAGCCGTATTTCTTCTGAAGCGCAACGAGCGCCGCCGCAAATTCAGCCGTCATCGGCACAATACCGCCTTCACCCTGAATCGATTCGAAGAACACGGCGGCCGTGTCGGTGTTCACACGCGCTTCGAGATCGGCGCAGTTGTTATACTCGATCACACCGAAATTTTCAAGGAACGGTCCGTACCCTTCGCGATATTTTTCCTTATCCATCAGCGAGAGCGCGCCCATCGTGCGGCCCGAAAATCCGTTCGACATGCCGAAGATCGTGCTCTTGCCCTTTTTCGAACCCCAACGGCGCACAAGCTTGATCGCTCCTTCATTAGCTTCCGTTCCGCTGTTACACAGGAACACTTTTTCATACCCCGAATGCTTCACGAGCAACGCCGCGAGTTTGATCTGTTGCTCCTGCAGAAAGAGATTCGAGAGATGCGTATACTTGCGCACCTGCGTCTCAATCGCGGCCGTCACGGCCGGATGCGCGTAGCCGAGCGCATTGACGGCGAGTCCCGAAAACATGTCGAGATATTTCGATCCGTCCTTCGTGTACAGATAGCACCCCTCACCCCGCTCCACTTCAAGTGGGAGTCGTTGATACGTATGGAAAAAAAGCGAGTGTTCCTGTTCAAGCGTCGTTGTCATCGAGTTCTTTTCGTTGTGTGAGTGAGGAAAACAGCGTATGATAAAATCGCACTTTTGATTGAAGGTCGTCCACCGTTCCTTCGTTGACGATGAAAAAATCGCCATGCTTCTTCAATTCGTCATTCGGCATCTGCTGCATCATCCTGCCGAGCACCTGATCTCTCGTCATGCCTCCCCGTTGCATGGTCCGCTCGATCCGGATCTGATCGTCGGCCATGACAACGAGTGTGTAATCGAGCACCTCGTCGAGTCCCGATTCGAAGATCAGCGCGGCCTCGACGAGCGCGTACGGAGCGTGGATCGTCTCACGCCACTCGTCGATTTTTTCGAACACGCGCGGATGAAGGATCTCGTTGAGCCGCTGAAGCAGCTCGGGATGCGCAAACACTTTCGAGGCGACAAGCGCGCGATCGAGCGTGTCTGCTGCCGTGTACGACGATGGTCCGAGCAACGCGATAATTTCTTTGCGCGCAGCGGGATCGGTATCCGCGATGTCTTTGGCGCTTTGATCGGCAGAAAACACCGGCGCGCCCAGACGGGTGAACACTTCGCACACAGTTGATTTGCCGCTTCCAATGCCGCCAGTGACTCCGATCAGGACCATACGATTATTTGGCATATGAGACGGATCGCACTTCACGGATCACGACCACTTTGATCTGTCCGGGATATTCCATTTCCTGCTGAATCTTGCGGGCAATATCATGCGCCAGCTGATCGGCGCCGGCATCATCCACTTTATCATGTTCGACGATCACGCGGACTTCTCGTCCCGCCTGTATCGCGTACGTCTTGTCGACGCCCTGGAACGAGCTTGCCATGTTCTCGAGTTTCTCGAGGCGCTTCACATATCCTTCGACCGATTCGCGGCGTGCGCCGGGACGGGCGCCGCTGATGGCATCGGCAGCCTGCACAAGCGCGGCGATCGGATGCTCCATCGGAATATCTTCGTGATGCGAACCGATCGCGTTGATGACGATCGGATGCTCGCTGTATTTCTTGGCAAGTTCGAATCCGAGAATCGCATGGGGACCCTCGATCGAACGGTCGACAGTCTTGCCGATATCGTGCAGGAGCCCGGCGCGTTTCGCCAGATTGATGTCGATCCCCAGCTCCGCCGCCATGATGCCGCAGAGATACGAGACTTCGATCGAATGCTGGAGCAGGTTCTGGCCGTAGCTCGAACGGTACTTCATGCGTCCCAGATGCTTCACGATCTCGGCATGTCCGCCGGGAAGTCCGACTTCAAGCAATGCATTTTCGCCGATGCGGATGGTTTCCTCTTCAAGTTCCTTGCGGACCTTTTCGACGACTTCCTCGATGCGCGCCGGATGAATTCGTCCGTCGGCGATCAGCCGCTCGAGCGAGACGCGGGCCACTTCGCGGCGGAAGGCATCGAATCCCGAAAGGATGACTGCCTCAGGCGTATCATCGACGATGACGTCGACGCCCGTGGCGGCCTCGAATGCGCGGATGTTCCTGCCCTCGCGGCCGATGATGCGGCCCTTCATTTCATCGCTCTGAATGTTCAGCACGCTGACGGTGGTTTCCACCGCATGGTCGGCTGCGGTGCGCTGGATGGCCTGGACGATGATCTTCTGCGCGTCCTTTTTGCCCTCTTCGCGCGCCTTGTCGCGGATGTCCTTGAGCATCTGCGCAGATTCGGTCTTGACAGCATCCGTCAAATTATCCATCAGATGACGCCGGGCCTCGTCGCGCGACATGCCCGAAGCGCGTTCAAGGCGAACGTTCTCGTCGGCGATCATCTTGTCGATTTCGATATTCTTGGCCTCAAGCACTTTCGACAAGTCCTCGTTCTTCTTCTGGAGCTGCATCACTTCCCGCTCTTTTTTGTTGAGCAGCTCGACCTTCCTGTCGATGTTCTCTTCGCGTCCGTGCAGCTGTTTTTCGTAGGCCTGAAGCTTGTTGCGTTTCTGATTGACGTCGTTATCGTATTCCTGTTTCTTCTTGTACCATTCATCCTTCACTTCAAGCAGTTTCTCGCGCGTGGTTGCAGCCGCATCCCGCTCAGCATCCGCTATGATCTTCTTTGCCCGCTCCTCCGCACTCATCACCTTGCTTTGACCGACGCGGGTTGAAAAAAACCATCCACCGACAAATGCAAACACAGCGACAAACGCATCAATAATAATCAATAGATAAATATCCATACACGCTCCATAGTCTTAACAGTGATATAGCCCATATAACACATTACGCGCCGCTCTTATTCCCCGGTTGGCGCTATTTTAAAAATAAAAATCCGCACGGCAACCATAGTCAAGTGTAATGAAAGAACCCTTTCCGTTACACGTTGGGTGTCCGCCACATCATTTCTTGCTTCCACTGTTTGCTATCCTCCGCTCTGCAAAGAGATCAGAAGAAACCCGAAGGTCGTTCGCGCTTCCGGCCATCGGCCGGATGAGGCCTGCAATATGACGATGTTGAGCCGGATTCCCTTACATAAAGTGTTGGTTCTTTATTGTGATTGACTATGGCTGAGGATGCGGATAGACACAACCGGATCCAGACACGCTTACTTCATCCAAACACAAATTTGTTAGTCGCCAGCTTGAATACTTGTATCGAGGTAGTTCACAAGTTTTTTGACTTCAACTTCCAACGCTGCAATCAATTGCTGATTCTTCTCTTTTTCTTTGAGCAATTCCTCGGTGATATTCAAAGCCGCAAGGACAGAAACGGTCAGGGGCGGCTGCTCGGGAATTTTCGAGTGAATCGACGTCAGCATCTCGTCCACATATGCGGCCACCTTTTTGGTAAATTCTTCGCTTTCGCCGCGAAGAGGGTACTCCGATCCGAATATTTTGACTTTAACGCTTTTTCTGTCCATTGAGCAATGCCATGTGTTGGTAGTAACAAGAGTCCGATGTCATCCGCATCAGCAACTGTGCATCCGCCGGTATCGCCCGGTCATGATGCCGACAGATACGTGTCGATTTTTGAGAGAGCCGTTTTGATCTTTTCCTGCAGCTGCAGTCGCTCGTCTGCACCGAGCACTGCGGGACACTGCACCGGGGTCCGGCTCGCCGCCCCCAGGGTTTCAATCTCCGCCTTGAGCTGCGCAAGTTCCTCCGCTTTTTCCGCGAGGGCCTCGTCCGATCGGCGCACTTCCGCTTCAAGTCGCCCGATTCGTTCTTCCAACAGTCTGTTCTCTTCGCGCAGCGATGCCAATTGCACTGCCGCGACGCGCACTTTTTCCCACACCGGCTCGAGCGCCGAGGCAAACGGATTTTGCTGTTCTTCGATGGAAACTTGTTCTAAGTGCATGAGAAGATGGTTCCGGTTGTTAGCGCATCTCCATCGCGCGAACTGTCGCGTGATGTTGTTGTGTGACTGCCGCAATGACGGCGTTCATCGCCTTTTCGATTTCTGCATCGGTCAGTGTGCGCTCGGGCGATGCAAAGCGAAGCGAATATGCGACGCTCTTCTTTCCCTCACCCACCGATTTCCCTTCAAACAAATCGAACAACTCTACCGAGCGCAAAAGCATACCCCCGCTCGTGCGAATTGTTTCTTCAATCGATGCGGACGTAGTGTCTTTCTCTACAATAAATGCGATGTCGCGTCCTACCACGGGATACTTAAGTACGGGCACATATTGTCTGAACGCGCGTTCCCGTTCTTCAAGTGCGTCTATTTTAAGTTCTGCAATAAAAACATCATTTTCAATCTTTAATTTTTTGCAGATCGCGCTGTTGACCTTGCCAAAATAACCCGCATCAACTCCATTGATTTCAATACCAACTCTTTGTTCAGTTAAAGCATCTTGTGCATCATAGTAAATAAAAGCAAATTTGTCAAGAGCAATTTTGTCGAGAAGCGAATGCACGATCCCTTTCATATCGAAGAGATCGAACGGACGCTCGGGTCCATACCAAGAAGAAGCGGCCGCTTTGCCGGTAAGACATATTCCCGCAAGATTGCGCTCCCTGAATCCTCTGATCGGCATCCCGTTTTCAGCAGCGTCGGCAACCTCAAATCCGCGTCCGAGTTCGAACACGCGCAGATTCTCCGTGCCGTATTTCGAATTATGCACGACAGTCTGAAGCATTGAAACAAGCAGATTCGGGCGCATGACCGATTGTTCCTTGCTGATCGGATTCAGCAACCGGACGAGCTTGTCCGAAAAGACAGCCGCGATCGATTCGTCGAGCAGACTGTTCGAGACGATCTCGTTGAAGCCGGCTCCCACGAGCCATTCTCTGACCCGGTCCGATGCCGGCACCGTGACGTGCTTGTTTGAGAAATCGATCTCGCTCACCATCTTGTCTTCGATGTTCGTGAAGCCATGCAGACGCGCCACTTCCTCAACAAGATCGATCTCCTGCTCGATATCGGGCCGGAATGTGGGGATCACGCAGGCGATCGGCTCATCGTCGGTAATGACGCCGCCCTGAGTGCGCGCGCTGTCAGCGGCAGCACTCCGATCGTTGATACGTATATCGATCGAGCGAAGGAACTTCATCATTTGATCGCGAGTGATCGATGTGCCGAGCACCTGATTGACGCGCGACGGCCGCACGCCTACCTGCTTCGGCGCAATCGGCGAAGGATACACATCGATCACGCCGGCGCAGACCGTGCCTCCGGCGATTTCGGCGATGAGGCTTGCGGCGCGATTCAACGCATCGACTGTGGCAGACGGATCGATCCCCCGCTCGAATCGGTACGAGGCATCGGTGCTTAATCCGAGATGCTTCGATGTCTTCCGAACACTCACGGGATTGAAGTACGCGCTTTCGAGCAGCACCGCTGTCGTCTCGGTTGAAATTTCCGAATTCAAACCGCCCATCACACCGGCCACCGCAACCGGCCGCGTGGCGTCGCAGATCATGAGAGCCGCATCGGGCAGCGAACGTTCCTTGCCATCGAGTGTCGTGAATTTTTCGCCAGGCTGAGCCGTCTTCACAACGATCGTCCGATCGCCAAGCTTGTCGTAATCGAAGGCGTGCAACGGCTGGTTGTATTCGAGCATCACATAATTCGTGACATCGACGATTGCATTGATGGGACGCACACCGGCCACGGTGAGACGATCCTGCATCCATGTGGGCGAGGGTCCGATCGTGACATTTCTGACGATGCGCGCCGCATAGCGCGGGCAGTCCGTCGTGTTCTCGATCTTCACGGTCGCTGCGGCCGATACTGGATCGTCCTGCTTCTCGACGATGGGCGCATCGGGCAGCTTCAACTCCACTCCATACGCCGAGGCGACCTCGCGTGCCAGACCGATATGACCGAGACAATCGGGACGGTTCGGCGTGACGCCGATCTCGAACGCCACATCGTCCAGACCGAGATATTCGGCCAGCGGTGTGCCGACGCGCGCCGTGTCTTTCAGGACCATGATGCCGTCGGCATTGTCGCTCAGTTGAAGTTCCGATTCGGCGCAGATCATGCCGTTCGATTCCTCGCCGCGTATCTTCGCCTTCGCGATGACAAACGGCTTGCCTTCGGGGTCGTGCAGATTGCTCGGGATGAGCGCGCCCACGAGCGCCACCGGAACCTTTTGTCCGGCCGCGACATTCGGCGCGCCGCAGACGACGCGGATCGTCTCCGTCTCCGAAATCGCCACATCGCACAGCGACAGCTTGTCGGCTTTCGGATGCTTCACCACATTTTTGACGTACCCGACCACGAACTTGTCGAATTTTTGACCGAGATTTTCGACGGACTCGACCTCGAGTCCGGCCGACGTCAGCTTCTGCGCGATCTCCTCTGGAGACGCATCAACATCCACGTATGATTTCAACCACTGCAATGATATGCGCATGAGAATAAATTTTTTAAAATTGGCGGAGAAACCGAACGTCATTTTCGAAGAGCAGGCGGATATCGGTCACGCCATGTCGCAGGAGCGTAATGCGCTCGATCCCCATGCCGAAGGCATACCCTGTGTACGCATCGGAATCGTAGCCGACGTTTTTAAACACGTTCGGATGCACCATACCCGCTCCGAGCACTTCGAGCCATCCGCTGTGCTTGCAGATGCGGCATCCCTTCCCTTTGCACAGGAAGCAGGTGATGTCCATTTCCAGGCTCGGCTCCGTGAACGGGAAGTAGCTCGGACGGAACTTGTATTTGATGTCGCTTCCGTAGAATTGTTTCGCGAATGCGACGAGCGTGCCCTTCAGTTCGCTGAACGTCACATGCTTGTCGACGAAGAGTCCCTCGACCTGGTGGAACATGCAATAACTTCGCGCGCTGATCGCCTCGTTCCTGTAGACGCGTCCGGGCATGATCGTGCGGATCGGCGGCTGCTGGTTCTTCATGACGCGAATCTGCACAGGCGACGTATGCGTGCGCAGCAGCACATCCTTCGCGACGAAGAACGTGTCCTGCATATCGCGCGCCGGATGATTCGGATGAAAATTGAGCGCCTCGAAATTGTGATAGTCGTCCTCGATCTCGGGACCGTCGGCGAGGTCGAATCCCATCGCGAAGAAGATCGATTTGATTTCGTTCAGCGTCTGCGTGATCGGATGCACCGTGCCCTGGGGCAGCGTGCGGCCGGGCAGCGTCAGGTCGATCGTCGATCGGGTGGAGGCGGCGGCGGTTTCGATGCGCGCGGCGGTTTCGGCGAATGTGCCTTCCGCAAATTTTTTCAGCTCGTTGAGTTTTTTTCCGAAGACCGGCTTATCGGTTCCTGGCAGTGTCTTCATCGATTCGAAGAGCGCTGCGACCTTGCCGTTGCGCGACAGATAGGCGATGCGGAAGGTTTCGGCGTCGGCCTGGGATGAGATGCGGGAGAATGCGTCGGCAAGCTCGCCGCGCAGCGTCGTGATCGCCGCATCGAGAGATTCTGCGGTTGCGTGTATTTCCATGGGAGTGACGGGGGCATCCCGCCGGAAAAATAAATGTGTTTGAAAAGTAAAAAAGCTCTCCACCGCTTTCCAGGGAATTCGGATGGAGAGCTTTTACATGTACTCACGTTATGCTTTTACAAACTTGACAATCTCTGCAAAGGCATCAGGATTATGAACGGCAAGTTCGGCGAGCACCTTGCGGTTGATCGAGATCTGTTTCTTCACCAGACCGTCGATCAGACGCGAGTAGGTCAACCCGTGCAAGCGGGCGGCCGCGTTGATACGTGTGATCCACAGTTGACGGAATGTACGCTTTTTGGCTTTGCGATCGCGATAGGCGTATTGAAATCCTTTGTCGACCGCGTGCTTGACGACTGTCAGCACCTTACTTCTCGCACCCCAGTAACCTTTCGCTTCTGCGATAATACGCTTGCGACGGCGATGGGAGGCAACTTTGTTTTGCGAACGAGGCATAGTTGCTCTTGGCTCCTATAAATGAAAGAATGGTTCTGTGATTTACACTGTGTGTTATGCTAACAACATCATGCGGATGTTCTTCTCTTCAACGCCCGACACGAGTGTCGAACGGCGCAGATGGCGTTTCCGCTTCGTTGTTTTGCTGGTCAGGATGTGGCTGCGGTTCATCTTCCGCCGCTTGATCTTGCCCGAGCCTGTGACACCGAACGTCTTGCAAGCGCCGCGGTGTGATTTCATCTTCGGCATACGATTCCTTTGTGCTTATTGTGTTTGTTTAACTGCTGAAGGTTTTTTATCTCCGGCTCCGTCTGCCGGCTTTGTTTTAACGGTTTTGTCGGGGACCAACAGCACGATCATATTGCGTCCCTCCATATGTATGGGCTGGTCGACCTTGGCTACGGTACCGAGCCGTTCCACAAATTTGGTCAACAGCGTTTCGCCCAGTTCCTTGTACGCGATTTCGCGTCCCTTGAAAATCACAGTCGCCTTGACCTTGTCGCCTTCTTCAATGAATGTCAGGGCGTGTTTGGTCTTGAACTCAAAGTCATGTACGTCGGTGTTGGGGTGAAACCGGAGTTCTTTCACCTGTGACACGTGCTGGTGCTTCTTCTGAAGCTTTTCCTTCTTTGCCAGTTCGTACTTGTACTTGCCGAAATCCATGATCTTGCAGACCGGTGGAACGGCATTGGGCACAACTTCAATGAGGTCCTTCTCTTTTTGCTGTGCAAGCGCTATGGCTTCACGCGGCGACATGACACCGAGTTGTACACCCGTGTCGTCTATTACGCGGATTGAGTCGACGCGAATTTCGTCATTCAGACGAGGACGTTTTGGTTTAATGCGCGTATCTCCTATACTGTGAGTGTGTGAACAGAATTTTCGTGTTGAATCTGTTTGATGAATTCGTCGAGTGCGAGCGTGCCGCTGTCACCGAGCTTGTGCTTGCGCACGGCCACCGCTCCGGCTTCCCGTTCCTTTTCCCCCACGACGAGCATGTAGGGGGCCTTTTTCAATTCCCATTCGCGGATCTTATAGCCGACTTTTTCGTTGCGGTCGTCGAGTTCGGCCCTGATGCCGGCGGCATGCAGCGCATCCGTCACAGACTTCGCGTAGTCGGCATGCGCGCTGGCGATCGGCAGCACCACCGCCTGCACGGGCGCAAGCCACACCGGGAATTCGCCTGCGAAATGTTCGATCAACAGTCCGATGAATCGTTCCATCGAGCCGAAGGGTGCGCGATGGATGATCACGGGACGATGCTTCTGTCCATCCGATCCGGTGAACTCGAGCTGGAAGCGCTCGGGCATCACATAGTCGACTTGAACCGTGCCGAGCTGCCACTGGCGCCCAATCGCGTCCTTCACGATGAAATCGATCTTCGGGCCATAGAACGACGCTTCACCGATGCCGATGAAGTAATCGAGTCCCATCTCGTCAGCCACTTCCTTAATTTCGCGCTGCGCCTGATCCCAGAACTCCGTGTTGCCGCCGTACTTCTCCGCGTTCTTGTCGTCGCGGTACGAGAGACGCGTCTTGACTTCCATGCCGAACGTCGTGAAGACGAGCTGCGTGAGCTCGACGACGTTCTTGATCTCCGCTTTCAACTGATCGTGCGCGCAGTAGATGTGCGCGTCGTCCTGCGTAAAGCACCGCACGCGCGTCAGGCCGTTCAACTCGCCCGATTGTTCGTAGCGGTACACCGTGCCGAATTCGGCCAGACGCACAGGAAGATCGCGGTACGACCGCGGCTTCGAACTGTAGATCTGATGATGATGCGGACAGTTCATCGGCTTCAGCAAAAACTGTTCGCCGTCTTCCATCGTCACCGGAGCGAACTGCGATTCCTTGTAGTACGGATAATGTCCCGATGTCTTGTATAAATTCAAATTCGCAATGTGCGGCGTCACGACGGACTGATAGCCGCGCTTGCGCTGCTCAGTGCGCAGAAAATTTTCGAGCTGCTCGCGGATGATCGTTCCCTTCGGAAGCCAGATCGGAAGACCCGATCCGATCGCCGGCGAGAACATGAAGAGTTCGAGTTCCTGGCCGAGCTTGCGGTGATCGCGGCGCTTCGCCTCTTCGATCCGGAAGATGTAATCGTCCAACTCCTGCTTCGTCGGAAACGTGATGCCGTAGATACGCTGCAGCATCTTGTTCTTTTCCGATCCGCGCCAATAGGCGCCCGCGATGCTCATCAGTTTGACGAACTTGATCTTCCCTGTCGACGGCAGATGCGGACCGTAACACAGATCCGTGAAATTGCCATGATGGTACATGCTGATCTGCTGTCCCTTGAATTCGTCGAGCAGCTCGAGCTTGTACGGATCATTCTTTGTCGTGAAATAGTTAACCGCATCTTCCCACTTCACTTCGCTGCGTTCGTACGGGACGTCGCGTTTCGAAAGCTCGCCCATCTTCGCTTCGATCGCCTGAAGATCGGCCTGCGTCAGCGAATGGTCGCCCATGTCGATATCGTAGTAGAATCCGTTTTCGATCGAGGGACCGATGCCGAATTTCGTGCCTGGGAACAGTGCTTCGATGGCCTCGGCCATCAAATGCGCCGAACTGTGCCAGTAGGTATTCTTTCCCTCGGGATCGTTCCAGGTAAAAATCCTGATCGACGCATCAGTCGTGATCGGTCGCTGAAGATCCCATACTTCGCCGTTCACCGAAAGTGAAAGCGCATTCTTGGCCAGACCGCGGCTGATCGATTCAGCCACCTGCATGCCGGTCGTGCCCTGCTCGAAGGATTTTGTGCTGCCGTCAGGAAATGTAAGAGTTATCGTCGACATTCTATCATTCAATAAAAATAAAAAATCGGAGCACCATGACTCCGACGCGGATACCCAATGCTACATAGTATCAAGTATACAAAAAAATGGTCAATAATGCAAGGTTTTTGGTGATCGGGAGCTCTCTCGCCGCATAGAACTTCAGCGCGTCGGATCGAGCATGCGGCGGATATCCTCTTCAATTCCCTGACGCGGCTGTTCGACGATCCGACCGATTTCCGTTTTTCCCGAAATCACGACCAGTGTGGGAACTTTCGTGACCCCATATGATTCGGCATCGCGATTTTCAGCTTTTTTCATCCGATCGAGTCCGAACATCGTGATATGGTCAGCCGGAACGTGCAGCGCATCGAAAAATTTGAAGTATTTCGGCACTTCAGCTTTCGAGTCGGAGCACCATGTGCCGAGAAAGACGATAAAACGAAGATTATGTGCCGACGTTTTCAGCGACTCGACCGGGGCGGTTTCGGGCACATACTTGTCGTATCCGGTCTTAAACCACGCAAAGGCCAAATCATGCTCGAGCACGGAGCGGTCGATCTCGCCAATTAGGATCTTTGCGCCGGAGATGTCGAATTCGGACCTGTATGTCGGTGCAGAGCATGATGCGAGTGTCATTGCCGTCACGATAATTATGATCAGATATTTCATCACTGTGGTTCCCAATGATTCTTGCGGCCGCGCCCGCCCTGTGTCCAGGACAATCGCCGTCGGCTGCAAATTTATTTCATCGAATTCCGCGGATAGACTCGGAGATCTCTGCCCCACATCAATTTTGCGCGCAGGACGTCGTAATAGCTTCTGTCCTTCGGCTTCACGAGCTTGATCGTATAGTCTGCCTTCTGCACGGTGACCGTGACGGGCGGTTTCACAATAATTTCCTGCTGTCCGTCAACAGTGACGCGCGATTCGGCCGCACCGTCCGAGATATCGATGCGTATGATGCTCTCATCGGGCACGATCATCGTGCGGGCGGTGAGCGTGTGCGCCGAAATCGGCTGAATCGTCAGCACGCTCGTCGTGGGAACGACAATCGGTCCGCCGGCAGCAAGCGCATATCCGGTTGTCCCCGTGGGCGTCGCAACGATCAATCCGTCGCCGGTGAAGCCGATCAGATAATCGTTGTCGACATAGGCCGCCATCTGTATGGCGCGCGACGACACGCTCTTGTCGACAACCACTTCGTTGAGCGCGGTAAGCTCGTTGTCCGTTCCGTCGATCGACACTTTGATCACGGTGCGTTCTTCGACCGCATGCTGGTTGTTCAGGATGTCGCGTATGAACGCGTCCATCTCATCGAGCGACAATTCGGCGAGGAAGCCGAGCTTGCCGAGATTGATTCCGACAATGGGCACCTGCGCGCGTCCGACCATGCGGGCCGTCGACAGAATCGTTCCGTCGCCGCCGAATGCGATGATGATGTCGCTCTGCTGCACGAGATGCTCCTCGTCGAGCAGCTGATGTTTCGGGATGAGTTTCGAACCGAATTTTTTATTGACGACCCTGCCCAGTTCCTCGTGGACAAGAAATTCGATTTCTTCCTTTTCATCGCAATTTAAAAGTCGAAGTACGGCTTCGCTGATCGTGTCTTTCGCCAGATTCCCGACTATTCCGAATTTCATTTCAGTTCCCCGGTCTGCAAATCCGACGCCCTCCCGCCTGCTCCGCATCCCGTCTCCGCATCAATTCCTGCGGCGGCATCGGTCGCTCGTTTCTTCACTCTTGTTTGTTGTGCTCCGCTTCCCACAGCTTCGAATATTTCGTAAACACATAGGCCGATGAAAGCAGCGCGAGGATGAGTCCCTGCATTCCGTCAAGGAATCCGCGTCTGAGCACGTACATCTTCAAAAACAGCCACGCAGGCCGCACAAGCAAATCGCTCAGGCCGGAACGTTTTCCCCGCGCGAACGACTCCTCTGCGGCAAGCGTCGTGTAACGGTTAAATTTCTCAAAATAATGGTACAGATTCGGATCGGTATAATGTAGCAGGTCTTGTGAAAGGTCGGCAATATTTCCATGAATTGCCAGTCCCTCATGCACCGCCGCTGTGGTGAACTGCGCCTTGTCCTTTCTGAAGAGACGGGCCACGCGGCCCGGATACCAGCCCGAATGCCTGATCCATCGGCCCAGAAAATAAGCGCGCCGCGCGACTGTATACGCCGCATTCGGCGTGTTGTCGAGATCGAGTCGCGAAATTTCGTCGGCCAGTTCGGGCATCACGCGCTCATCGGCATCGAGCCATAACACCCACTGATGTCGTGCGCATCCGACGGCGAACGTCTTGGCGGCTGAAAATCCCTCCCACTTCCTCACGTGCACATGAGGAGTATGCCGGCGCGCGCGCTCGGCCGTATCGTCCGCGCTTTCGGCGTCGACGACGATGATGTCGTCACTCCAGCGAACACTGTCGAGGCAGGCGTCGATGTTATGTGATTCGTTCTTCGTAATGACGATCACTGAAATCATGCCAGCGCCTCCCGGCGTGAGACAGCATCAGCCGCCAACGCAAGTCCGATAAAGAACCAGAGGAACACCATCACTTCGTGATCTCCCCAGTTCCATTCGAACATTCCGTTGACCTGGAATCCGCAGAATGCCGCAAGCACTCCGGAGAGAATGGACCCGTAGAGCCAGTCTGCCCGATGCTGCCGGTAGAGCCGGTAAAGAACAAGCGCAATGCGGACGAACAGCGCACAAACTACCGCGAGTCCGATCCCGCCGATCGTGACGAGCAGCGTAACGAAATTATTGTGAAGATGTCCGCCGGTCTCGACATCGGAAGCGTCCTTGTACTGCTCGTAGAAGACATGCAGATCGGTATCGCCCACGCCGAGCAGCGGATGATCGTGCGCGATTCTCAACCCGGTCTTCCACATATTCAGACGCCCGTAATTGCTCGGATGCGACAGGTCAACGATGCTGCGCGCACGGTCCACCTGATGCGCCGGGGCGAAGAGGAAAAAAGCGACAATCATCGCCGCGAGCACAAGAAGAAATTTTTTCGATTGGAGCACCGCAATGACGATGCCGCCGGCGATGAAACCGAGCCATGAGGAGCGCGTGTTCGTGAGCATCAGTGCGCACACAATCGGCAGCAGGAAAAATCCATAGAGCAATCGTTCGCGTTTCGGCGTCGTCGGGCTGATCAGAAATGGGATGATCACAAGCGAGAGCATCATCTTCAATCCGCCTGCGGTCATGTACGACTGAAAAATGTTGAGCCGGTCTTTGTGATCGGCGAAGTAAATGCCGATCTCTGCGGCAGAGAGTCCCGCTACGGCGAAGACGAAAATGAAGAGTCCGTTGTTGATTTTCTTTCGCGTATCGAATCCGACCGCGGTTGCATAGACGATCGATATGAGCAGCAGCCGCTTCGCATTATGGAACGCGGCGGCAGGGTACACCGCGAGCGCCGCCGAGACGAGTTCGACGATGCAGTATGCAAGGAGGTAATAATCAAGCGGTGTCGGCTTGACGATCCACTGTTTCCGGCTTACCATCCAAACAGTCATCGCAATCAGCATCAGTCCGAACGCAAGCGACGCGGCCGCGATCGAAACCGAGATCACACAGAGCTGCACGAGCAATCCGACGAAAACCGCAGTTGAGAATCGCGCATCTTTTTGAGACAATGTATCCATACAAAATTGTATTGAGTGAATGATTAGGACTGCGCCGACTGAAATTGCATATCGTGTAATTTTCTGTACAAGCCGTTGGTCTGCTTCATGAGCTCGACGTGTCGTCCCTCCTGCACGATTTTCCCCTGGTCGAGCACGATGATCCGGTCGGCATTGCGTACTGTCGAAAGCCTGTGCGCGATCACGAACGACGTGCGGTTCTGCATGAGGTGTTCGATCGCTTCCTGCACGAGGATCTCGCTTTCCGAATCGAGTGCCGACGTTGCCTCGTCGAGGATCATGATCGGCGGATTTTTCAGAATCGCGCGCGCGATCGACAACCGCTGCCGCTGGCCGCCCGAAAGTTTCACGCCGCGATCGCCGATCATCGTGTCGAATCCGTTCGGCATGGCCTCGATAAATGTAAGCGCGTTGGCCGCCGCAGCAGCAGCGATAATGTTCTCTTCGAGACAGTCCGAGACGCCGTAGGCGATATTGTTTCGCACCGAATCGTTGAAGAGGATCGTCTCCTGTGTGACGATGCCAATCTGTTCGCGAAGCGATCGCACATCGATCGCGCGAAGATCCTTGCCGTCGATCAGGATCGCTCCGGCGGTTGGATCGTAGAAGCGCGGGATCAAGTCGACCATCGTCGTCTTGCCTCCTCCGCTCGGCCCCACGATCGCCACCACTTCGCCCTTGCGCACACACACGTTCACATTCGAGAGCACCTGCCGCGTTTCATTCTCTTCGGATGTGTATCCGAAGCAGACGTCGCGAAACTCAATCTCGCGCGTGATGCCGTCGAGCTTCACTGCGCCCGGCGCATTCTGTATCTCGGGTTTCTTGTCCAGGATCTCGAAGATGCGCCGTCCCGCCGCCGCGAATTCCTGGAGTCGGTTATGCACGCTCGAGAGTTCCTTCACCGGCTGCATGAGCTGGAAGATGGCGAGCAGGAAGCCGATGAACTGAGACGCGGTCATCTCGCCGGTAATGAGCACCTGCCGCCCTCCGTACCAGATAATGGCCGATGCCGCAACGATCGAGAGCAGTTCGGTGGTGGGCGATGCGAGATTTCGAATGCGCGTGACGTGCAGAATCGTTTTGAAATAGCTTCCGGTTTCGCGGCGGAATTTCCGGTTCTCAAAATCTTCCATGGCGAAGGCCTTCACGACCTTCACGTTCGAAATCGTTTCCTGGAGCACGCTCGTGATATCGGCCATCTTCTCCTGCATGATGCCGCTCTGCTTGTAGAGGCGCAGACCGATCACGCTCACAAGCAGGAGGATCACGGGAAACACGAGGAACGCGAGGATCGTCAGCTTCCAGCTCAGCGCAATCGCCATGCCCAGGAAAACGATAATGAGCAGCGGCTGCTTGAGCATCGTGACGAATGTCGCCGAGACGCCGCCGTTGACCACGTTGACGTCGTTTGTCACGCGCGAGATGAGGCTGCCCGTTCGCTCGTTCGAGAAATATCCGAGCGAAAGATTATGCATGTGCTCGTAGAGATCGTTGCGGATGTCCATCATCGATCCCTGTTCGACGTACGCCATAAGATAGGACTGGAGATAGTCGAACAAATTCTTGAAGAAAAACATCAGGAGGATGATCACGCAAATCTTGAACAGCGTGTCGGTCTTATCGCCCGTGTACAAATACGCGTTCAGCCTGCGCATCACACTGTCCTTCGCCGCCGAAAGTCTCGATGTGACAGAGAGCGAATCGACCGGCGCAGTCACCGAGGCCGGCGCCTGCACCGACTGGACGCTCTGTCCCTGTGCCGCGGGCTGCGAGAACAGTGTTTCGAGCAGCGGGATCGTGAGCGCGATCGAAGC
>DATGXR010000225.1:0-2384 GCA_035298825.1 Bacteroidota bacterium
TATTCGGGCGCAAGCCGCATCTTCGAATTCACACCGACATCGATTGCCGTATCGTGTGCGCTCCGGTGAATTGCAATCGCGGCAAGCGTCAGCTGAAATCCGTATTCCGGATGCCATCCGGGATCCGAGAGCCGGCGAAAGACAAGCGTCACATACACATGCTTTGCGTCATAACGAATGCGGGCGTGTGTGATATCGAGTGAGCCCGGTTTCAGATGCACCGATGAGGGATAGGTGTATGTGCCCGGGGAGGGACCGCGATCGTCACCCGATGAATCCTGCGCGTCGAAGAGTGTGCGCGCACTGGGATTTTTCGCGCCTGCTTCGGCAACAGAAAGAAGCGGATAGGACGGACCCTTGAGCGCCTTCAAATACGGCAGAAGCACCGGACGTGCAAGCCGGGGAAGCCGCACAGGGGGGGCAGGCAGTGTGACACTAAGCGACCGTGCCTGAGTGCGGTGTGCAGGATCGATTATCTCGGATGCGACATCAGAGACAACAATCGATGAATCACCCCGTGCAACGACGAGTCTGTAGACACATGTTGCGTGGCTGATTGGCGTGACAAGAAGGTGCGTGCCTTTTTTCTCGTATCGAATTGAAATCATTCCGTCGGGTGTCGTCACAGCAAATGTGACATCCGAGAGTCCGACGGGCAGGTGCGGTTGAAGAACGATCTTCCGCATTCGCGCGTCGACGCGCACGCCGAGATAGTCTTCATACATCGATCGCACGAACTCTGCAAGGCTCCAGGCCTGAGAGTATGTGCCGGAAAGCCGTGGCTCGCGCTCTCCCGGTCGCACATGCGCATCCAGCAATTCCGAAAGCGCGCCAACGCATCCCCGGTCCAAAATCTGGTGGACCATATTCAGTGTGACCGGATAAACAGCGTCCTGGTAGTTGCACAGCGTGGCAGCATGTATGGCAGCGCCGTTCAGCCACGTCCAGACGATGCCGTTATGATAGGCGGCATCCTGCACATAATAAGGTTCGTAATGATGATACGGCGTGAAGGCGCTGTCGGTCTGTGCAAGCGAGCTCGTGCCGTGCGTGTAGACAAGCTCCGAAAGCATGCGATTTGTGACGCGCCGGATCATCGCAGGTGCGCTGACGAGTCCCTGGAGACAGAAGAGCTCGTTAGGCCGCTCCTGGATCGAGTGCGTGCCGTCGGCATTCAGATGATCGTAGATGCGGCCGTTAACGGAATCAATAAAGTATGTGTTGAAAGTACGGGCGAGTTGTTGCGCAAGCATGCTCCATGAGCGTGCGCGCGCTGTGTCGTGATTCCACAAAGCGATTTCAGCTGATACTCGAAGCTGCTTCCACCACAAGGCCTGGATGTCGTTGGCGCGCGTGCCTCTGGGCGACCAGGGGCCGTCGGGTCCAACGGCGTCCATCCAGGTATCGGCATCGGCGTGCGTGAGAAACAGGAGCGAGTCTGTGTGATATTTCAGTGTGCCTTCGATTGCTCGAACGATCACAGGATACATCTCGCCATAGAATGCGGTATCGTTCGTTGCGCGCACATACTCGCCGACGCCTGCAACGAACCACGGCGTGCCGTCTGCCGTGTTGTATTGCATGCTCGAGACTGTCACAAGGTTCGGAATGCGTCCGTAGTTCGTGCTCGTCGAATCCGTTTCCTGGAATCGTGCATACGATCGCAGGATCTCGCGGGCATCCGAAAAATTGCCGATCACGTACGTCGCTCCCGCAAGCGAAATAAACGAATCTCTTCCCCAATAGTTGTTGAACCATGGCAGGCCGGCGAAGATTCCTTTGGTGGGAACGCCGTTGACGTTCTGGCGCATGATGAGCGCATCTGTCTGCAGCACTGCCCAGGCGAATGCCTTCCCGAGCGTTGTCGGCTTGGCTGTCGAGATTGCGCCGCGTTCAAGTATCCGGTTCATGCGATCCCGGCGCGAATTGCGGAACTCAGTGCGGTGCGCATACACGCTGTCTGATTGTCGGCGCGCTTGGCTGATGGAACTGCCTGCGCTGAGAACGAACACCATGCCGCCGCGTACCCGATAGGGCATAGAAAGGAGGACGGAAGGCACACCCGCAGCCGAAGCGGATCTTTTCCAGGCGCGCCCGGGCAGCGCGACGGTTGAGTCCAAAAGAAACTGCTCGCCCGGAGACACAACAAGATCAATCTTTGCATCCGATGGCGCAGTCAGTTCGATCAGCAGCGCATTGATCGAATCGATCATCGTGAATGTTTCAGTGATGCCAGATGTGTACCGGCGTACGGTTTGATGCGGATAGACAGTGACCGAGGATGTGGTTCTGTCTGCCGATCGATGATCGAGCGTGATGTCGTAATCGTGCAGGATCTTTTCGGCGTTGATGAACCATCCGAACCAGCCGCCGGCATTTGGTGC
>DATGXR010000226.1:0-1635 GCA_035298825.1 Bacteroidota bacterium
GAAGTATTCCGAATATCTCGCCAGGGAAGTGGGCCGCGATTATCATTCGCTGAGCGTCTTGTTCTCATCGGTCGAATCGCTCACGATCGAACAATATATCATCCGGCAGAAGATCGAGCGTGTGAAGGAGTTTTTGAAATACGGCGATCACACGCTGAGCGAAATCGCAGCGATGATGCGCTACAGCAGCGTGCAGCATTTGTCGTCACAGTTCAAGAGCGTCACGGGCCTGACTCCCGGCGAATTCAAGAAACGCGCTCTCACGCAACCCGCCTCCGTTTCCCGCCTTCCAATCGACAAGGTGAAATAAATTTCCCGCATTCTGCCCGACAATGGAGAATACATTTCTCTAGAAATTAATTCCCCGCCTTCCGGTTAACAAGGAGAAATAATTTTTCCGACCGAAAAAAGTTATAACAATTTTTCATTTATCTGTACAACACCGCGTGCGAGCATGTCGTATATTTCATACAGTTGAATGCATCATCATCATTCCCACTTGGTAAAAAAAAGGAGACACTCCATGAAATCCTACGAATTGAAGATCGACGGCATGTCGTGCAGTCACTGTGTGATGGCGTTGAAAAAAGAACTTTCAAAGATCGACGGTGTCACGATCGATGCTGTTGCGGTCGGATCGGCCCGGATTGTTGTCGATGAAGCCGCAGTCAGCCAAGAGCGCATCAAAAAAGCCGTGAGCGAAGCGGGCTACGTGCTCACAGCGATCAATTGAGCGGATTGAAGACGGGAAGGAAGTCACAAAATGGAACCACGCATCGCTACACTCTCACTTCCGATTGAAGGGATGACATGCGCCAGCTGCGTGGCGCGTGTTGAGAAGGCGCTCTTGAAAATCGACGGAGTCGAATCGGCCTCGGTCAATCTTGCCACCGAAAAAGCATCGGTGCGCGTTTCGGCGGGCGACGCCGGGATGCTCGGGAAACTGAAAACGGCTGTCGAGGAGGCGGGCTACACGCTTGTGCTTCCCGCTTCCGAGCCAGCTGCAGGGATGGCGCCCGAAAGCGAGCACGCACGCTCGGCCGAACGTAAGGAGCATGAATACGGGCTGTTGAAACGCGATTTTGCCATCTCGGCCTCATTCGGCGCGTTCATCATGGGAGCGAGCATGCTCAGTATGACCGCGTGGTGGATGCGCACGGAGCCCGTGTCGATCGGCACGCTGAATACGATCTTGTTTCTCGCCGCTTCGGTCGTGATGTTCATTCCAGGAAAGCGTTTCTTTCGGGCGGCCTTCACGATTGCGCGGCACGGGCAGGCCGATATGAACACGCTTGTCGCAACCGGCACGGGTGTGGCCTATGTGTTCAGCTCGGTTGTCACACTGTTTCCACAGGCGCTCCCGGTTCACGTGCACAATGTGTATTTTGATACGGCCTCGACGATTATCGCGCTCATCGTGCTCGGACGCATGCTCGAAGCCCGGGCGAAGCTGCGCACTGCCGATGCCATGAAATCGCTGCTGAAGCTTCAGCCCCGCACTGCCCGCATCAAAACGCCGGAGGGAAGTGAACGCGATGTCGACGCGGCTTCGCTTGCAGTCGATGATGTGATCATTGTCCGTCCGGGTGAAAAGATTCCGGTTGACGGCGTTGTGATCGCAGGCTCGACGTCGGT
>DATGXR010000227.1:0-5243 GCA_035298825.1 Bacteroidota bacterium
CTTCACGGGCTCAAGCAGCGGGTGCTCGGCATTATGATAGATCTCGATAGCCAGATTGCGCGTGGAGTCGACAATCATCGTCGAATATCCCGGAGCGGCGCCCTGGCGCTCGACAGTGAAGCCGAGATTTTCAGTATACCATTTCGCGACATCATGCGGATTGGCGACGTTGATCGCGATGTGTTCGAATCGGGCTGCCGAAATCTGTGTCTGAGCAACAACTGTGCTGAGCGTGACGAATGCACACAACAGCGTCAGTGTTGCCGCCACGCGGCGGAATCGGTGTGTCGTTGAAATAGTCATACGAGTCTCTCTGCTCCTTTGAAAAAAATGGTGACGGCACAGCGTAAAAGTCCGATGGAATAAACGATTGCTCATTGAAAGCCGAGACGATCATTCATACGTCGGAGTGCGTTGATGCGACAGATCCAAGGAGGGCCTTGCATCTGTGGATTTAATTTGGCACACTAGCAATAGTGTTTTTCTCTGACATCAGGCGCACACGCAGGTTCACCCATTCTCAGACACAGTGCATGAAACACTTCATACGACTGCTTCGACCCGGACAATACATCAAGAACGTGCTCGTGTTCGCTCCACTGTTTTTTTCATTTTCCTATGACAATCTGTCGATGGTGGCGCTCTCGCTCGAGGCGTTCGTGTGTTTTTGCATCGCCGCAAGCGGCATCTACGTCCTGAACGATCTGAAGGACATCGATGAGGACCGGCGTCATCCCGAAAAAAAAGACCGTCCGCTCGCGCGTGGAGATGTGAGCACTCGGATGGCCGCAGTGCTCACCGTGGTCCTGCTGACTGCGGCCTGTGCGCTTAGCGCGATTGTGAGTCTCTCGCTGTGCGCAATCGTCTGCCTCTATATTGCAACGAACCTCCTGTATTCATTCGGTCTCAAGCGTGTATCGATCCTCGATATCGTGCTCCTGTCGTTCGGCTTCCTGCTGCGCGTGGCCGCAGGAGGCGCCGTTACCGGCATCCCTGTGTCGATGTGGCTTGTGATCATGACATTCCTCCTGGCGGTGTTTCTTGGCATCGCCAAGCGCCGGGAGGACATCAGATTGAGCGAGCAGGGACTTGAGACCAGAAAGAACATCAGCCACTACAATCTCGAATTCATCAACGCCACGATGGTACTCATGGCGGGTGTGATCATCGTGTCGTACATCCTGTATACAATCTCTCCCGAAATCCAATTGCATTTCCGCACGCGCTCGCTCTATATTACGGCGCTGTTCGTGATTGTCGGCATCCTGCGCTACATGCAGATCGTGTTCGTCGAAAACGGCAATACCAATCCGACCGATGTGCTTTACAGGGACCGTTTCCTGCAGGTCGTGATCGTGTTGTGGATCCTTTCGTTTCTCATCCTTCCCGGCAGAATCTAGGCAAACGCGGCACAATGAGAGATCGCAGGTGCTGCCGGTGGTCCTCATAGCTGCGTTCAATCCGCCACGCCTTCCGACGCCGTGCGCGCGAGATCCGCGAAGCGGTGTTCCTTCTTTCAGATCTCGCGGCCGTACATTTTCAGGAAGTCCTCCTCCGATTCGTTCGAAGCGATGAGGATCAGTTCCGAATCGTACGGGATCAATTGATCGGGTCCCGAAACAAGCGATGTGCATCCGTTCGATTCGAATCCGATGATACTCCAGTCTGAGGCATTGTTCGACTCGATCTCCTCGATGGTCTGTCCCATGAGCGTGGAGGGTGTGCGCACCTTGAACACATCGACGCCTTCGGAGAGCATCAGATAGGCGCCGCGTTTGAGGTTATTAAGGATGAAATTCGAACCGAACGACGCATATGACAGCACGATGTCGCATCCCGCGCGATGCAACAGCGGGACGTTCCGATCGAGTGTCGCGCGGCTCACGATCTGGATGTCGGGCCTCAGGCTTCGAAAGAGTGTGGCAAGATAGATATTCATGTCGTCCTTGTGCGTGGCAATGACGACGGCTGGCGCCTTAAAGAAGCCGAGCGATTTGAGATTTTCGACCTTTGCCGCATCGGTGAGTGTGACGTTGGGTGCGTTCGCAATTTTTTCGGGATTGCGTTCGAGGATCCGGTACTCAAGTCCGTGCTCGTCGAACGAGCGGGCCACCCAGCGGCCCACGTTGCCGGCGCCGATGATGATCACCGGATCGTCCGATGAGTTGTAGATGCAAAACAGTTCGTTGTAACGGGTGACGGCTTCGGCGCTGCCGGCGAGAATGAGAATCGAATGCTTCGAGATCACACGCTCGGGCTCGGGTCTGTAAAAGTCGGGTCCTTCCTGTATGCCGATGACTTCAACGCCGGTGAGGCGGCGCAAATTCGTGTCCTTCACTTTCTTGTTCACAAGCGGTGTGGCAAGCGCGGCGGCCTCGGCAATCGTGAGCGTGCCGACATGTCCGATCACATGCGCAATTGCGTCACCGGCGATCGTGCGGCGCGCAAGGGATTGTCCCATCATTTCATCAAGCGTGAGAATCTCGTTGGCGCCTGCGGCGCGCAGGATGTCGATCGACTCGGCTTCGGTTGATGTGGACAAAATGCTCACCGACTGTGAGCTCTCTCTCGCCGCATGGATGATGAGCGTGTTTGTGATGTCGTCGGCTGTTGTGGCGACAAGCGCGGCGTGTTCGATGCCGACCTGGTGATATGTCGCGGGATCGTCGATCTCACCGAGCACGGAGCGGATACCACGATCGCGAAACTCGGCCGCCTGTGCGACGTTGTTGGTGAGCAGGATATACGGAAGCTGATAATAACCGAGCTTGCGGATGAGCACGTTGGTGACGGGTCCGTAATGCGTCAGGATCACATGGCCTGTGGTGCCTGCGGGCACTTCGCGCGGTACGCGCGCGGCCGACTGGAACAACTGGATGAGCGTGAAGGGAATGATCACAAGGATGAAAAAAATTCCCGAGAAGATCACAACGACGGAGAAGATCATGCCGGGCACACTTGCAAACACGACATCACCGTAGCCGACGGTGGTCATCGTCGCGATCACCCAGTAGATGCCGGTGAACCAGTGGTACTGTTTTCCCTCATGCAGCATGAGCGCATGGAACACGGTCGAATAGATGCCCACCACAACGACGAAGAGGATGAGCAGCCGTGTGAGCAGCACGGCGTTTCTCCGGCTGACGATTTTTTCGAGAAAGCTGAACGGATATGTTCTGACGCGTTTAACGGTTTCAACCGGTTTGACGGGAATGGCCATGCGAGCGTGCGTGTGTTGTGTGATGAATGCAAAAAAAAATTATTGTTCGAGCTCCGACCGGATCTGTTTGAGCTCCTCGCGGTGCTTTTCATCCGGCTCGGGGTACGACATCTTGAGCCCCTTGAGCGTTTCCAGGATCACCTTCGAGACGATCAGCCGCGCGTTGCCTTTATTATCCGCAGGCACCACATACCACGGGGCGTGTGCGGTGCTTGTGTGGCGCAGGCAGTCCTCATAGGCATCCTGATATTCGTCCCAACGCTTGCGCTCCTCGAGATCGGCGATATTGAACTTCCAGTTCTTTTCCGGCCGGTCAATGCGCTCGAGGAACCGTTTGCGCTGTTCGTCCTTCGAGATGTGAAGGAAGAATTTCAGGATGCGCGTGCCGTTTCTGTACAGATGGTCTTCAAAATCCGTGATCGAGCGATAGCGTGTGCGCCAGATCGATTTTTTCTCGATGACTTCGGGAGGCAGTGTCTCGGCCCGGAGGATTTCCGGATGCACGCGAACGATGAGCACCTCTTCATAATACGAACGATTGAAGATTCCGATGCGTCCCCGCTCCGGCAGACACATCGTGGTGCGCCAGAGGAAATCGTGGTCAAGTTCCTGCGCCGAGGGATGCTTGAAGCTGAAGACCTGGCATCCCTGGGGATTGATGCCGGACATGACGTGCTTGATGATGCTGTCCTTGCCGGCGGCATCCATCGCCTGAAAGATCACCAGCAGCGCATACCGATCGTAGGCATAGAGCAGATTCTGAAGCTCGCTCAGGGATTTGATGTGTTCCTTCAGCAGCTTTTTATACTGTTGTTTTGTTTTCCCATACGGCGGGATATCCGTCGGCCATTTCGCCAGATCGATCTTTGTCCCTTCCTGGACGCGGAACTCATCAATGGAGATCTTCATCGTTTCCTCCCGAGTGTTGTTGCGGCCGCTCAAAAACGTGATTGAGGATCCTCTCCCTGATTTGAAACATAACCATTTGCGCAGACTCTATCAAGGCGGGAGAGATCGGTTGTTTGTGTGTGTGCCGCCGGGCGGGCCCGCCGTCTCGTCGTGTTCGTGCGTGTTTACGCGCAGGAATGACCGTATTGCAACTTTGCGCTTTCTTTAGTAGTTTTTTTATTACGCACCGCACGGGAAGCACGGAGGGGGAAGCATACGCATATGGCAAAGCCGTGGAAAGTTCGTCGACTTGATCCGCAGAAACGTTTCGAAGCCGGATTGAAGCTAGTACTTCGGTCGCGAGTCAAGGAGGTCTTCTCGTACGGCGCACAGGCCGTGAAAAAAAACGAGCCCGATGCCGTTCACGACATGCGTGTGTCGGCGCGCAGGCTGAAAGCCGTGCTGACCATCTTCGATCGGTATTTTAAAAAGAAGGCGTTCAGGAAATACCGCTCACGGCTGCAGACACTCCTGCGCGCGCTTGGCGATGTGCGTGATACGGACATCTTCATCGAATTTCTTCTCGAATATCAACGGACCGCCGCCACAGGGATGAATCCCGACGCGCTCGGGCGTGTGATCGAGCTGGAACGGAACAGACGCCGCACCTACAGGACACATCTCAAAAACACGCTTGCCCGGTTGCGCGACAAGCGATTTAAACAACACTTCAGAAAATTTCTCTCGGACGCGCTTTCTTCCCCGCGAGCGCGCACACGCACCTTAGAAAGCTCGTATCGCGAGATGGGCGAACAAGTGACGCCCGCACTGCTCGATGCGTTCTGCGCGCATACAAAGGAAGTGACCGCTCATCCTGATTCAACGGAGCGGCTTCACGAGATGCGCATCGACGGCAAGCGCGTGCGCTACGGCATGGAACAGTTCACCGACGTATTCACTCCTCAGTACGAACAGTGTCTTGAGGAAGTCAAGCGTTTGCTCGATGTGATGGGTTCGATTCACGACTGCGACGTGAATCTACCGCGGCTCACGCGGCGCATCCGCGCCGTTTTCGATCACGATCACTCCGGCGGCACGGATGCAGCGTTGGCCGGCGCGCTTCGCGCGCTCAAAG
>DATGXR010000228.1:0-1806 GCA_035298825.1 Bacteroidota bacterium
GTTCAACAGGTCGGGATCGCAAGTCGGCACGTATAATTTTCTCTCAAGCTCGACGATGTTCGGAGAGGGAAAAACATTGACCGTGAAATCGTTCGCCTTCTTCGTGCCGTCGCCGACGGATCTTGGTTCGATACAGATCAGGCGCGGAACGACGATCCTGAAGGAGATCAAACGAAGCGCACACGCGCCGAGTGTATCGATCACGAGTCCCGCAAATGGCGTTACCTGGACCGGCACACAGACGCTTTCCTGGAGCGGCGCCGATCAGGATCAGGAGAAAGTGCTTTACACGGTCCGCTATAGCAACGACGGCGGAACAACCTGGCAATCGCTTGCGGCAAATTACGACCGGACGTCGCTGTCGATCAACAGCGCGCAGCTGCCTTCGGGCCGCAGCTGCCTCTTGCGCGTAAGCGCGACCGACGGCACGCTGAATTTCACATCAAAGGATGTCTCGCTCTCTGTTGATAACGGCATGGCCATCGGACTCCTGAGTCCCTCGAATGCCGGCGTGAATGTGCCCGTGGGCACGAGCATTGAAGCATCGTTGATGACACCGGTTGCCGAAACACAGGTGACGCCTTCCACGTTGACGCTCAAGGAAACCTACACCAACACGCCGGTTGCAGGCACGCTCACCTATTCCGCCACATCGAAGACGCTGGTCTTTGTGCCGGCATCGGACTTGCGATACAGCACACGATACACCGCCACTGTGAAAAGCGGGCTCACGGACGACTTCGGTATCAGGCTCTCGTCCGATGTGGAATGGAGTTTCACCACAATCGCCGACAGTTCTGATCTTTCGATCCGCTCGCTCGATCCGGCGCCGTCATCGAGCAACAGTCCCGTGAATGGCGGCATCACCGCAGTCTTCAACAAGGAGATGAACAGCTCGACGTTCACACCATCCTCTTTCATGCTCTATGATAATACGGCGAAGAGCGCCGTGACAGGCACGGTGACGTATACGTCCTCGTCAAAGAGCGCCATGTTCACTCCGGCTTCGCCGCTGAAGGCATTGAACGATTACAGGGTCACGTTGACCACGGCCATCAAATCGACAGACAATCGGTCGCTGGCGAACAATTATCAGTTTTTCTTCATCACGGGAACGGACTCCATTGCCGGCATCCATTTGACAGGAGCTTATTCGGAGACGGGCATCGACGATAACAACGACAGGCTTTACGACTGGCTTGCGATCGACGTCACCATTAATGTGATCGATGCCGGATCGTATTCGATCAACGGCAAGCTTGCCGACAAGGACGACAACGAGATCGTGTGGGCCTCGTCGAACAATCTCTACTTGAACAAGGGCCTCACGACAGTCCGGCTGAAATTCGACGGCCGGGTGATCAATGCCTATCGGATCAACGGGCCATACTATCTGAACGATCTTCAGGTCTATAACACAAGCAACACGAATAAGAGCGAGTGGACGTCGTATGCGTATACGACAAAGACATATCAGTACACGGAATTTCAAACAAGCACAATCCCGGTCGTGACGACGTTCACGCCGGCCGACGGAGCGATCGATGTGCCCGCCAACAGCGCCGTCACCGCCACATTTACACGCTCGATGAATCCCTCATCGATCGACAGCATGTCGTTTTATGTCGTCGACCGTGCGAATGTAAAAGTGCGGGGCACGATCGCATACGATACGGCATCGCATCAGGTACAATTCACGCCGAGCGCAGCATTTCATGCGGATTCGGTCTACAGAGTCGCGATGACCACCGGCATCAGGGATGTGAGCGGCACCAGATTATTGAAACAATACAACTGGTCATTCAC
>DATGXR010000229.1:0-2340 GCA_035298825.1 Bacteroidota bacterium
ATCAAGAAGGCGACGGGCGAGGATATTTCGGCCGAGGAGCTCGGCGGCGCCGTGGCCCAGTCGGCACGCAGCGGCAACGTGCACTTCATTGCGCGCGACGACGCGCATGCGATCGAGATCGCACAGACGCTGTTGTCGTACATTCCCTCGAACAACATGGAGGATCCGCCGTTCTATCCCACCGAAGGAATGGATCTTGAACCGGTGGATGATCTGAATGGGCTCATTCCCGACGACAACCGCGAATCGTACGACATGTACGAAGTGATCGAGCGCATCGTCGATCCCGGTTCGTTCTTCGAGGTCCACGCGCATTTCGCGAAGAACATCATTATCGGATTCGGCCGTGTCAACGGCCATTCGATCGGCATCGTCGCCAATCAGCCCATGGTGAAGGCGGGCTGTCTCGACATCGACGCGTCCGACAAGTCGTCGATGTTCATTCGCTTCTGCAACGCGTTCAACGTTCCGCTTGTGACGCTCGTCGACGTGCCGGGATTCATGCCGGGCGTGGAGCAGGAATTCGGCGGCGTCATCCGGCATGGCGCTAAAATGCTCTTCTCGTATTCGGCGGCGACAGTGCCGAAGATCACCGTCGTGCTGCGCAAGGCGTACGGCGGCGCATACCTCGCGATGTGCGCGAAGGCTCTCGGGGCCGATCGCGTGGCCGCGTGGCCGACGGCGGAAATTGCCGTGATGGGCGCAGAAGGCGCCGTGAGCGTGCTCTACAGGAATGAAATCAAGACGGCCGAAGATCCGAAGGCGAAGCGCAAGGAGCTTGTCGCCGGATACGAAGCAGAATTTACGACGCCGTATCTTGCGGCGGCCCGCGGAATGGTCGATTCGGTGATCGAGCCGAAAGACACGCGCGCCTATATCGGCGTGGCGCTCGAAGCGCTGCTGACGAAACGCGAACTGCGTCCGCAGAAAAAGCACGGCCTCATTCCGATGTAATGCGGAGAGCGCACGCGCCACACACATGCACCACAACACTCACTACGACACAAGGACAGTAGAATGAACCAGGAAGCCGAGGAATTGAACGACGAGATTATCGCGGCAATCACCGCGGCTGTCGTCACCGTGTTCAAGAAGCCTGTCTCGCTGAAAAGCGTGAAGCTCTTCGAACATAACAGAGGACAGCAATGGCTGACGTCCGGACGATTTACGATCATGACATCCCACACCATCTCCAGAAGGAATCAAACATTATGAAAAAGCTTTTAGTGACAGTCGCCGGGAAACAATACGAAGTTGAAGTTGAGATACTTGAAGATACTGACGCATCCTATACGACGGCATACCGCGCGCCGGTTCCCCGTCCCTCAGAAACGTTTTCACCGGCAGCTCCCGCGCCGCGTCCGAAGGCCACGCCGGTGCCGGCGGCAAGCTCCAGCAGCAAATCGCTCGCTTCGCCCATCAACGGCGTGGTGATCGAAGTGCCGGTCACGGAAGGGCAGAGCGTCTCGGAAGGCGATACGCTCTTCGTGCTCGAAGCCATGAAGATGAAAACAAACATCGCCGCTCCGCAGAACGGCAAGATCAAATCCGTCAAAGCCGCCGCCGGCGATACAGTGGAAGCCGGACAGGAACTTGTGACGTTCGAATAATCACTCCCATTTCGACAATGAAGGACGAATCATAATGTCTCATACAACTAAATTTATTGATCTCACACTGCGCGACGGGCACCAGAGCCTGGCGGCGACGAGAATGTCGACCGACCAGATCCTCCGCGTCTTGAAGATGACGAACGATGCGGGCTACCCGCGTCTCGAACTCTGGGGCGGCGCCGTGCTCGACAGCTGCATCCGCTTTTTGAATGAAGATCCCTGGGAACGCCTTGAGAAATTCAAGGAAGTCCTCGGCGGCGGCCAGAAAATCCGCGCGTTGCTGCGCGGACAGAATCTCTTCGGATACGAACCGAGCGCCGACGATCTCGTGATCGCATTCGTGAAGCAGGCGGTGCACTCGGGCGTCGGCGTGATGCGCATCTTCGACGCGCTCAACGACGAACGCAATCTGATCACATCGATCCTCGCCACGAAAGCGTACGGCGGCGTGGCCGAAGGCGCGATCTCCTATACGACAAGCCCCGTGCATACAACCGACTATTTCGTCGAGTATGCGAAGAAGCTGATCGACATGGGAGTGGATGAGTTGGCGATCAAGGACATGGCCGGTCTGCTCTATCCGACCGAGGCGCTCGAACTGTTCAAGAAACTCCGCGCCATCACCGATCTTCCGATTTCTCTGCACAGCCATACGACCACAGGCGTCGGCACGCTCAACGCCGTGATCGCGATGAACGAGGGGCTCGATTATGTCGATACGGCGATC
>DATGXR010000230.1:0-20787 GCA_035298825.1 Bacteroidota bacterium
GCACTCGGCACCGATAGCGCACGCTCGTTCCTGACATCGATCGAGCGCAGTGTGAAGCGCTACTTTCCGCAGGCGCAGTTCAATCTCGATTCGGTCCTCACTGTTGCGTCGTCGTCCACCGCGCTGCAGTCGGATACGCTCAATGGGCGCACAGACAGTATGGCAATAGGCGCGGGGAATTTCTTCAGCCGAATGATCGACTTTCAGTCTGTGCAGCTTGTGGGCAAAGATATTGCCAATCCTAACGCGACGCGGAGCGTGGGCGGCTGGGCGATGATGTTTTTATTATTCACATTGTCGAACGTGGCCAATGCGCTCATCGACGAACGGCGCAATGCGGTCTTCATGCGCATTCTCGCCGCACCATTCTCGCGTATGCATATTCTCACAAGCCGGTATCTTTACGGCACACTGCTCGGCACCGTGCAGCTGATCGTGCTATTCATTGCAGGGGCGCTGTTGTTCAATATCGATATCACATCGAACGCGGGCAATCTGTTTCTTGTGATTCTGCTTTCGGCCGCCGCGGCAACCGGATTCGGAATGCTCATCGCATCATTTGCACGGACGACGGCGCAGGCGGGTGCAATCGGCATGATGCTCATCCTGTCCATGAGCACGGTGGGCGGCGCATGGTTTCCGACATCACTCATGCCGGCATCGATACAGGCGCTCGGAAAATTGTCGCTTGTCTATTGGTCGATCGAGGGATTTTTAATTGTGTTATGGCGCGGGGCGGGATTTGTGGAGATACTGCCGGTGCTCGGTATGCTGTGTGTGTTTGCCGTCGTGACGATCGCGATCAGTCTCGTGAAATTCTCGCGCACGCAGGTGTTGTGACACACGCCGGGGTGCGCTGACCGAAGTACGGCCATCATACGACACGCGGGCCGCAAGCTCTTTTTTGCCTGCGGCCCGCGTGTGTCAACTCTGAAATGATGCTCGCGTCAGGCGCGAGTGTGGCGATCTCGCCACAATGAAACAGGCATTCTTACTTCGCCATCTTGCGGATCTCGATATTGCCGTCCGATGTGGTGATCGTGATGCGTTCTCCGCCGCCGTTGATCTTAATGACTGAATGGATGTCTTCGCCCTGCTCAGTCCCGGAGATCGTCTCTGTCTCCGACTTGAAATCCGAATGAATCTTGAATTCGCCGTTGTTTCTCTGATGCCGTCTCGATCCGCGCATCTTAATCGTCGCATCGATTGTCGCCTTTGCGTTCGAAGGAATCGTCAGCACGACATTGCCCGCCGCGGTGCGAAGATCGCTTGAGCCGCTTCCCGAGGGAATGAGTTCCGCATTGACGTCGCCGCCGGCCGTTCTTGCAGTAATCGAACCGGTGATATTCTCAAGTCTGATGTTCCCGCCGGCTGTCGTCGCCTCTGCCGTTCCGCTGGCGCTTGAGAGTGTAATATTTCCTCCGGCTGTTTTCAACACTGCCTTCCCTGTCACCTTGCCGGCCCTGATATCGCCCCCGGATGTTTTCAGCGTCGCTTCGCCTCCGATATCGCCGACTTCCATATCACCGCCCGATGTTGCGGCATTCACGTTTCTTGTCACGCTTTCGATGCGGACGTCACCGCCCGACGTTTTCACATCGGCTTCGCCATTGATCTTGCCGAGCCTGATGTCTCCGCCTGATGTGCGCAGCGTCGTCGGTCCTTCGATCGCCCCGGTCCGGATATCGCCGCCGGAGGTCGATCCCTTCAGCTTCCCCGTCATCACACCGTCCACGCTGATGTCACCGCCCGATGTATTCACATCGGCATTGAATTGCGCAGGAAGACTGACGATGAATTTAATGTCGCCCGAAGATCCCCATCGCGGGTGAAAATCGATATGGATCGTCTTTCCTTCCTGCGACATCATAAGATCATCCTTATCCTCGTCGGTGATGCCTTCTACGACGACCATGACCTCATCCTTTCCCCACGGGACAAGACGGATATCGCCGCCGCTGATGTTCACTTCGAGGTCTCCGCCTTTTGCGACAGTGAATGATTTCGTTTGCCGCCCGACGGCGGAATTTTCCGAATCTGCGACAGCTGCAGCCGACAGGACGACCGCAAGGACCGTGAATACAAGAAATCGTTTCATAATTGTGAAGCCTCCTCTAGAACGTTGCGTGATTGATTTCGGATGAATACATTATTATCTCTGAGAGCCGTTTGACGGAGGTCGTTCAGTACCGCTTTATCGATCGTCCTTCCTCCCACGCTTGCCGCAGCAAGCGTATTGATCGCCGCGATGCGCACGCCGGCATTTTTGTCGTGCAAGAGCGCATAGGACAGCGCCCGCTGGACCGACGCGTCGTGCGAGAACTGCTGCAGCGCGACGACAGCCTGACGGCGCACCGCCGGATTTTCATCGGTCTTCAGCGCCGTCACAAGCGCCGCTTTGATTCCGCCGTCGATCTCTGGCGCCTGATCCGTTTGCGACATCATGATGACATTCATCGCCTTGAGACGCACACCCGGATTTTGATCGTCGACAAGCGCGCTGGCCAGCACACGCTGGATGTGTTTGTCGCGTATGCTGCCGCTCACGCGCACGGGCGTGACCGAATCGTAGATGAATTCGACGATGCCGTCGCGTTCATTGGCATGGAGAATGCGAAAATTCTCCGCGCGCGTGCCGCCCTGCCCATCCGGCCGTGCGTCGGATGCTGGAAGTTCGGCGCGATAGATCACGGCCGACGTGTCGTGCAACACCATCGCCTGCTCGTCGCGCTGCGCCTGCGACGGCGCGAACAATCCATGCCCGATCACGATGCCAAGCACTGTCATCGCCACGGCGCCAAAGGCGATCCTGTACTTCGGCGCAAAGAAGTCGCCGATCGCTTCCGCGATCCGCTCGGTCATCGGGCGCCGGGATGCGAGCTTCACAAGTTCCGCGTGCAACCCGGCTCGCGCCTCACGCAGCATCGCGTCAGTGATTTCGATCGGGGCGCTCCGCACAAGCGACTGCATCTGCTGCAGCTCACGGAGTTCAGTACGGCATCGCTCGCAGGAACGAAGATGCTCCTCCAGCGTTGCACGGTCGCCATCTTCAAGCTCTCCGATGGCGGAGAGACAGACGAGGTCTTCATAATACGCATGGTTCATTGTGCTTCTCCCGCTTTCAATCCATCGCATGCAGCAGATGCTTTCGCATGCGCTGCATTGCAGTAAACAAATGTTTCTTCACGGTTCCTTCCGTGCACTGCATCATCGATGCAATATCGCGCAGCTTCAATCCCTGATAATGCTTCAGCGTAAACACAAGCCGCTGCTGAGGCGACAGGTATCCGAGCGCCGTTCTGACCTGTCCCGCCAGTTCCTCGTTCATCATCGCCTCGTCAGGCTGCGGATCGGCCGAGACGATGACGGGTGATAATTGTCGGTGATGCTCATCGGACTCATCGCCTGATTCATCCAGAGAATGGTGCTTGTGTTTCTGCCGTCCGGATGTGTGCGTCAGACAGACGTTCGTTGCGATCCGGTACATCCATGTTGAAAATTCGCTCTGGAATCTGAACTTCGGCAATCCTTTGAAGACGCGTATGAGCACTTCCTGATAGATATCTTTCGCATCCTCGGCGCTATGAACAAATTGCGCAGCGATCCCGAGCACGTTCTTGTCGTACCGGAAGATGAGCTCTTCGAAGGCGGCAATGTCGCCATGTTGCGCCTTCGTGATAAGATCGATATCCTGAAATGCCATAGGCCTGGTATTGTCCGTATATATTGTATTAGACTGGAATACCAAAAAAAAGTTGGGGGGTGCGGGCGGAAAAATTTGTCGACGCGCGTTCCGACCTGGCAGGAGAGTGCTGGCCGCGTCAGGTGAAAAGCAATTCGACGTCTTCTTTTGTGAGCGATTTCATCACGCCGCTTTCTGTGGTGATGATGTCGCGCACGAGCTCCTTCTTTTTTTCCTGGAGCTGCAGGATCTTCTCTTCGACCGTGTCTTTCGTGATCAGCTTATAGGAAAACACTTTTTTCGTCTGCCCGATGCGGTGGGTGCGGTCGGTTGCCTGCATTTCAACCGCTGGATTCCACCACGGATCGAAATGGAAGACATAATCGGCTCCGGTCAGATTCAGTCCCGTTCCCCCGGCCTTTAAGCTGATGAGGAACAACCGGACTGACTCGTCGTTCTGGAAGCGGTCGACGCGTTCCTTCCTGTCGCGCGTCTGGCCGTCCAAATATTCGTACGCCATGGCGCGGGCATCGCAGTGCCGGCGGATGATCTTGAGCATCTTCACATATTGCGAAAAAACTAGCGCCTTGTGTCCTTCGGCGAGAATGCCGTCGAGCATCTCGATGAATGTCTCGAACTTTCCCGATGTGCCGTGATATTGCAGGTCGACCAATCCTGGATGGCAGCATACCTGGCGCAGCATTGTCAGGCCCTCGAGCACCTTCATCTTGCTTTTATAGAGTCCGACGGCTTCGATGCTCCGCGTGACGGTGCGCCTGTAATATTCGCGCCAATGTGCGTAGAGCGAGCGCTGATCGTTTTCCATTTCGCAGTAGACGACGGTTTCCTGCTTCGGCGGCAGATCGCTCGCCACAATTTCTTTCGTCCGTCTGAGGATGAACGGATAGAGCAGACGCTGAAGCGAATCGGCGCAGTCCTTGTCGTGATCGCGTTCGATCGGCCGCGCATAATTTTCCGTGAACGAGCGGAGTGTGCCAAGCATGCCCGGATTCAGAAACGCGAACTGCGACCAGAGCTCGGCCAGATTATTTTCAACGGGTGTGCCGCTCAGTGCGAGCCGGTAATCGGCCTTAAGCAGCCGCGCAGCCTTCGCATTGACCGAAAGCGTATTTTTGATATTCTGCGATTCGTCGAGCACGACATAGTGAAAATGGAAGTCCTTCAGAAATTCAATGTCCCGGCGCAGAATGCCGTAGCTCGTGATGATCAGGTCGACGTTTTCAAAGATCTCCTTGCTCTTGACGCGCTGCGTGCCGCGATGCGAATACACGCGCAATGCGGGCGTAAAGCGTTGCGCCTCATGTTCCCAGTTAAAAACGAGCGAGGTGGGCACAATGACGATCGAGACGCCATTGATCCCGCGTTCGCGCGAATCCTGAAGCAGCGCCAGTGTCTGGATCGTCTTGCCGAGTCCCATATCGTCTGCGAGGATGCCGCCGAACCTGAACTCCTGCAAAAAGCGCAGCCATTGGAATCCCGCATGCTGATACGGCCTGAGCGAGGCGTGCATTCCCTCGGGCAGCGGATGCTCACGTATCGAATCGAACGAGGAGAGTCGTGTGCGGAAGTGTTTATATTCGTCGTCCGAAATCGGCTCGCCGAACTCGGCGGCAAGATCGTCGATGATCATCGACTGTGTCCGGGCCAGGCGCATCGTTTCCGATTTCGACGACGCCAGTGCCAGGATGCGGTGGAATTTTTGCATCCACACCTCGGGCAGCACGCCGAACGATCCATCTTCGAGTTTGACGAAGCGCTCCTTTTTTTGAAGCGCGCGTGCGATCGATTCGAATGAGGCTCGCGATTGCTCGAAGACCGCCTCGACGCGCACATCGAACCAATCGATGCCCGAGCTCACCTTGATCGCGGCGGCCGGCGCTCCAAGCCGCAGCCGATAGCGCTTCAGATTCTCCTGGCCGTAGATTTCGAAACCCGCGCTGCGGAATTTCGGCAACTCGACGGCAAGCCACTCAAGCGGATTTTTTTTCGGTGTGAATGAGCCGGGCCCTCCCTTGAACTTCGCCTCTTCGTCGTCGTGCGAGATGACGCGTGCTTCGGAGAGCGTGCGCATCCACTCCTTCTCCTTCTCATGGCGACGCACGATGTGTATTGTCTTTCCCTGCGAGGCGTCGAATTCGCCGTTGAACGGCATGCGGTGCAGCGGCTCGAGTTCGAATTCTCCATACTTGAACCTGAGCTCGATCACAAGCATTGCCGACACCTCGCGCAGATAAAGACACGGAACCGGCTCGACGTCGATCGTCTGTAAAAATTCATGCCGGCTCTGGACTGAATAATGGGGAAGCAGCAACGGAAGGCCCATGCGCAGAAAAGTCTCGCGTTCGGTATGCGGCACGGTGATATGTTTCACTTTCTGAAAGGCAAGCACCTGCTCGCCCGCGGCGCCCGTCGTGCGAATGATCGTCGTGCCGGTCAGCAGCCACAAGGGTTTCTTGCAGAGCACGACGCACTCCGAGATGTCCGCCGAATGCCCGTTTATGCGCACAGTCAAATTCAACTCGAGCGCGTGACGCTCCTCTTTGATCTCCAACCCGATGCACCCTTCCTCTTCGCATACGGTCAGGCGGGCGCCGATTGCGCCGTCCTTCTTTGCAGCATAGACTTCCTTGCCGCGCAGCAGCATGAGCAGATCGGTCATGACTCCGTCGTTTTCCATCGCTCCAAAATTGAAGTAGGCGGGTGAAGCGGAGATTGGATTTTTTTCGACGACAGTCGTCGTAAATTTTCCATTGATCTTCTCGAGCAGGATGCGGTCGATATGATCGAAGTGGTCGTTGTCCTCGCCGTTGTACTGTTTGATGACAGTCGGCTTGGCGTCGCCCCCGTTCTTCAGCGTGCGGATGCGAAGCGGAACGATGGTGCGGTATTCATTGTGAACGCCCAGAGCGTACGCGACGCGCCATGGGGGCACTGTGCGGCGCATCGTGCCGGCGGCTGTATCGAGCGGCAGAAGAACATTGATCGCCGATTTCCATCCCATGCGATGCGAGGAGCGGTGCGGGGCCGAAGTCTGCTGTTCTCCATACAAAAGCGCCATCATCACGGCGACAACATGCTTGCACTCCCCGTCCCAGTCGAAGGGACACGTGCATGAGGTCTCGATGGTGCCGTTTCGTTTTTGAAGTTCAACATTGTGCACGCTGCCGCTTTGCACGACGGCGCGGACAAAATCTTCCTCCACATGCCTGATCGTGACAAAGCCGCGCTGATAAAAGCGCAACGCTTTGCGGATACTTTCTTCGCTCGCGATACTGCGGATCAGTGATTCGGATATTTCAATCATACAGGTCTCCCCCTTTTATTTCGCGAGAACGCACATCGAACCTCTCACTCAATCGCGGCAATCGCCGTCTTGCGTACGCGCGCTACAGATCGAGCTTGGCGAGAATCTTCCGGAATCCCTGCGGCGTCATTCCCGCCAGCTTTGCCGCCTGCGGAATGCTTCCCCCTGCCTGCCGCATCGCCTTTTTGCAATACTCCTCGCGGAACAGCCGCTCCGCTTCCTTGTATTCGAGTCCCGTCTGCAGCGTCTGCTCGGGCAGAGGCGTCATGCGCCGAACCGTCAGATTCGGAAAATGTTCAGGCGTCAGCACAAAGCCATCGGCATAGGCAAGCGCATTCTTCACGGCGTTCTCGAGTTCGCGCACATTGCCCGGCCATGAGTAGTTCCTGAGCAGCGTGATCACATCGGGGGCGAACACATATTGTGCCGATGCGAACTGCGGCGTGTTCTTCCTGAGCACGTAGCGGGCAATCGGTTCAATGTCCTCCATTCGTTCGCGCAGCGGCGGAATAGTGAGCGACACACCCGCGATGCGGAAATAAAAATCCTCGCGCAGCCGGCCGGCCGCAACGACTTTTTGAAGATTCTCATTCGTCGCCATAATCACGCGCACATCGACCTTGACCTCGGGTTTGCGCGGATCCTGCCCCACGCGCGTGAGGCTCTTGTACTGAAGGAAGTGAAGAAGTTTCAGCTGCACGCTTTCGGTCAGGCATGAGATCTCGGGAATGTAGACCGTGCCTCCGTGCGCGGCCTCGAACTTGCCGATCTTCGATTTGTCGGCGCCCGAGAACGCGCCCTTCTCATGCCCGAATAGTTCCGATTCGATCAGTGTTTCGCTCAGACTCTTCACCGAGATCGGAATGAACGGCTTGTCATGGCGCAGAGAACGCGAGTGGAGTTCGTAGGCGACCGTGTCCTTACCGGCGCCGGTCTCGCCGTTGAGAAGAATGTCGAAGTTGAGCGCGGCCATGCGCGTCATCTCATAATTGACCTTCTTCATCTTATCGCTGATGCAGATGAATTTGTTCTGCTGATCCTGAATGCTGTTCTGAAGCGCATTCACGCGCAGCTCGAGGCTGCGGCGCTCGAGCGCCTTGTGGATCTTCTCGGTGAGAAGCTCGCGATTGAAATTCTTCGGCAAAAAGTCGTACGCACCGCGCCGCATTGCCTCGACTGCATTTTCGATGTCCGAATGATCGGTCACGATGATCACCGGCATATGCTGCTCGATGTCCTCGTGTATAATGCGGAGCACTTCCGTCCCGAACATATCGGGCAATTCGAGATCGAGCAGTACGGCCGAGATCTGTTCCGATTTCAGAATATCGATCCCGCAGCTGCCCGTATCGGCCTTGAGCACCTGGTACCGATCGTCAAGAAGCGATTCGACGTCGTTCATGAACGATGTATTATCATCGATGATCAGCAGTTTTTCCATAGGATTGTATCCTGGCTGCCCTGCGGCAGACCGAAAGGCTCATCAATTGAGCACAACAAGTTCAATCAGGAACCGGGCGCCGCGCGGATGATGCTGTTCGCATGTGATCCTGCCCCCGTATTTTTTTAACGCCGAGCGGGCATAGCTCAATCCGAATCCATGACCGTCGGATTTCGTGGTGAAGCCGTCTTCGAAAATCTTTTCGCGCAGGTGCTCGGGCACGCCCGGACCGGTGTCATCAACGACGATGAGGATCTTTCCATCGTGCTCCCTGCAGTTCACGTCAATTTGTCGCTCCTGCTCGTGGTTCGAGTCGCTTTCCATCGCCTGCAGCGCGTTATGAATGAGAATCGAAACGATCTCTCCGATCTCGCCGGGTTTGCCGATCGCGAACTTCCGCATCTGGTTCTCGCCGAGCACGATGGGCACGCCTAATGCGTTCGGCATATATTTTCCGGCAACAGTCGCCACAGTCTTGGCCACATCGCAGGCGAGCTCCGACTCGACAAGTTTCATGAGGTCGTTCACATGACGCTTGAGCGTGTCGACATCGCGGAGCATGTCGCGCCGGAGCGACTTCACTTCGTCATCCTTCATGCCGCCGCGCTCCGGATCGGTCACCAGGCTTTTCATTTCCCCGATCAGCAGCTTCACATTTTCGTTGAGCTTCAGCAGCTCTCTGCCCGAGGCGCACGGCATCGAGGCGCCTTCGACATGTTTCTGTTCCTCGCCGATTGCCTGCAGGAGCAGACCGATCGAGCGGAGTTCGGGATAGACGAGCAGATTATACTCGTTGACTGCCACATGGACGCGCTGGGCGGCCGGCAGATGCGCCGAAACGGATGTCTCGCTTTCACGCTGCCTGAGCAGCATCGCATGAAGGTCGGTAATGTTCTGTGCGAAGAGCATGAGGCGGTTCAGATTCATCGCCATGCTTTCGCCGTGTTTGAATACGCGCAGCTTGATGAAGAGCTTTTCGTATACCTCGCTCATGATGATCGATTTGAACTCCGACTCCGCCCGCTTGCGCTCTGTAATGTTGCGCGCACTCGAATGGATCCGCCCGTCGGGCATGGATTTCAGACTCCATTCGATGCAGATCAGTGCGCCGCTCTTGTTCCTGAACGTTCGATCCTCGACAAGCGAAACGCCCGTGCGCAGTTTCTCAAACGGCAGCGGAGCGACGTCCTGTTCTTCAGGCGGCACCATCTCATGAACGTTGAGTGCCAGCAGTTCTGTCCGTGTGTATTCGAAGAGCTCGCAGCATTTCGTATTCACATCGAGGATGTCGCCTGCCTCGTTGATGATGAAGATGGCATCGGAGGCATGCTCCATCAGCAGCCGGTTCTCGTCGGCAATGTGCTGCAGGCGTTCCTCGGCCGCCTTGCGATCGCTCACATCGGCGAACGTGGCGATGAAGCGGCTGGGCGATCCGTCCTCATTCCATTCAACGACACTGCCCCGGCATCCCATCCAGCGCCACGACTGAAGCTTTGTGCGCATGCGGACTTCCGTGATTACCTTGGGGATGCGCCCCGCGAAATGTTCGTCGAGCGCCGATTGCAGGCGGAGCATATCGTCGCGGTGAATCAGGGATTTCCAAAAACTAAGATACGGCGGCACTTCATCCGGCTCGTAACCGAGACTCTGTATCCATCCCGGACTGTAGAACATTTCGCCCGTGCGGATGTCCCAGTCGAGCAGTCCGTCATGCATTGCATTGAGGTAGAGCTTCAAACGGGCTTCGCTCCTGCGTAGCTCGAGCTCGGCCTTGCGCCGTCCGGCCAGATCGCGATAGATGTCGAATCTGCATCGGCGGTTCTCCCATTCGAACGCACCCGACGACATCTCAACCGGAAACACAGCGCCGTTGCTTTTTTTATGATACTGAAGCGGACTCGCGGGATACGGGTCCTGACCATCGGCCGGTCCGGAAGAACCGGCTACATGTCCCGTGGCGGAAAGCGCGGCGATGTGCATCTCCAACAGATCCCCATGCGTGTATCCGTAGAGCTGTTCGGCCGCCGGATTGGCGTCGAGGATCTCGCCCGAAGCGGCATCGTAAATGAATGCGGCATCGTCAATCGTCATGAAGAGATTTTTATACCGGCTTTCGCTCTCCCGGAGCGTCGTTTCGATTTTCTTTCGCGATGTAATATCGACAAGGATGCCGCGCACGCCGACTCCGTCTCCGTTGCGATCGCGTATCGCATCGCTGTAGACGACGACCGAACACGATTCGCCCGCATGATTCTTCACCACATATTCGTTCGCACCGCCGGCGCTTCCATGCAGAATCGCGCTCAGGTTCTGCCTCAGGCGCGGCACGTCCTCAGGGGCGACGAAATCTTCGATATTCAATCCCTCACGAAACTGCTGTGCGCTTGCGCCGAAAAATTGGAATGCGTATTCGTTCGCGAACGTGACACGCCCCTGTGTATTCGCCTCGAAGATCACAGTCGGCAGCAGGTCGAGCGTGGTTCTTAAACGGTCAACTTCCTGACGAAGCGTCTCGACGGCGCGCAGGTGTTCTGCAGCTGTGCGAAGCCGTGTTTCTTCTCTGGATTGTATGTTCTCTTCAAGTCTCATGACGGACGTTCGGATTTCAGGAGTTCAATTCGTGCAATTCGAGAAAATTGCAGAAAATGAGCAAGCTATTAAATATACAATTATTAACAAGCATTTTCACCATCCGGAGGAACAATCTTCGACGCTCCGGCAACTCGTGATTTAAAATGAAAGACGCCCTCTCTTTTTTCCGGTGCAAGACAGGGCGTCGATCCATAAACACACAGATGCCGGTTGCACGACTCAGGCGCTCTGTTTGAACGCCTGTTCCTTTTCGAATCGTGAAATGATTTTCCAGATTGTTCCAGACGAGATCCTGATGTCGTCTTTTCGCAGACAGTCTTCGATCTTTCGCGGACCGTAGCCGGTTTCTTCCCTCAGTTTCAGCACCTGTTCGCGCACCTCGTTGCTTGTGCGCAGTTTGTTCGAATGCGGTGTGCGGGGCAGATCGATAAGCGAAGACTCATCCCTGTTACTTTCTTCATACCGTTTATGCCATTTGTAAAATGTCTTGCGGCTGATTCCGAACCGTCTGCACACCGAATTGGCATTGTTTGTCGTTTCATACTCTTTCATCCACTGCAGCCGCTGCTTGATGATCAGCGACTGCGCGCGGCGAAGCAAATAATCGGCAGTCATGATAAACGATCTCCTTCAGATATTGAACGTGTTTTCACCGCTTAGCGTGACAGCAGCATTTTCTGCACCATCCGGCTTCCGGACGATTCGAGCACGCTGAAATAGACTCCGCTTGCCTGTGCGGATGCGTCGAACGTGACGGTTGTGACGACGCCGGCTTCGGCCATTCCGTTAAAGAGCACGGCCACTTCCTGCCCGATCACGTTATACACCTTCAACACAGCCGGTCCGCTTTTTGCGACTGTAAAGGAAACGCGTGTCGACGGATTGAATGGATTGGGATAGTTCGCATTCAGCTTGAATTCTTTCACGCTTGATGTGAAGACCACTTCGATCACCTTCGAGTATGCGCATGTGCCATCGCGATCGATCTGTTTCAACCGGTAGCTCGTTGCACCGGCAGCAGCCGCATTGTCAACGAATGCGTACTGATGCGACGCATTCGATGTGCCTGCACCTGCGACGAATCCGATGCGCACCCACGAGCCTGTAGAGAGCTTTTCAATTTCGAATCCGTAATTGTTCGATTCTGTCGCCGTGGTCCATGCGAGACGGATTGTGTTCAACGACTGGGCACCGGTAAACGTGGTCAGCTCGACGGGCAGTGTTACATGACCGCCGGTTGAATCGCTAATCCATGCCGATTGCGGAATGCGCACGTTCCTGACGCGCATCTTCGGATCGCCGATGACGACATCCATCCACGACAGATACGGCGAACTCGCATAAAAGCTTTCGGCAAAGTTATAGCCATCGACATACATCGGGAATGCGTACTGTACATTGGCTATTGCGCTCGAATACGGCTCGTAGACATATCCCTTTACGCCGCACACACCTTCGGAAATGAGGTCCGCGATCAGCGACTGCCCGTAGACGGTGCCGGGTTCGAAACTGCGTGCTGATGTCGACACGTACGTCTCGGCCACGCTGCCAACGGTGAATTGATGGTGCGGCTTTGCGTTGTCTGTATACAAGGCGGCGTTTGCATCGTTCGAACCCCAGCTTGTATATCCAAGCACGTTCGGAAGATTGGTGAGGTATTCCGTGGTCCGATCGAGCACCGTCAGGCGGCCTTTCGCGGCAAGGGCGCTTGCCGCATCACTCATGTTCCCGTTCAGCGTTCCGCTCACCATCGATTTTGTCGAATCCATGTCGAACACGAAGCGACCGGTATTCAGCACTGTTGAATCGGCCTGCGCGGCCCGGTCGATCATCGACCGGACTTCGGCTTCCGTATAGGCATCGAGCCTCGTAACGAGATAGATGCCGAATTGCGCGCGGGAAAAATTCTGCGTCGCAAGAATGTACGGAGATGACAGGCGTCCCGTCTGTCCGATATTTGCCGCATAGGGTCCGAGGATCAGACATAATTCGCTTTCAACGGAAGACGACGGCGAATAATATCCGGTGACGTCGCCGCGGTTGACCTTCAAGGGCATGCCCTTTGTCGTGACGATGTAATTGATGCTGTCGGTCAGACTATGCGAGGTCAGATAGGACTCGATCTGGCTTCGGATCGATTCAAATTCAGCGTTCGTGATCTCTTCCGTTGTCGCCGCATTGACACGAATGATATGCGACGCCGGAATCTGGCGCTGTGCCGCAAAGTACGATCCGATCGATTCGGATGTCGCACTGTTCGTGTTGATGATGACCGCGACGTCCTTATAGGTTTCGCGCGCCAAGGTTGATGAACACATGAAGAAAGAGAGGAGTACTGCCGGGATGATGATGCTGTTCGTTTTCATGAGACCACCTATGGTTGTATGTTCGCTGCGTACTGTCGTTATCCTGTATAAGGACAAATGACGTACCACAAACACAGGTACCACTCGATGGACACGGGAAAACAAAAATCCCCAATAAAATCAGTGTCGTTTTATATTTTTTCCGGAATGATGCGGGGGAGTACTTAACGACATCGGGGCATTTTTTTTGTACTTTCTACAATTGGGGATAAATTATGAAAAATCGACAAGCGGAAAATTGATGAACGCGGAGAAAAGACAGAGTGAATTTACAAAGAGAGTAACCACAAAAAAAAATTCCGGAGCGCTCATGATCGATGAGGCTCCGGAATTCGCATGGTGAAGGAGTCGCGGCGCGTCAGCCGTGAAATTCTTTTTCGAGTTCTTCCTGGAACTTCGGATGCGCGATATCGATCAACGCCTTGGCCCGCTGCCTGATCGTCTTGCCATAGAGATCAGCCACTCCGTTTTCTGTGACGACATAATGCACATCGCCGCGTGTCGTCGTGACGCCGGCGCCCTTTGAAAGGTACGGCACGATGCGCGAGAGCCCGCCTTTCTTCGCTGTCGACGGAAGCGCAATGACCGGCTTGCCGCCTTTGCTTCTGGCGGCGCCGCGAATGAAGTCGAGCTGTCCGCCGAAGCCCGAATAAAATTTCGGTCCGATCGAATCGGCGCAGACCTGGCCGGTCAGGTCAACTTCGAGCGCCGAATTGATGGCGACCATCTTCTCGTTCTTCGAGATCACATAAGGATCGTTCACGTACGCCGAGGGATGGAATTCGATGATCGGATTGTTGTCAAGGAAGTTGAAGACGGGCCTGCAGCCGAGCACGAACGCGGCGATGATCTTGCCGCGATGGATCGTCTTCTTTTCGTTGTTGATCACGCCGTCTTCCACAAGACTGATCACGCCGTCGGAAAACATTTCAGTGTGGATGCCAAGATTTTTTTTCTTGCTCAGAAATTTCAACACGGCATCGGGGATGGCGCCGATTCCCGTCTGGATGGTGGAACCGTCTTCGATCAGCGTGGCGATATGTCCCCCGATGCGGCGATAGACATCCTGTTCCTCGGGCGAGATCACCTTCTCCGCCGCATGCAGTTCCTTCAACGGTTCCGTATGCTCGACGAAGTACGTCACCTTGTTCAAATGAATGAAACAATCACCGAGTGTGCGCGGCATGTTTTGATTCACCTGGGCGATGACGATCTTCGCGCGATCGCAGGCCGATTTCGTTGTTTCAACGCCGACACCGAAGCTGCAATACCCGTACTGGTCCGGGGGCGACACCTGGACAAGCGCGATATCGATCGGAAGGATGCCTCGTGTAAAGAGTTCCTCGACCTCGGAAAGGAAGACGGGCGTGAAATCGGCCCGGCCGTCGTTTACTGCCGGACGAACATTCGGTCCGATAAAGAGCGCATTATGCCGGAAGCATCCGGTCATATCGGGCGCTGTGTACTTTGTCTCGCCCATGGTGAGAAGATGGACCACTTCCACATTCTTGACCTGCGGCCCGCGTTTACACATCGCCTCGACAAGATGCATCGGGACGGCGCATCCGGGATGGATGTAGACCCGGTCTCCGGACAACATGCACTTCATCGCCTCGTCGGCGGTTCTCAGTTTCGCTTTATAACGATCGATCCATGCCATAACGTTTGATGTTTTTGGTTGTATGATTCAATCATAAAATTACGCCTGATTCAGCCCTGGAGCTTCTGCGAAACCTGCACGCGCGCCTGGTTTCCATGATGCGCGCAGGCGAAAAGACCGCGCTCGCATTTTTTCGACTGCATACGGCCTAATGTTGCGGCCGGGATTAACGCGCCACCGATATCGATGCGGCCTTGAGCGTGTTGACAAGCAGCATGGCGATTGTCATCTTCCCCACGCCGCCCGGCACGGGCGTGATGGCGCTTGAAACGGGACTGACACTCTCGAAATCGACGTCCCCCACAATACGCGATCCGGATTTTGCGGTCGGATCGCTGATGCGGTTGATCCCGACATCGATCACCACGGCTCCGGGTTTGACCATCCCTGCGGTGATGGCGCGCGCCTTGCCGATTGCCGCGATCAGGATGTCCGCCTGACGCGTATACGACGCGATGTCCGATGTTCCGGTATGGACCATCGTCACGATCGCATTACACCACTCTTTTTTCTGCACGAGCATGTTGGCGATCGGCTTGCCCACAATATTCGAGCGGCCCACCACCACCACATGTTTTCCGGAGGGATCGAGGTTGTAGCGCTTGAGGATCTCGAGGATGCCGGCCGGCGTGCAGGGAAAGAACGTGTCCATCCCGATCATGACCTTGCCGATATTGGCCGGATGGAATCCATCGACGTCCTTCGACGGATCAATCGCCTCGATCACGCGCTGCTCGTTGATATGCTTCGGCAGCGGAAGCTGCACCAGGATGCCGTGTATCTTCTCGTCCGCATTGAAGCGCGCAATGAGCGCGAGCAGCTCCGATTCCTGTGTCGATTCGGGAAGTCGCTCGGTCACCCCATAGAATCCCGCTTCCTCGCAGGCGATGCCCTTGCTCTTCACATACGACTGGGAGGCCGGATTTTCGCCCACCAGAATGAATGCGAGACCGGGTGTGACGCCTGATGTGTGGCGCAGTGCCTCGGCGCCCGCTTTCACTTCGGCGCGTATCTCATCTGAAATTTTTTTACCGTCGAGTATTGTTGTCATTGTATGCAGTGGTTGTGTGACTGTTGTTCAGAATTTCGGTGTGATGATCTGTTCGAATTTGAGCGCGCGGCCCGTGGCCACGTCGACCTCCGCCACGACGGCACAGAAGTGAACGTCGTTCGTTGCCGGCTCGTATTTGTGCGGAGTCTGTTTCAGGAATCGCTGCAACGCAGGTTCCTTCTTCATTCCCATGACCGAATCGTACGGCCCTGTCATCCCGACATCGGTGATGTACGCCGTGCCGCGCGGAAGAATCCGCGCATCGGCCGTGGGTGTATGCGTATGCGTGCCGACGATGACGCTTGCGCGTCCGTCGACAAACCATCCCATCGCCATTTTTTCGGCCGTCGCCTCGGCATGAAAATCAATGAAGACGATCTTCGTTTGTTCGTGTATCTTTGTGATTGCATGTTCCACGGCCCGGAACGGATCGTCAAGCGGATACATGAACGTGCGTCCCTGAATATTGATGACGCCGGCCTTCACGCCTCCCGGAAGATCGTAGATGACGAATCCGTTGCCTCCGTTTTCGCGCGGATAATTCAGCGGGCGCAGCAGATTGCGATTCGATCCGAGAACTTTGCGCGAGTCCCAACGGTCCCAGGTATGGTTGCCGCCGGTGACGACGTGGATCCCGAGACCGAACAGTTTTTTCGAGTCCTCCTCCGAGAGTCCCTTGCCGTCTGTCGTATTCTCACCGTTCGCGATGCAGAATGTGATATTGTATTTCCCGATGAGTTCTTTCAGCTGCATCTCGACAGACTCGAAACCGGCCTTGCCGATGATATCGCCGATAAATAGTATAGTAATCGTCTGGGCCAACGCTCATCCTTATTTTCAAGAGTATGGAATTGTGGATGCCTAAAATACTAAATTCGCGCGTAGAATCAAAAATTCATCCGGCCGATCGCGCGCCTGCACATGTGTTTGCATTCAGGACACCGCGTGTCCGATCGAGCCCCGCATGCATCCAACGCGCTCGCGTTTCGTACGCGAGCGCCTGCACATGCGCGTGCATTCAGGGCGCCGCAGGTCCGAGCGGGTCGCGTGTCACAACGCGTCGATGAGTTTGCGCCTGAGCATCGTGTGGCGTTCGCGCACATCGGCGTTGCGCAGGGCGATCGCCAGCGCGCGCTTGTCGCCGACGAGCACCAGATGTTCGCGCGCGCGCGTGACGGCGGTGTAGAACAGATTTCGCTGCAGCATGATGTAATGCGACATTGTCACCGGAAGGATCACCGCCTTAAATTCGCTTCCCTGGCTCTTGTGTATCGTCATCGCATAGGCCAAAGTGAGCTCGTCCAGCTGATCGAACGCATACTCGATCTGCCGGCCGTAAAAATCGACGAAAAGCACGCCGTCGTCTTTCTGCACGCCGCTGACACGCCCGATGTCGCCGTTGTAGATCTCCTTGTCGTAGTTGTTCTTCATCTGCATCACCTTGTCGCCGAGAAGGAACTTCCGCTCGCTTCCCTGCCAGCACAATCGGCCGTGCGGATTCAGGGTTTGCTGCAATTCCTTGTTCAGCTCCCTGACACCTGCGAATGCGTTATGCATGGGCGAGAGCACCTGAATGTCGTCGAACGGATCGTACTGCCGATTATGCGGAAGGATACTCGAGCACAGGCGCACAATCGTCGACTGGATCTTCTTCGGATCGGTCTCTTCGATGAATTCGAAATCGCCGTCGCATTCCGGCGCTTCGCCGTGATTCATGCGATGCGAATTCGAGATGATCGAGCTTTCCTCCGCCTGGCGGAAGATCGTATCGAGCCTCACGACGGGAAGTCGTTTCGAATCGATCAGATCGCGCAGCACCTGTCCCGGTCCCACTGACGGCAGCTGATCGACGTCGCCCACGAGCGCCAGCTGCGCATCGGGACGGACCGCGTCGATGAGCGCCGCAAAGAGCGGCAGATCGACCATCGAAACCTCGTCGACAATAATGAGCTTCGCCTCGAGCGGCATGTCGTTCGATCGTCTGAACTGACCCGATTGCGGCTCGTACTCGAGCAGACGATGAATCGTCTTTGCCTCGCGCCCCGTCAGCTCGGAAAGCCGCTTCGCCGCGCGGCCTGTGGGCGCGCACAACAGCACATCGACCGAAAGCTCATCGGCCATCTCGATAATCCCATTCACGCACAGTGTCTTGCCGGTGCCGGGACCGCCCGTGATGATCGTGAGCGGCTCGAGGAGCGTATGAACGACTGCATCGCGCTGTCTGACTCCGAGCGTGATGCCGTGACGGTGTTCGATCTGTTTGAGAAGATGCAACAGCTTCGATTCATCGAACGTCTTCGAGCCCTTCCTGAGCAGCTGCTCGATCTTGTGCACGACGTCGTCCTTGGCGTCGTACAGCCGCATGGGAAAAATATTGTTCCCGTCGTTGACGATCACTCCGTTTTGCGCGCATAAGTCGATCGCCGTGTCGATCATCGATTCATCTGCAATCAGAAGCTGGGCCGCGCGCTGCACCACGTCTTCGCGCGGCAGATAGCAATGACCCGAGCTCCGGCATGCGTCTTCGAGCACGAAGCGGATGCCGGCCTCGATTCTGTACGAACTGTTCGATTCGACGCCGACTTTCTGGGCGATGCCGTCGGCGATATGAAATCCGATGCCCGGAATATCCTCGATCAGCTGAAAGGGATTCTCGCGCACGATGCGGATTGCCTCGCGCCCGTACGTCTTGTAGATCCTGATCGCATAACCGGTGCCGATGCCCTGCGACTTCAGATACAGCATCACATCCTGCATCTCGCGCATCGACTGTGTGGCGGTGATGATCGCCGCAAGCTTGCGCTCGCCCACACCCGGCACCTCGAGCAGTCTTCGCGGATCATCGTTCATGATATCGAGCGTCGCGCTTCCGAATTCATGCACGATGCGCGAGGCCAGAGACGGGCCCACGCCCTTGATCAGTCCGGAGGCAAGATACTCCTCGATGCCGTGCACCGATGTGGGCGCCTTCACTTCATAGGAGTCGACGGCGAACTGTTTGCCGTATTTCGCATGCGTGGTCCATTTGCCCGTGAGCGAATACTCGTCGCCTTCGCGCGGATCGACCATATAGCCGACGATCGTCACATTGCCGTCGGTCGTTTTCAGGATGCCGATCAGATATCCGTTTTCGTTGTTCCGATAAATGATGCGCGAAAGCGAGCCGGTCACGCTCAATGCCGAAGCGGTTTGCTGGTCGTCTCGCGCCTGTGATTTTCCCATCTTACACGATCTCCTTGAGCACATCGAACACTTCACCGGCGCTTAAGAGCCGCATGCATTCCATAAATCCCGTGCCGGTGCGCGTGCAATAATCGAGATGACAGGGATGACACGGCACATCCTTTCGCAGCGCCCTGTGCGGAGAGGATGGTCCATAGTGCTGTGTCGAATACGGAAACCACACATCGTCCTCGCCGGGTCCGAAGATGCCGAGCGTTGGCGTGCCCACGGCAACGGCAATATGCATCGCGCCGCAATCGTTCGAAACCATGACCGATGCGCACGAAAGCAGCGCCGCCAGCTGCCGCAGGGGAAGTCCGAGCGCGCAGATGGCTCCCGGCACAGCGTCGTTCACGAACCCGACGACGTCGCGATCGTTCGGGCCGCCGGTCAAGATGATCGCCGCATTCAACTCGCGCTGACACATGCGGGCAAGTTCCGCGAAGCGTTCCTTCTCCCACAGCTTCGCAGGCCATGTGCCTCCGCACTGAAGAGCGATAAGTTTCTGCGAACCGTTCCATCCCTGAGCCCTGAGACTATCCCGGGCCTGGGCGCATTCCTCACCGCTCAGAAAAATCTCCGTCCGGTTGGAGCGCGGTGTCACGCCGAGCGCTCTGAGCGCCTGATAGTGGAATTCGATCGCCGTTTTCGGCACACCGTCGTCGGCGATCCGATGTGTGTAGAGCCTGCCTCGTCCCCTGCGATCCCAGCCGATGCGCATCGGAGCCCGCGTGGCGAACGACAGCAGCGCGCTTCGCGGATTCGAAAAAAGATCGATCACACAATCGAACTTGCGCGCATACAACTTTTTATAGAGTCCCAGCTGCGCCGAAAACGTGGGATCCTTCAGATCGATCGGAATAATCTCGTCGAGCATCGGATTTCGCTCGAGGAGTGAGACGGCCTGCCTTTCGCCAAGATATGAGATCTCGGCCGAAGGATAGGTGTCGCGCAGCGTGTGTATCAGAGGAGTTGTCAGGACGACATCTCCGATGAATTTCAGACGTGTGAGCAGGATTCGGTTCAGATGTAACGGGTGATCGGTCATAGAAAAAAATTTCTCAGCGCCTTCGCCATTGGTCGATGTACGTGCGCCATAATTGTTCGTTTATTGAAAATGCAGGCAGTTCATAATATGTCATTTCACCGTTTTTCCTTTCGGTATGAAAGGGCAGCGCCATTGTCTGATTCCCGACTTCGTAGTACCAGGTCTCGGTCAGCGGAGAACGGCATTCAACGGCATCGGGCGGACCGCAGACGATATAGGTGATGCCCATCGGAGTGCGCGAACCTTCCATGTAATCGGTAAAAAGTTTATCGGCCTCGTCGATGCGCGTTTCAAAATCGGAACGCCGCTGGGCGCCGCCATGCACATTCCAGAACTGGTTGAGCAGCTGTTCGCGCTCGGCAACGGCGGCGGACCGGAGCGAATCAAACTCCTCTCTGCG
>DATGXR010000231.1:0-10093 GCA_035298825.1 Bacteroidota bacterium
TTAAAAAAATTCATATGATTATTCTATTCCTGTCACTTTCATATCGCGCGGGTATTCGAGACTGAAGCGGAATTCCCACGTTCGTTTTTCTGACGGTTTGAGTGTATATGTAAACGTCACAGTGCCTTGCGCGTCGCGCGCCAGGTCTTTGGGTTCAAGCAGTTCGACCACGATCCGCTCGTTCTGCGAAACCGGAAGCTGGTCCTGAACACCGATGGTGACGTCGGTCTTCTTTTTGTTCTCAACAGTGTAGCGGAAATCGTATGTCACTTTCGTGTTCTTCGTGAACGTGCCTGTGTATTCAGTCGAGCGGTTGATGAGCTTGCGCTCGATCGTCACGCCCTGATCGATGCCGAAGTACGCATCGAACGTCTCGCCTGGCGCGACAAGCTTCATGGCGGACTGCGCGATGAACTCGCGGTCGCTGAAGACATTCATCACTCCGGGTAGAAGCGGATAATCGGTCGTGTTCCTGACCGTGCCTTTCAAATACACGAACGGCGAGAGTTTCGGCGCCGCAAGATACGAAAATTCAGCGGAAAGTTTTTCGATCGTGATCCCGACTTTATGCGCCACATTATCCGAAGGCACGTTCGATTTCGCCGGGATCGCATAGACGACCGACGTCATGCCGGTTTCGACTTCCGCTTCGGATTCCTCCATCGGCTCAAGCGCCGGGGAGGCTTCGGCTTCCGGTGTCGGCGCTGATTGTACGGCGGCATCCTCTGTTTTCTTCATCAGCGAGCGCGCGCCTCCCGCCGTATTGCGCATGAAGGGTTGCACGACGACAGGCTGCGCCTCGTTCACAAACCATGTGGCAAGATCGGGCTTCACGCCGCCCACATCGGGCCGTGCGGTCGAAAGCGACAGATCCACATTCGTCCAATCTTCACCTGTGGATTGCTGCACTGCGCCGCGGTATTCAAGCTGAACCGATCCCGCCTCGCGCAGCGCACGCACGTCGTACTGGGGATACCACCTCGCGTTAAAGACGACGTAGCTTGCGCTCAGATGCAGTTCGCCGCCCCGCTGCACGTCAACATCGACAAGCAGGGTTTTTGTCACGCGCTGCAACCGGGACGAAAGATCGGTTAACTGTTTCTGCGCGGCGTCGATTTTTTTCTGGAGCGTCTGGATTTCCTCTTCGCCTTCAAGGATCGATGTCATCACGCGCTGCATATTGGATGAGATGAATGAAAGCGATCGCTGCCAATCGTCAACCGTATATTTCGGCGCCCGCGCGTCACTGGTGCCGGCCGAGGGCTGGGGCTTGATCTCCTGAAGAAACTGCGATTCCTTTTGCAGCGAACTCACACGATAGCGCACTGTCATCTGCTGATGTTTCAGATCATCCAACTTATGCTGCAGCGCAGTGACGCGCTCATCGGGAATCGTATCCAAGTACATCGTTTCAACGCGCACATCGGTGATCTTCGCGCCTGCGGCTTCGCCCGACACTTTGACCGAGCGATCGTCGAGCGCGGCCGGAAGTCCCGCAATCGCCACGGTCTGCGCGCCGGCGGGAATCGTCATGCGTCCCGTGCGCGTAATCTGCGCGCGATCGCTGTAAACGGTGACTGCGCGGATTTGCGTCGGCATGGGCCGCGTCGTTTGTGCGAAGACGGACATGACGATGGCTGCAGTCAGAAGAGCTATGATCGATACTTTCATGGTGTCACTCCTTTTCACATCGCGAGACGTTCGCCGAAACAATCGGGTGTGAGATTCGCCGGCAACCACCGGTTCATTCCGAATATAGACTGATACAGCTGCGGCGGCCTTCGGTTCATTCCCACTTGGACTGAGACTGATTCAGCAATGTACTCTATTTATAACGGGAAAACGAATGAAACCTTGGGTGTGATGCGCTTTTCCGTCGCGTATCTCGTATTGCCTTCCGGATCCGTCAAGGGCTTGAACGTCCACGTGTAGAGCGCGGAGACGATCATAAACGGATAGGGCTTATAGCCGAGTTCGGCATACAGAAGCGAACGCTCGTCGAGTGTAAACACATCCGAGTTGTTACGGATATATTTCTTGTCATACCCGGCTTCGGCATGGATCATCGGGATCTTGTTGCCGAGTCCTGTGCCAAGATGCAGGATGCCTGAATCTTCGATTCTGTCGTACTTCGAATACATGCCGCGCACCTGGACGAACCCGAGCAGGTCGACGAGCAGATCGCCGAAGTACCCGGGTCCGGGAGAGATGACGGAGTTCAGATACTGCGCCTTGCTTGAAAAGCTTCCATATCGCTGCCCGCCGGAAAGTGCCTCCGTTGCCTCATCGGACAGATTGTAGCGCTCGACTTCATAGAAGGCATCGAAGTACGACGGAATATACTTATCGCCCTGCCACCGTCGCTCGAAGCGTGTCTGGATGTTGAAGAGTCCCAGTCCGTTGAAATTCGTTTCAAGTCCGAGCGCGGTGCCCGATCCGAAATCGACGATCTTCGCGTAATCGAAATAGAGTGTCGAATTGATCGATCCCATTCGCAAGATCGGCAGTCCGATATCGAATCCGATGATGGAGAGCGCGCCGAGGTCCTGCTTCGTCGCCTTATTGATTGCCGTCGACAGCGGCGTTGTAAAATTCGGATCGAAAGCGAATGTCACCGAAGTATCGCGCGAGTCGCTTCTGAAATCGGACGCCCAGGTGGCACCGAGCTCGAGCTTTCCGAGCACGGGGATTTCAGCCATTTCGGTGAATTGAAGAGGCAGCACATGTCCGCGCACACCGACCACACCTGCACGAGCGAAATCAGAATATACGGTTTCGAATCCGAAATTGCCGAAGTTCAGATCGACTTCACTTCCCAGCCGGCGTTCGTCGTAGACCGGTGAATTATTATAGAGATACATGATCGAGCCGTGGCCGAGCTTTGCATAGTCGAGCACGCCCACACGGGCATAGATATCCTCACCCTTATGGCCGTAGCGGAGATAGCGGATCAAGCGGAGATAATCGTATCCCTCGTCGAAATCCTGCGGACGCAGTTTCTGATCCTTGCTGCTGATGCGAAAATTTACGTCGAGTCCGACGCCGAAATTTCCGAAGGCCAGTTCGGGCGTGAACGAGATGAGGTAATAGGGTTCGTTGTCGATCCAGGTCAGACCCAGTCCACCGCCGATGACGCTCTGATCCAGCAACGATGTTGGAGGGTTGCCGAATGTTGAACCGTTTTGCGTGCGCTGTCCCGGTGTTCGGCGCACAGGCGTTTGGGCGTTTGAAATTGAAAATGCATGTACACATACGATTGCAACAACTGCCAAGAGATACCGATATTTCATTGTCATGAACACTCCATCATCATTAGTAAAAAATCAAAAAAACATACATCACTTCACTTCAGCGGGCAGATGCAAAAAGTGGCATTGGCACTTTTACCCGATAACAACAAAAGCAACGGGGCGAAATAGCATTTCGCCCTACAACAAGATGAAGCATTGGGGCGCTGCATTTCGCCCCACAACTACAACCCAAAGAGGATGCGCACGATGAAGAGCGCGCCCAGCATGCCGAAGAAATCGGCGATGAGGCCGGCCGGCAGCGCATGGCGCGTATTTTTGATGCCTACAGATCCGAAGTAGACGGCGATCACATAGAATGTAGTTTCGGAACTTCCGTACATCGTCGAGGCAAGCACGCCGATATACGAATCGGGTCCGTTCGTCTTCATCAATTCCGTCATCAGTCCCATCGAGCCCGAGCCCGAGAGCGGGCGCAGCAGGGCCAGCGGCAGCACATCGGCCGGCATGCCGATCAAGGTTGTAACGGGCGAGAGCGCCCACACGACAAAATCCATGGCGCCGCTTGCGCGGAAGATGCCGATCGCAACGAGCATCGCCACCAGGTACGGGATGATGCGTATGGCGACGGAGAATCCGTCCTTCGCCCCCTCGACGAAGATCTCATAGACCTTCAATTTTTTTGCGTATCCCCATCCGAGAAACACGAGCATGAATAGCGGAATGGCAATGACCGAAATGATGTTGATCACGGATCGAAAGAGATCACTCATTGTCTTTGCCCTCCAACGCTTTTTTATATCCCGGCAGGCGCTGCAGAATCTTCACGGCCACGAGTCCGGCTACGGTTGCACATCCCGCGCCGAAGATCGATGTGCCGATGATGATGCCGGGATCGGCCGAGCCTTGTGCGGCGCGTATGGCAATTGCCGTTGCAGGAATCAACGTCAGTCCGGCCGTATTGATCACAAGAAACGTGCACATGGCGTTGGTTGCCACACCGGCTCTTGGCGAAAGCTTCGCGAGCTCTTCCATCGCCTTGAGGCCCAGGGGCGTGGCCGCGTTATTGAGTCCGAGCATATTGGCGGCGATATTCATGATCATCGCCCCGACTGCCGGATGATCAGGCGGCACATCGGGAAACAATTGTTTTGTCACGGGCGTCAACAGCCGTGTGAGCACTTTCAACAGTCCCGCTTCCTCTGCCACCTTCATCACGCCGAGCCACAGCGCCATCACGCCGATCAATCCGAGAGAGATGGTGACCGCCGTATCGGCGTACTCGAGCGCAGCGCGCGTGACGGAACGAATCTTCGAATAGCTGACTTTTTCAAGTTCGAACGAGATCTTCCCTTCGGCCCTGTCGAATGCGACGACCTTTCCCTCCAGTTTCTCCTTGCCCAGCGACTTCGACATTTCCTTCCAGATCGCCGGCACACGGTCGCCTGCGACCGGGATCGTAATCAGCAGTTGTCCGGTATTCGGAGATGTGGTGATCACAGCAGGCAGAAGAAGATCCGTCTGCGCGACCTGTGAGCCATAGAACTGGTTGAGGGTCTCGCGTCCGGCGGAGATCTCCACTTCATACGAGGGATGAAGTCCCGGCACATCTTTTTTAACGGCAAGCGAGGCGTTCAGAGGAAGACCGTTGCGGTATGTGTTTCGTACCTCGTCGTTGATATCCCGTGATACCGCAACGACAAGGCCGATCACAATAAGCCACATCCAAACATGATTAAGCATATCTCTCTGTGTGTGTATGTGCGGTATGGGAGAAAAAATTGATGTTACACAACCGGTTGTTCACGCACGTGCGCTTCATGCTTCCAAACTCGCGGAGTACCAGCGTTCAAAAGTATCTATAAGAACCCAGAAATGCAATAGAAAAAGCGGCACGCGGCCGCTTTTTCGGAAAAACGCAGAAACTAAAAATTTCGTTCTCGTTATGACTCGGTCGCACTCGCCACCGGGAGCGTGAGGAAGAATTTCGTACCCGATTCTTCGCTTGTCGTGAATGAAATTTCGCCTCCCAGATAATGTTCACCCAGAAGCTTCATCGAGTACGTGCCCAGACCGCGGTTCGCTCCTTTTGTCGAATACGAACGCTGGAACATCTGCAATTGGATAGGGCGCGGGATAAACGTAGGATTATGCGACCAGAAGGTCGCGCCCTTCGGTGTCACCTCGCAGCCCGCCGTCACCGTGCCGCCTTCCGGTGTGGCTTCGAGCGCATTTTTGAGCATGTTCATCAGGATGCGCTTGACGAGAGTTTCATCGGTCTCGACAGTCATATCAACCGAAGCGTCGTCCAATTTGAGCTGCCGGTCGGATGCGACGAAATGATGTTTGATCATGCCGATACACTCATTGAGCACCATTCGCGTTGAGAGCAGGCGTTTCATCATCCGTATCTCGCCGTTTTCGGCCGCCACAAGATCGCGCTGGGATAAGATGCCGTCGATCATTTCCATGCTCGCCGTACGCGCCAGATCGAGCAACTGCTGGATCTCTTCCGGATCCACAATTTCCTGGGCGCAGACCAGGAGGCCGGATACGCTTTGGGCATGATTGATGATGTCGTGAAAGAAAATCTGTTCGAGTGCGCGTCGGCGTTTTTCATCGCCGATATCCTTCAGCGTGAGGATCGTATAGCGTGAATTTCGGAATTGAAAGGGCGATGATGTGACCATTAAATCGTACGACAACGGGCTGCCGTTTTGCGTGGCCGAGATCCGGCATTCTTTTGTCACCGCTTCATCGTGTGTCTGACAGTGGACAATGGCCTGAGCTGCGCCGCAGAAACGACAGGCTTCGGATGTGCCGCAGCCGCCCAGTTGATCGTTCGAGTGGATGCAATTGACGGCCTCGCCCAGACGCATGCCGAGCACTTCATCGAGCGAGTTGATATCAATCAGATCGAACAACGCCTTGTTCGAATACACAATCTGGCGTTCCTGATTCAGTACGGCTGCGATGCTGGGAATCGCCTCGAGCACATGTCTGATCTCACTGATCGTTTCAATTTCAAGACGTTCGGCCTGCACGCGGTAAAACGGAGCGCGTTCAGGTGGCGCAAAATATGTCGGTAATCCCTGATTTTCCATGACATCTCTTTCTTTTACATATTCCGATGACCTCATCATGTCCGGAAAGCATCGCGCGCTTCGGACGCGAACGAAAATTTACACACTACGGTAATCATCGGCAGGACCTGGGAAAACTTGATTGTTCTTTATAACCGCCATCGTCTGAAAAAAGTTCATGCAGGATCTGTGTCGTAGCTTCCCATGATCCCGTCAAGGATCTCTCCCTGGGCGCGGAGCCGGTTGAGTTTTGCGACGATCTGATCGATGATCGCTCCGCGGCGTTCCTTCAGATCGCTCACCAGTTCGCGTGTTTCCGGATCGTCGCATGCGCCGATCACCTGATCGTACAGCTGCATCAAGGCCGATTCACGCCGCAGGATCTCGACGAGCGTCGCGCATGTATTGCGGCAATTATGCGCGCAGTTTCCGGAGTTGTTGTTCATACATCGCTCTTTCTTGCTGTTGAAAAAAAGGTACTAGTCTTTGTGCGACTCCGCCAATGCCATGCCCGAGGCCTCGAGCACCAATTCGCGCCCGCGCACAAGCGCCTTCTCGTTGAGCGGCAGCAGATACTGACGATGCGGGGGCAGCACTTTCTTCAACGCGCGCGAGACGGCCTCGCCCTGGACGACCGGCCGCAACGTCAGGAACGCCCCCAGCAGCAGCACGTTCGCCACCTGTTTGCTTTCAAGACGGCGGGCTTCTTCCATCGCATCCAGGGGAACAATCTCGATATCGGTGCGCGTGGGCGGCTTGATCACTGTCGATGTCTCATAGATCAACAATCCGCCCGGCTTGACTGCATGTTCGAACTTGTCGACAGACGGCTGGTTCAGCAGGATCGCCGAGTCGAACGTCGTGACGATGGGAGAGCTGATGCGTCCGCTCGAAACGATGACGATGCAGTTGGCCGTGCCCCCGCGCATCTCGGGTCCGTAGGCGGGCATCCAGCTGACTTCCTTTTGCTCGATCATTGCGGCATAAGACAGGATTTGTCCCATTGACAGCACGCCCTGGCCTCCAAAACCGGCAAATATACACTCGTGTGATTTTGTCATAAGAATAATGTCTCGTTCAATGTTGTTTCAATCGGTTATGGTTTCGGCACTTTGAGATCGCCCGGCGGATACAACGGGAACATGTTCTTTTCAAGCCACACATTCGATTCGACAGGCGTCATCTTCCATCCCGAGGGGCAATTCGAGACGACTTCGATAAAACATGTGCCCTTGTTCAGTTTCTGATACCCGAGCGATGCCTGGATTGCTTTTTTCAGTTTGCGCACGGCGGCGGCCGTATGCACCGACTGCCGTGTCACATAATATGCGCCGGGAAGTGCGGCCACGAGTTCCGTGATGCGAAGCGGATTGCCCATCGTCGCCACATCGCGTCCGTTGGGAGACGTCGTCGTCTTCATGCCCGGCAGCGTCGTGGGCGCCATCTGTCCTCCGGTCATGCCGTAGACGCCGTTGTTGACGAAGATCATCATGATATTTTCGCCGCGGTTGACCGTGTGTATTGTCTCTCCGGTGCCGATCGCCGCACAGTCGCCGTCGCCCTGATACGTGAAGACGTATTTGTCGGGCAGCACGCGCTTCACGCCGGTCGCAACGGCCGTGGCCCGTCCGTGCGCCGCTTCCTGCATATCGATATCCATATAGTGATAGGCGAAGACCGAGCAGCCCACGGGCGCCACGCCGATGGTTTGTTCTGTGATGCCCATTTCCTGTATCACTTCCATCAACACGCGATGCACGACGCCGTGTCCGCAACCCGGACAGTAATGCATCAGCGTGTCTGTGAGCGTGTCGGCTTTCTGATAGACGACTTCAAGACCAGCCAGTGAAGTTTCCATTTCGATGTGTTCCTGCCTTTCCAATGCCTGAGTGAGAATGTGTCTCAGGCAAGTTGTTGTTCAACGATCGTTTCGAGTTCGGCCAGCACTTCTTCCGGTGTGGGGATCATGCCGCCCATGCGGCCTTTGAAGAAGACTGGTTTTTTGCCGTTGACAGCCAGACGGACATCTTCGACCATCTGTCCCGCATTCATTTCAACGGTGAGGAACGCGTCGGCCGTATCGGCCAGTTGCGATAACACCTCGCTCGGAAACGGATAGAGCGTGATCGGACGCACGAGTCCGGCACGGATGCCCTTCTCGCGCGCGAGCTCAAGCACCTTCTGGCACACGCGCGCCGAGAGTCCGAATGCCACAAGCACCACTTCGGCATCGTCCGTGTGCATCAATTCATAGCGGACTTCCTTCGCAAGTTGCGCATATTTTTCCTGGAGATGAAGATTGATCACTTCCATGCGTTCAGGTTCGATATGGAGCGATGTGATGTAATTTCGTTCGCGTGAGTGCGGCTTGCCCGTTGTGGCCCAGTCGGGTTTCACGTGCGGGAGCGAGCCTGCTTCGGGCATCCGGACCTTTTCCATCATCTGTCCGAGCGCGCCGTCGGAAAGGATCATCACCGGTATACGGTAGCATTCGGTCAAACGGAATCCGTCGAACATGAAATCGGCCATTTCCTGCACCGAACTCGGCGCAAGCACGATCAACCGGTAATCGCCGTGGCCTCCGCCTTTGACGGCCTGAAAATAATCGGCCTGAGCCGGTTGGATTGTGCCCAGTCCCGGACCGCCGCGCTGCACATTGACGATCACGCAGGGCAGCTCGGCCGCTGCGATATACGAGATGCCTTCCTGCATCAGACTGATGCCGGGACTCGAGCTGGAGATCATGACACGGGCGCCGGCGCCGGCTGCGCCGTAGACCATGTTGATTGACGCGACTTCCGATTCGGCCTGAAGTACGACCGCACCGCGCTTCGGTCCGTTGGCGATGAGATATTCAAGAATTTCCGATTGCGGCGTGATCGGATATCCGAAGTATGCCTCCATGCCCGCTCTGAGCGCGGCTTCGGCAAGGGCTTCGTTCCCTTTCATGAGCTTAACGTCTGTTTGCTGTGTGTCCATGCGATTTTTTTTTGAACTCTCTTGGTTGGTGTGTTCAGGCTGATTGCTGCGTCTCGGCATAGGAGCGGACTGCGGACTTCTTCGGTTCCCGATACACTGTGATGACCGAATCGGGACACACGATCGCGCAGTTGACGCAGCCCGTGCACGTATCTGCCGTGAGTTGTGCAAAGCGATATCCGCGCGCGTTCAAATGGTCGGATAGCCCAAGACAATCCTGGGGGCAGGCCGTAATGCACAGCTCGCATCCCTTGCAGACATCCTGGGCAATCACAACAGTTCCACGAATCATACGATTCATCCTTCAATTGTGTTGTTTCTGTTTTCCTGCCCTTAAAAAGTTCCCGAGCAGCCGGACAGGACGTGTAATAGTTTATCTATAATATAGTCAAATACAATGCCAGATTTTTTCCCTGAAATGCCATAAAAATGAGCGTTAAACCCCTGATGCCCTGCATGGTTTCTAAAAGTTAGGAAAGAAAAAACTCCTTTTCCCATGTTTCGGAAATCCCGCCTCCCCCATCAAAAAAACACAGCCGCGATTCAATACTCACATGATTCGCGGCTGCAGAAGTGACATATCATCATTCTCGCTATTGTGAGTTATTCTTCTTTCGCGCGCATCGTATCCCAAAGCGCATAGACAAACAGGAGGATGAACATCACCAGTCCGGTCAATTCGCCGTTTTTGGATTCGGCCCAGGCAGTCGCAAACCACGCGTCATAGCCGAAATGCACCTGCTGATCGACGAATTTCAAAAACGCATTCAGCACGCCGAAGAG
>DATGXR010000232.1:0-10277 GCA_035298825.1 Bacteroidota bacterium
CGGCGGTACCACGGTCTGCTCATCGCGTCGCTGCCGACTCCGTTCGGACGCGTTGTGATGCTGAATCATCTTTCGGAGCAGATCGTCTTCGGCGACGGAAAAGTGCTTCCCATCGGAGCGGAACAGACGGGCGAAAGCATCATGGAAATACCGGGCGCGGGACATCTGACGGGATTCCGGCTCGAACAGGGATTGCCAGTGTGGAGATTTGAGCTCGACGGTGTCGTGATCGACAAGCATATCGTCATGCTTCACATGCAGAACACGGTTCAGGTTTCGTATACGCTCGTCGAGAATCCGCATCCCGGCACGGTGCGGCTCGAACTCAGACCGTCGATGCATTTTCGTGCACACGAGGCCCCGGTTTCAACACAGCTGAAACAACCGTATGTGCTGACAGTCACCGACGACAAATACGAGGTCTCATCGGCCGAGTCGGGACTGCCGCCGTTGCGTATGTTGATGCATGGCGATCGGGCGACGATGGTGTCAGACAAGGGAGTGTTGCGCGAGGTCTACTATCGGATCGAAGCGGAACGCGGATACGATTCGCGCGGCTTGTTGTGGAGTCCAGGATACTTCACTGCCGAACTGTCCGAGAATAAGTCGGCTGCATTTGTCGCATCGACAGAAACGTGGTCCGTGATCCAGGCGCTTGGTCCTGACGATGCCAGCACAGCCGAGCGCGAGCGGCGCAAGCGCATCCTCGGCATCGCGAAGGAGCCGGCGCAGACAGGATTTGCCGCGGAGCTTGTGATGGCTGCCGATCAGTTCATCATCACGCCCGCCGGCCGTATTGAAGACGCGGCGAGGGCGCATGCCTCCGGCGACGAAGTCAGAACGATCATAGCAGGGTATCATTGGTTCACCGACTGGGGACGCGATACGATGATCAGTCTCGAGGGACTGACGCTCACCACAGGCAGAATGCATGAGGCCGGATGGATTCTGAGGACATTCGCGCATTACGTGAACGAGGGACTCATTCCGAATCTGTTCCCCGAAGGTGAAAAGGAAGGCCTGTATCACACGGCCGATGCGACGCTGTGGTTTTTTCATGCGCTCAGCCGGTATCTCGAGGAAACAGGCGACAGGGAAACGCTCAAGCAGGTGCTTCCGAAGCTCGAATCGATCATCCAGTATCATCTTCGCGGTACGAAGTTCGGCATCGGCGTCGATCATCAGGACGGACTGCTCAAGCAGGGGGCCGAAGGCTATCAATTGACATGGATGGATGCAAAGGTCGACAACTGGGTGGTGACACCACGACGGGGGAAGGCGGTCGAGATCAATGCGTTGTGGTACAACGCTCTTCGTCTGCTCATACAATGGCTCAAGGAAGAGCGCGGAGACGATGCAGCAAAGGAACTCGAATCGCTTGCACAGCAGGCGTATGAGTCGTTCAACCGTCGCTTCTGGTACGAGAAGGGCGGGTATCTGTACGATGTGGTGGACGGAGAGAAGGGCGATGACGCATCGCTCCGGCCGAATCAGATCTTTGCGATCTCGCTGCACTATCCGATCCTTGATCAGAGCCGGTGGAGTGCGGTGATGTCGATCGTCGAACAGCAACTCGTCACGCCGATGGGATTGCGCACGCTCGGACCGATGGAACCCGAATACAAGTCGAAATATTTCGGCGACATCCGCGCGCGGGACGCGGCGTATCATCAGGGAACGGTCTGGGCCTGGCTCATCGGCCCCTTCATCGACGCATGGCTGAAAGTGAATAACAATAACACAAAGGAAGCGCGTCGATTCCTCGACGGATTTTCGAACCACATGAACGAAGCCTGCATCGGCTCTGTCAGCGAAATCTTCGATGCAGAGGATCCGTTTACTCCCCGGGGATGCATCGCCCAAGCCTGGAGCGTGGCGGAACTTCTTCGGGCGATGGTGAAGACTTCCTCTGGCAGCGAGACATAAACGCGGGAGGGACAGAGGGCGCACAACACGATCATAGACTCCACACACAGGACACGAATTTTACCTTCGATGTATGGGAAGAGCGGTACGCAGGGACCTGAAACCGAAAAAACATTTTTCATCACGCCGGCATCAACTCGGGTGTTTCTCAAATAATAATATTTCTCTCTGACTTTACACGGCATGGGCTGATCCGATGATGGAATGCGCATGTCCTTCCATGTCTGTTCCGATGTGTTGCTCGGGGGCAATCCGGCCCGCCGTGTGACTGAAAGTGCGGAGCCATTAACAAGGAGATTACATCGATGACCACGATGACGAGAAAACCGACAAAATTGCATGCTCAGAAGCAGCACAAGGAATCGCATGGCGAGCAGCGCAACATGACTCCTGTTCCGGAAGTGATTCATCCGGGAGGGGGCATCGTGGTCAACGCATAGACACGGCGATCATCACACCAGGCGGGGTGGAGGAAGGATATTCGAATGGCGGATCTATCGGCGAAACAATCGATGTTGTGGTACAAGGACGCGATCATCTATCAGGTGCACATCAAGGCCTTCAAGGACAGCAACGGCGACGGCATCGGGGATTTCAGAGGGCTGATCGAAAAGCTCGATTATCTTGAGAACCTCGGTGTCACGGCGATCTGGATCCTGCCGTTTTATCCCTCGCCGTTGAAGGACGACGGGTACGACATTTCGGATTATCACGGCATTCATGTCGATTACGGAATGATGGATGATTTCAAGGATTTCATCTACGAGGCGCACAGCAGAAATCTGAAGGTCATCACCGAGCTTGTGCTCAATCATACATCGGACCAGCATGCGCTCTTCAAGCGGGCGCGCGTGTCGCCTCCGGGATCGCCGGAGCGCGATTTCTATGTCTGGAGCGATACGGCCGAGAAGTACAGGGAAGCGCGGATCATTTTCCGGGATTATGAGATCTCGAACTGGACATTCGATCCGGTGGCGAAGGCATATTACTGGCATCGGTTTTATTCGCATCAACCGGATTTGAATTTCGACAATCCACAGGTGCACAGGATGTGCTTCGATGTGGTCGACTTCTGGTTCAATCTCGGCGTCGACGGTTTGCGCCTCGATGCGGTGCCCTATTTGTACGAGCGCGAGGGGACGAACTGCGAAAATCTGAAGGAGACGCACACGTATTTGCAAAAACTGAACGCGCATGTGGCCGAACGGTTTGAAAACAAAATGCTGCTCGGAGAAGCGAATCAGTGGCCGGAGGACGCCGTGGCGTATTTCGGCAATGGAGATGAATGTCACATGGCATTTCATTTTCCCCTCATGCCTCGCATCTACATGTCCATACAAATGGAGGACCGGTTTCCGATCACCGACATCATCGAACAGACGCCGGCGATTCCAGAGAATTGTCAGTGGGCGATCTTCCTGCGCAATCACGACGAGCTGACGCTAGAGATGGTGACCGACGAAGAGCGCGATTACATGTACAAGTACTACGCCAAGGACAAGCGCGCGCGCATCAATCTCGGCATTCGCCGCCGCCTTGCCCCGCTTGTGGAGAATAACCGGCGGAAGATCGAGCTGCTGAATATTCTCTTGTTCTCGTTCCCCGGTACGCCGATCATCTACTACGGCGACGAAATCGGCATGGGAGACAATTATTATCTCGGCGACCGGAACGGGGTGCGGACGCCGATGCAATGGAGCTCGGACAGAAATGCCGGATTCTCCGATGCCAATCCCCAGAAGCTGTATCTGCCCGTCATCATCGATCCCGAGTATCATTACGAGGCAGTCAATGCCGACGTGCAGCTGCGCAATCCATCGTCGCTGCTATGGTGGATGAAGCGGGCGGTGGCGCTGCGCAAGAGTCATAAGGCGTTCGGACGCGGATCGATCGAATTTCTGTCGGCCTCAAACATGAAAGTGCTCTCGTTCACGAGAACATACGAGGACAGTCATATTCTTGTCGTGGCAAATCTTTCACGCTTTTCGCAGGTGGTGGAGATCGGTCTCGAGCGATACGCGGGATATACGCCCGTCGAGGCGTTCAGCCGCAATAAATTTCCCGTCATCAGGGAGAATCCCTATCTGCTCACGCTGAACGGATATGATTATTACTGGTTCATCCTGACGAAGGAAAAGCGGGAAGTGATGGGTGAGGAAGCGGCTGAACGCGTGATTCCTGAAATGACTGTCCGCACGTCGTGGAAGGATGTGCTGCGCGGAGACGACCGCGAAACGTTCGAGGAGTCGATTTTGCCCGAGTATATCAAGCAGCTCGAATGGATGCCGGAAAAAGAAAATGACTTTCAGGATGTCTCGATCGCGGATGAAATTCCGCTCTCCGACGGCGAATCGGAGGAGACGATGATCATTCTGCGCATTCATTATTTTTACAAGGCGCATGAGTATTATCTCCTTCCCATCGCGGCCGCTTCGGGCGAGAAGGCGGAGCGTGTGCGCAAGGAATTTCCGCAGGCGGTCATCGCGCGCGTGAGAGCAGGAGAAGAAGAATATGTGTTATTCGACGGCGTGTATGATGATGCATTCAGGAAGGTGCTCTTCCATGCGTTTACGCACGCAACACGTGTCAAGACACGCGCGGGGGAGTTGCGTTGCACAGTCGACGCCCGGGTGGCGATGATCTGCGACGACAATGCGGCGAAGCAAAATTCATTGCTTTCCACCGACGACACAATCAGTCAGCTCATTTACGGCGGTTCGATCGCCATGAAACTGTATCGCAGGCTTGAAGAAGGCGGGAATCCGGGCATCGAGGTCCTTCGCATGCTGACAGAGCGGGGCGCGTTTAAAAATATTCCGCCGTTCGCCGGCGAGGTCGATTACCGCCATCCGGGAGCCGATAAGGTTCCGTTGTGTCTTGTGAAGGACTATGTGGCCAATCAGGGAGATGCGTGGACGCTGATCCTCGACTCGATCAAAAACTATTTCGACAATGTGATCACGAAGAATGCATCGGAGGAAGTGCGGTACATCCCGGCGCGATCGATTTTTAATCCGCCTGCGCATCTCGACCTCGACTCTGAAACCACGGAACTGACGAAAATCATTTATTCCGAATTGATCCGTGTGCTTGCGCGGCGGACGGGAGAACTGCACGAGGCGCTGCACTCGATCAGGCATGACCAGGCGTTCGCACCCGAATCGTTTTCGGACCTCTATCAGCGCTCGCTCTATCAGTCGTCAAGAAATTTGATCAAGAACACGGTCCGGGCCATGAGGCGCAATGCGGCGCTGTTCTCCGGAGAATACGACAAGGAGCTGACGACTGTCATCTCGGCCGAGAACGAAATGCTGACATTCGTCCATGCGCTGCTCGAACGAAGGATCGACGCGATGCGAATACGCGTCCATGGGAACTATCATCTGGCGCAGCTCAATTATACGGGCAAGGATTTCGTCATCATCAACTTCGAGGGGGCGTACGATCAGTCGCTCGGAGAGCGAACGATGAAGGCGTCGCCGCTGATCGACATCACGAGCATGATCTGGTCGTTCTATTATGCAGTCTACACCGGATTCCATCAGTACAAGACGACACGTCCCGAAGAAAGCCGGTCTCTTGATCCGTATGCGAAACAGTGGTGGCTGTGGGTCACGTCGATCTTCGTCCGCGAGTATTTCGACACGATCAGGCAGACGCGGATCCTGCCGGCAAAAGAGGAGGACGTGGAATATCTCATGAAATTCTACCTGCTCGAGAAGTTGTTGAAGGAAATGAAACGTTTCATAGCGAAGAAACCGGGGAAGCTTTCGACGCCGCTCAATGCGTTGCTCTTTCTCATCGGACAGATCGCGCGGGAACCGGCGCCCGCGCATGTCTGATGCGCAACGGGAACTGCAGATCGCGGGCGCCGCATGTCTGACACAGCAGACATCGGGACGGCGCATCACGAGCTGTGCATAGCGTGCATGACTACGGACTCATCAGACAGGGGGAAACGATGGAAAAATATATCTGTATTCACGGACATTTTTATCAACCGCCGCGCGAGAATCCATGGCTCGAAACGATCGAGGTGCAGGATTCGGCGTATCCCTATCGTGACTGGAATGAGCGGATCACCGCCGAATGCTACAATCCGAATACCGCGTCGCGCATCATGGCCGATGACCGGAAGATCATCGACATCATCAACAATTACGCGCATATGAGTTTCAACTTCGGTCCCACGCTTCTGTCGTGGATGGAGGCATATGCGCCCGAAGTTTATAAGCGCGTGCTCGAAGCCGATCGCGAAAGTCAAAAGTATTTCAACGGGCACGGTTCGGCGATTGCCCAGGTATATAACCATGTGATCATGCCGCTTGCCAACGCTGCCGACAAACGGACGCAGATCGTCTGGGGGAAAGCGGACTTCGTGCATCGCTTCGGCCGCGAGCCCGAGGCGATGTGGCTGGCTGAGACGGCCGTCGACAACGAGACGCTCGAACTGCTGGCCGGCGCCGGAATGAAATATGCGATCCTCGCGCCGCATCAGGCGAAGCGATTCAGAAAAATTGATGGTCCGAAGGAAGAGTGGACCGAGACGCCAGACGCCTCGATCGATCCGAAGAGGCCGTATCTGTGCAAGTTTGCTTCAGGTCGCGAGATCGCGCTCTTCTTCTACGACGGTCCTCTCTCGCACGATTTGTCGTTTGGCGATATGCTGAAGAGCGGCGAGAAATTCGTCGAACGTCTCATGGCTGCATTCAGGCAGGACGACGAGACGCCGCAGCTTGTCAGTATTGCGACAGATGGCGAGACATACGGCCACCATGCGAGATATGGAGATATGGCGCTTGCCTACTGTCTGCATACGATCAGTACGCGGAACCTTGCATGCGTGACGAATTATGGCGAATATCTTTCAAAATTTCCTCCCGAGTTCGAAGTCGAGATCGTCGAGAACACTTCGTGGAGCTGCGTGCACGGTGTGGAACGCTGGAGAAGCGACTGCGGATGCAACTCTGGACGGCAGGGATGGAATCAACAGTGGAGGGCTCCGTTGCGCGAGGCGCTCGACTGGCTCAGGGATTCGATCACTCCGATATATGAGAAAGAAGTGCGGGCCTTTACGGATGATCCATGGGAGCTGCGCAACAAGTATATCGATGTGATTCTCGACAGAACTCCGGAGAATGTCGACCGGTTCTTTTCAGAAGCCCTCACGCATGAGATTTCGGGCGAGGAGAAGACGAAGCTTCTTCTTTTACTCGAGATGCAGCGCCATGCGCTCCTGATGTATACGAGCTGCGGATGGTTCTTCGACGAAGTCTCGGGCATTGAAACGGTGCAGGTCATGCTGTACGCCGCGCGTGTGATGCAGCTTGCCAAAGAAGCAGCGAATATGGATCTGGAGGCGACGTTTGTCGAGCGCCTGAAGAAAATTCCAAGCAATATTCCCGAACTTGGCACGGCCGCGCGCGCCTTCGAACTCTATGTGAGACCGTCGGTGGTCGACTTCTACCGCGTGGCTGCGCATTATGCAATCTCCTCGCTCTTCGATGGCGCTCTGGCACAGCACGACTTCTATTCGTATTCTGCGTCCAATGAATCGATCGAAAAAATGGAGGCGGGCAAGTGGAGGATGGTCATCGGCCGCGCGGTGATGCGGTCAAGAATCATCCAATACGAAATAGAGATCGGTTTCGGATTCGTTCATCTGGGCGACCATAATGTGATCGGCGGCGTGAGGATGTTCGAGGGAGAAGAGAAATTTGAAGCGATGAAGGCGCAGATGAAGGAGGCGTTCACCAGGCTGAATGTGGCCGATGTGGTTCAGGCACTCGACACGAACTTCGGAACGCACAGCTATACGATCTGGCATCTGTTCAGGGACGAAACGCGCAAGGTGTTTTTGAAGATCACCGAAGAGGCGCTCAAGAACATGGAAATGACGTTCAGGCAGATTTACGATAATAATTATCCGATCATGCATGCAATGAAAGATGCGATGATGCCCCTGCCGCTCGCTTTTACGACAGCTGTCCAGTACACGGTCAACCAGGATCTGAAGAGGATTCTCGAGGATGCCGAGGCGATCGATACGAACAAGTTGACGAGACTCTACGAGGAAGCCATGCGATGGAACATTCCGCTCGACAGAGAGGGACTCGGATACGCGGCAAGCAAACGCGTCGACAGGCTCATGGAAAGCCTCGAGCTGACGCCGATGAACGAGGATGTGATCGGAGAACTCCAGTCGTCGCTTGAGACCATGAAGCTGTTGGGCATCGATCTGAATATTTGGAAGGCGCAGAATATTTTGTTCCGCATGTGGCGTATGTATCTCCCGCCCATAAAAAAGAAGGCGGTGCGTCATGCGGCGGCCAGAGATTGGGTGGGGAAATTTTACAGGATCGCAGAGGATCTGCAGGTCAGACTTGAGTGAGACGAGATGAGAATTCCGCATTCCACATACAGGCTTCAGTTCAACAGGGAGTTCACATTTGCCGACGCTGCCGGCATCGTCGAATATCTCCGTGACCTCGGCATCACCGATCTCTATGCCTCGCCGATCTTCAAAGCGATGAAGGGATCGATGCACGGCTACGACGTGCTCAATCCGACCACGCTGAATCCGGACCTGGGAACGGAAGACGATTTTCTGGCCCTCGTCGAAGAATATAAAAAATTCGACATGGGTTGGATGCAGGACATCGTGCCGAACCACATGGCGTACAGCGGAGAGAACCTGTTCCTTGTCGACCTGTTGGAGAACGGTCCGAACAGTCGCTTTTACACCTTCTTCGACGTCGAATGGAATCATCCCCATGCAAGCGCGCGCCAGGGGATCCTCGTTCCCTTTCTCGGAAAATTTTTTAAGGACGCGCTCGAGGGCGCTGAGATCCAACTGAAATACGACAGTGAAGGATTCAGCGCGAATTATTACGACACCTGTCTTCCGGTCAAGATCGATTCATACCCCGAAATTCTGTCGGTCAACTTTACAAAGCTCAAGAACCGTCTCGGGAAAAACGATCCGGACGTCGTGAAGTATTCGGGACTTCTCTATATTCTGAAATCGCTGTCGTATTCGGAAAATATGGACGAGCGGTACGGGCAGATCAAATTCGCCAAGGGGCTTTTGTGGGAACTGTATTCATCGAACGAGCAGATCAAAATGTCGGTCGATGAGACGCTCAAGTATTACAACGGAGACAAGAACAATCCGGAAACGTTCACGCCGCTTGAAAAGCTGCTGGCCGACCAGTATTACAGATTCGCGTATTGGAAAGTGGCCGCGGAGGAGATCAATTACAGGCGCTTCTTCAACGTCAACGAACTGATCTCGCTGCGCATGGAACTCGAAGACACATTCAACCGCACGCATTCGTTCATTCTGAAGCTGCTGAAAGAGGAGAAGATCGGCTCGCTTCGTATCGACCATGTCGACGGATTGTACGATCCGACAGCGTATCTGAAGCGTCTGCGCGAGCGGTCGCGCGATGCGTACATTGTTGTCGAAAAGATCCTCGATGCCGGCGAGACGCTTCCGGCGTCATGGCCCGTGCAGGGCACGACCGGCTATGACTTTGCCGCGCTGCTCAATCAGCTGTTTGTGCGTCAGACGCAGGCAAGCGATGTGAACCGGATCTATATCAACTTCACGCATTTCAATCATTCGTTCGAGCGGATCGTATACGAAAAGAAAAAATTCATTATCCAATCGAGAATGGCGGGAGATGTGGAGCGCCTCGCGTTTCTCGTCGAGGCAGTTTCAAGCAAGGACCGGTCGGGAATCGATTTCACGATGCATGGTCTGCAGCGCGCGCTCGAAGAACTGCTGGCTCAGTTTCCCGTCTACAGGACGTATGTCAATCCGGCGGAGATCACCGAGCAGGATCGGAAGTATATCGGGATTGCGCTGAAGCGGGCGCATGAGGACCATCCGCGGTACTTCAACGAATTCAATTACATCGGCACGATGCTGTTGGGCAATTCTGCCGGCAATTTCACCGCCGAGCAGAACAGCGACGTCCTCGATTTTGTGATGAAGTTCCAGCAGCTGACGAGTCCCATCATGGCCAAAGGGTACGAGGATACGGCGTTGTACGTCTACGACCGTTTCATCTCGCTGAACGAAGTGGGCGGCGATCCGTCGACGCTCGGCATCGGGCGCGATGAGTTCGACACGTATAACCTGGACAAATTCGCGACGCATCCGCATGCGCTCAATGCGACGAGCACGCACGACACGAAACGCGCCGAAGATTTCAGGGCTCGTCTGAATGTGATCTCCGAGATCCCGAAGGAGTGGGAGCGCACGGCGGAGGCGCTTCACACGCTCATCGTGCCGCTTCGCAGGGAGGTGCGGGCGCGCACGGTGCCCGATGCGAACGACGAATATT
>DATGXR010000233.1:0-18922 GCA_035298825.1 Bacteroidota bacterium
GAGCGGACGCAGTGTGCGGGGATCGATCACTTCGGCGCTGATGCCTTCCTTTGCAAGTTCGTCGGCCGCCGCGAGCGCTACCTGCACCATCTTCGTCCAGGCAATGATCGTCACATCAGTCCCGTTGCGTTTGATGTCGCCCTTGCCGATCGGGATGAGATATTCGCCGTCCGGCACTTCGCTTTTCTGGCCATACATCAGTTCGCTTTCAAGGAAGATCACCGGATTGTCGTCGCGAATGGCCGACTTCATCATGCCTTTCGCATCGTACGAATTCGACGGGGTCATCACAATGAGACCCGGCACGTGTGCGAGCATCGACTCGAACGCCTGCGAATGCTGTGCACCGAGCATGTGCGCCGGACCGTTGGGACCGCGGAACACGATCGGCACCTTGACCTGTCCGGCCGACATGTACCGCAGCTTTGCCGCGTTATTGAAAATCTGATCGAAGGCAAGGATGGCGAAATTCCACGTCATCATTTCGACGATCGGACGGAGTCCCGTCATCGCCGCGCCGATGCCGATGCCTGCGAATCCCGCTTCCGTAATCGGCGTGTCGATCACGCGCTTCTCGCCGAACCGCTTGAGCATGCCTTGCGTGACTTTATAAGCGCCGTTGTACTGGGCGACTTCCTCACCCATAATAAAGACGTTCTGATCGCGCTCCATTTCCTCGGACATTGCCTGATTGAGCGCTTCACGGATCTGTAATAATGCCATCTGTTTGTTTCCTTGAGAATATTTTTTTTCGATCGTGCGGATTACGCGTAGACATTCTTATAGAGCATGTCGAGCGACGGTTCGGGACTCGCATCCGCAAAGTCGACCGCATCCTGAACCGAATGCTTGATCTCTTCGTCCATCGCATCGATCCGTTCCTGTGTGAGCAGGCCGAACTGCATGAGTTCCGCGCCGAACGTGACGATCGGATCGCTCTTTTTATATTCCTCCACCTCGTCCTTGGTGCGATATGTGCCGGGATCGGACATTGAATGGCCGCGGAAGCGGTATGTGCGCGCTTCGAGCATCGTCGGCGTACTGTTCGTGCGCGCGCGCTCGATGGCCTCGGTCACCGCGCGATATGTCGCCACGATGTCCATTCCGTCGACCGCCGCTCGGTCCATATGATACCCTGCCGCCTTGTCGTACAGATCTCCGCCTGCCGACGCGCGTTCGATCGCCGTGCCCATGCCATACCAGTTGTTCTCGCAGATGAAGATCACGGGAAGTTTCCAGAGCATGGCCATATTGAGCGTTTCATGGAAGACGCCCTGGTTCGACGAGGCTTCGCCGAAGAAACAAATTGTGACCGAATCTTTCCCCAGATACTTTGTTGCAAACGCGGTGCCGGCCGCAAGCGGAGGATGCCCGCCAACGATGCCGTATCCGCCCATGAAATGCCGATCGACATTGAAGAAATGCATCGAGCCGCCCATGCCCTGCGAGCAGCCCGTCGCCTTGCCGAAGAGCTCAGCCATCGCCGGCTTCACATCCATGCCGCGCGCGATTGCCTGGCCATGGTCCCGATACGCCGTATAAATATAATCATCGTCGCGCAACGCCGAAATGGCGCCCACTCCGACGGCCTCCTGACCGATATACAAATGGCAAAATCCGCCGATCTTTCCCTTTCCATATTCCTGCGCGGCCCGCTCTTCGAATCGGCGTATGGTCAACATCTTCCGATACATCTCGACGAGCTTCTCATCAGACAGGCTCAGATCTTTCCATCGGGGTTTCTTAGCTTCTTTGGGTTCTTTCACTGCTGTGTTTGCCATTCGATATCTCCTTTATAAGATAGAGCGTCAATTTTCAATTACACTTGCTGTGCAGCATGATACGAGCTGCGCACGAGCGGACCCGATTCCACATACCGGAATCCCATTGCCAATCCCTTTTCTTTAAACAGCGCGAACTCATCCGGATGCACATAGCGCAGCACCGGCAGATGTTCCTGCGTGGGACGCAGGTACTGTCCGATCGTGAGGATGTCGCAGTTGACCGCATTCAGATCGCTCATCGTTTCGAGCACTTCCTCATTCGTCTCTCCCAGCCCCACCATGATGCCCGACTTCGTCGTGAAGCCGCGCGCCTTCGCCCGTTCGAGCAGCTCGAGCGAGCGGTGATAATGCGCCTGGGGACGAACTGTCTTATAGAGACTCGGCACCGTTTCGGTATTGTGATTGAGGATATCGGGCTGCGCATCGAGCACGATATTGAGCGCTTCTTCGCTTCCCTGAAAGTCCGGGATGAGCACTTCAATGCGGCATGCGGGCAGGCGTCTGCGAATCTCCGTGATCGTCTCTGCGAAAATCGATGCGCCTCCGTCATAGAGTTCGTCGCGATTCACAGACGTGATCACCGCATGGCGCAAATTCATGAGAGCGACGGCTTCGCCCACACGCTTCGGCTCGTCACGATCCACCGTATAGGCGCGGCCTGTCTTGATCGCGCAGAAGCCGCAGCTTCGTGTGCAGGTATCGCCGAGAATCATAAATGTCGCCGTCCCCGAATTCCAGCACTCTCCCATATTCGGGCAGCGCGCTTCTTCGCAGACTGTATGCAGCTTGCGCTCGTCAATCAGTCGGCGCAGCGCGGCGTACTGCTCTCCGCCCGGCACGCGAGCCTTAAGCCATGACGGTTTGCGCACGCGGGGCTCCTCGCCCATTGGTATTTCCTGTATGATCACTTCACTCATAATCTTGTTGATTCCGGCTGATGAATATCAATAGAGAGACCTAAACGGTCACTTGCGTATTAAATTGTTCGAGCAGTGAAACGATGCGTTCAAGAAACTGTCCGCCCATCAATCCGTCGATGATCCGATGATCGTACGACAGCGAAAGGTACACCATCGATCTGATCGCGATTGCATCGTCGATCGCGATGGGACGCTTCTTCACAGCGCCAATGGCGAGGATGGCGACCTGCGGCTGATTGATGATCGGGATGCCGTAGAGATTACCGATCATTCCCGGATTCGTCACGGTGAATGTGCCGCCCTGCACGTCGTCAGGCATGAGTTTTTTCGTACGCGCGCGTGATGCGAGATCGGACACGGCGCGGGCGAGTCCTGCGATGTTTTTTTCATCGGCATGACGAATCACCGGCACGATCAGTCCGTTCTCGAGCGCGACAGCCACGCCCAGATGGATGTCTTTTTTCAGTAGGATGACGCCATTATCCACCGATGCGTTAATATACGGAAACTCACGCAATGCTTTCACCACTGCGTCGAGAAAGAACGGCGTGAGCGTGAGCTTCACGCCCTCGCGCCGTTCGAAGTCCGCCTTCATTCGATCGCGATAGGCGACAAGCGTCGACACGTCGGCTTCTGTCACCGAATACACATGCGGACTCGTCTGTTTCGATGACACCATGCGATCGGCGATCGAGCGGCGCATCGTATCCATCGGGATGCGCTCTTCGCGCTCTGCGTCGATGGATGGACGCGGCGTCCGCATCGGCTCGATCACGCGTATGTCGAGCGCTCCGCCTGACGCCACCGCAGTCTGTGCGCGCTGCACATCGGGGTGCGCCTGTGTGCCGCGGTCTGTTTGCGCCGGAGCCTGTGTGCCGGCGCGTTTTCTGCGCTCGATCCATGCAAGAAGATCGTTTTTCGATACGCGCCCCGATGTTCCGGTGCCTTCAATGCGTTCGAGCTCTTCAAGCGGAATCTGTTCACGCTTCGCGATATTCAAGACAAGCGGAGAATAAAACCGCCCGTGATGAGGCTCGCCTGCGGATCGCCCATCGTGCCCGCTCTCAGGCGCCGATGCCTGTTTGGTTCCTTCGGCGACAGCCGTGCCTGTGCCCGAAGAAAATGCATCCTGGACCTGCGCGGTAACCGATGCCTGGGGAATATCCGCCTGCTCGGCGGCGTTCGCCGAAGCCGGTGCTGCGGCCCCCGCTGCGGCAGGTGGCGCCGCGACAGATCCCGAATTGAGTGTGATTGAAACGTCGGTCTCGAGGCGTGCAATAACGGTCATCACTGAGACTGTCGTCTGTTCAGGAAAGAGCAGCTCGGCGATGCGGCCCGCCACCGGCGAAGGGATTTCGGAGTCGACCTTGTCCGTGCTGATCTCCAGCAGTGTTTCATCCTTCCCGATCGCGTCGCCCTGTTTCTTGTACCACTTGGATATCGTACCTTCGGCGATACTTTCGCCCAATTGGGGCATGATCACATCAACAAGGGCCATTGTGTTTTTTTGCCTCTCCGGATGTGAATGGGTCAGTGTGAGCAGACACGGTCTGCATTCACCTGCGCCAGACCGTCGTGCACGTGTATTTTTCCGCGCGATTCAAGGAACACAAGCAGTTCGTCCACCGTAAAGCGCGCATCGGCGCAATTGGTGAAGCGGACATTGGTACCGTATTTTTCGATCAGGACCGTTCGCAAATCTTTGAGCGTGATTCCGCCGGCGTGTTCAGCCACCATATGTAAAACATCATGTGCGTGGATTACGTTGTCCATAACTTCTTTCATTGAAAAAAAAATATGTTCATCATCCCGGTGGAATGCGGGTACTGAGTGCATCGTTGCGACATCGGAGCCTGTGCAACGCGATGCGAGTGAAAAAAATTCAATAGGCGGCTAATTTTTCAAGTGCCGCTGTCAGATCAGGCTCCTGGGGAAGCATCGCGTTTTCAAGCACGGGCGCGAAGGGCACGGGTGCATCGAGCGCCGCAAGACGGACGACGGGTGCGTCGAGATACTGAAAACATTCCTCGCTAATCGTGCTGGCGATTTCGGCGCCGAATCCGGCCGTGCGCGTATCCTCATGCGCAACGAGCACTTTGCCCGTCTTGCGGACCGATGCGAACACAGTCTCGCGATCCCACGGCGCAATCGTGCGCAGATCGATCACTTCAACGCTCACGCCTTTCGATTCAAGTTTTCGTGCGGCATCGATCGAACGCTGCACAAGAAATCCCCAGGTGATGACGGTGATATCCGTTCCTTCCCGTTTGATCTTCGCCGAACCGAACGGGATCACGTATTCATCGTCGGGTTCGGGCGTGGCCGCGAATTGCTGGCGATAGAGTCCCTTGTGTTCGCAAAAGAGCACTGGATTGTTTTCGCGACATGCAGTTTTCAACAATCCTTTCGCGTCGGCAGCATTCGACGGAAACGCGATCCAGAGTCCGGGCATATGCGCGAAGAATCCCTCGATCGACTGGCTGTGATAGAGTCCGCCGCGTATGTAGCCTCCCACTGCCACACGCACCACAACGGGACACGAAAAATCGCCGTCCGAGCGATAGCGCATCTGCACGAGCTCGTCTCTGAACTGCATGAACGAAGGCCAGATGTAATCGCCGAACTGAATCTCGACGACGGGTTTGTATCCGCGCACCGCGAGTCCGATTGCTGTGCCGACGATCGACGCCTCGGCAAGGGGAGAGTTGAACGCCCGTTCGCGCCCAAATGCGTCAGTGAGTCCCTTTGTCGCCGAAAACACGCCGCCCTTGCCGCCTGCGATATCTTCGCCGTAGACGAGCATCTTCGGATTGCGTTTCATTTCCTCGTGGAGCGCGTGATTAATGGCGTCGACCATCATGCAATTCGCACCCGCCGACGTCTGCCGGCTTCCGGCACTCTCGCTCGTGATCAGCGCGGGTGCAAGCACATTGCGGAGCACGGTCTCGGCCGCGGGAGTTGATGCTGTTTCAGCAAACTCGATTGCCTCGTCGATGTCCTTCTGAATTTCAGAGCGCATGCGCGCCGCATCATCGTCCGACAGCAGGCGCTTCTCCGCGAGGAGCGCGCGCAATTTCGGAAGCGGGTCGCGCGCACGGTCGGCCTCGAGTTCCTCGGGCCGAATATATTTTTTAGGATCGTCGGACGACGAGTGAGGAAAGAGCCTCACGACATCGGCTTCAATCAGTGCAGGTCCCCGTCCCGCACGCGCCTGCGCGACGGCCTGACGCATGGCCGCATACGACGCAGCGAAATCAGTTCCATCCACGCGCGCACGGAAGAGATTCGGATATCCTTTGGCAAGCTCGCTGACTGAACCGCCCGCCACCTGATCTTCAACGGGCACAGAAATGGCATAGCGGTTATTCTGCACCAGAAAGATCACGGGCAGCTTCTCACGCGAGGCCCAGTTGAGCGCCTCGAAAAATTCGCCTTCGCTTGTCGCCCCTTCGCCCGAGGACACATAGACGACTTCATCCGTGCCTTCCATTTTTGCGCCGAGGGCGGTGCCGACGGCCTGAAGATATTGCGTCCCGGTTGGACTCGACTGTGACACGATGCGAAGATGCTTGTTGCCGTAATGTGACGGCATTTGTCTGCCGTGCGAGCCGGGACCCTCGACCCGGTGCATATTCTCGAGGAAGAGTTCGCGAACCGTCGTCCCGTATTGCAGCGAGAAGGCGAGATCGCGATAATAGGGATACGCCCAGTCCACGCCGGGACGCATCGCCATAGCCGCTGCGATCTGGCATGCCTCGTGCCCCGGACCGCTGATATGAAAGAGGATCCGCCCCTGACGGAGCATCATCATTTCCTTCTCGTCGATCATGCGCGCGCAGAGCATCGTCCTGTACGCCGCGACAAGCTGGCTGTCCGCCGGTTCCAGGTCTGAGGGCTTCGCCTGTGACTTCTTCCCGCTTTTTTTCTCCATCGTCACCGATTCAAGTACCTGCGTCATTCGGTCGCATCCTTTGCCGCGTGCGCGGTGTCGGCACATTCCGCAAGCAGTTCATCGAGCGGCAGTTCCCGCGCGCAGACGCCGAACACCGATTCAAAATTATTGATGACGACAGGCATCACTTCCCCAATCGAAATGGGCGCGCCTGTCAGCTGTTGCATTGATGTCACGCCTTTATGAAAGATGCCGCACGGAATGATGCGCTCGAAATATGAAAGATCCGTCGAGACATTCAATGCGAATCCATGCATGGTGATCCAGCGCTGCATCTTCACGCCGATCGCGGCCGCCTTCTCGTTGCCGACCCAGACGCCCGTGTATCCTTCGGAACGTCCCGCTTCAATATGATACACCGCAAGCGTGCGGATCAGCATCTCCTCGAGATCGCGGAGATATCGATGCACGTCCAGATAGAAATTATTCAGATCGATGATCGGATACCCGACGATCTGTCCCGGACCGTGAAACGTCACATCGCCGCCCCGGTCGATCCAATGGATGTCGATCGATCGCCTCTCGAGCTCTTCGGCGCTCGCGAGGACGTGATGTTCATTCGCGCCTTTGCCGAGCGTATACACCGGCTCGTGTTCGGTCAGCAGAAGCACATCGCCGATGCGCCCATGCACACGGGCATCGAAGACCTTCCGTTGGATGTCCCAGGCATCGGCGTACCGTGTGCGGCCGAGCAGGACAGTGCTGATGTGTTTGGTCGTGTCCGCCATGGATGTGTGTGTCAGATGTGTATCGCCTCGCCATACGCATCGAGCGCCGCCTCACCGACGCCTTCAGTGAGAGTCGGATGCGCGTGTATCGTCTGGATCAACTGCTCCGCCGTCGTCTCGAGCGTGCGTGCAGCAACAAGTTCGGCAATCATCTCCGTCGCTTCCGAACCGAAGATGTGCGCGCCGAGGAGCTCGCCGTATTTCGCATCGAAGATCAGTTTGACGAATCCTTCTGTCTCGTTGATGGCGATCGCCTTGCCGTGCGAACGGAACGGATAGCGTCCGATCTTCAGTTCGTAGCCTTTCTCGCGCGCCTTCTCTTCGGTCATTCCGACGCTCGCCACCTGCGGCTGACAGTACGTGCAGCCCGGCACGTTTCCGAGATCGACAGGATGCGGATTCTTTCCCGCGATCGCCTCGACGCAGTGGATCCCTTCGGCCGACGCCACGTGCGCAAGCCATGGCGGTCCGTCCACATCACCGATGGCATAGATGCCTTCGCAGTTCGTCCTGTAATGTTCATCGACCGTGATAAACGAGCGGTCCGTTTTCACGCCAAGCGCTTCGAGTCCGAGATTTTCGATATTACCCTGCACGCCGATCGCGACAAGCGCGATATCGGCCTTGAGCTCCTTCTTTCCATCCTTGTTCGAGACAGTCACCGTCACATCGTTGTCCGATGCCGTTGCGCTTTCGACCTTCGTCTCTGTCATCACCTTGATGCCGCTTTTTTCGAACACGCGCCTCAACGCCTTCGTGACTTCGCGGTCCTCGATCGGCAGCAGGCTGTCCATCATCTCGACGATCGTCACTTCCGTGCCGTACGAACTGTAGAGATACGCGAACTCAACGCCAATGGCGCCGGCGCCGATAATGACCATCCGTTTGGGAACTTCGGGCAGCACCATCGCCTCGGTGCTTGTGATGATGCGCTTCTTGTCGATCGGGATCGACGGGAATGAACGGGGCCTCGCCCCTGTGGCGATGATGATGTGCTTCGCCGCAATCCGATCTGTCTTTCCCGGCTGAGTCACTTCGACGACGCCTTTGGCGGCGATCTTCGCCGTGCCCGGAATGTGTTCGATCTTATTTTTCTTGAAAAGAAATTCGATGCCTTTCGACAGACGATTCGATGTGTCGCGGCTCCGCTTCACCGCTTTCGAAAAATCGGCCTTCAGATTGTCGAACGTGAATCCGAATTGATCGGCGTGTTTCAGAAGATTATAGACTTCGGCGTTTTTCAGCAGCGCTTTGGTTGGAATGCATCCCCAGTTGAGACAGATGCCGCCTAATTTGTCCTTTTCAACAACAGCCGTCGAAAGTCCGAGTTGTGCAGCGCGAATTGCGGCGACATACCCGCCGGGACCGCCGCCTATGATGAGCACATCGAATTGTTTATCTGCCATGGCGTCCTCGAGAATAAAAAAAGAGGGAAGATCCCTCTCTTATAGAAGCGATTGTGAAATGTTGTCGTAAACAGTAACGGTCGATAGCGTGTTGATCGTCATATATGTGCGTGAAGTTTGTCTGTAAAATGTAATATAGGGAATGGTCAAAGATATAGCAACGGCATTTTCGTCCCAAAAGTTCCGCATTTTCGAATCAATCGCGTTGATTTGCGCGCGCAAATGGCGTACATTGCATGAAATTGAATCCATCCACCGAATCCCGGCAGCATGGGTATGAAATACATCCTTCTTCTCCTTCTAATGACGACCGTTCCTCTCCAATTAAATAGTGCGGAAGCAACGAAGGCGCCGGCAACGTTCTACCGGTTGTCGATGCCGCGGCCTCAAAATCATCTCCTGGAGGTTGAAGCTACTTTTATAAACATTCGTGCGGACGAAAATGTTCTGGATGTGCGGCTTCCGGTTTGGCGTCCAGGACGATACCTGATCCTGGATTTGGCAAACGGCGTTCAGGATTTTTCGGCATCCGCAACCGGGGGCGCCGGGCTGCAATGGCAGAAGATCGATAAATCGACATGGCGCGTACAAACGAAGGGCGCACGCTCTCTCACTGTCCGCTATCGCATCTACGCGAACGAATTCGACAAGAAGACGCGTGGACTCGATATGGACCATGCATTCGTGAGCGGCGAATCAGTTTTTATGTACACCGATCGGCACAGACCGCTGCCCGTCGAACTGACGGTGGTACCCTATGCAACGTGGCATGTCACCACAGGACTCGATGACGTACCGGGCCGTCCCAATACATTCGCGGCGCCGTCATACGATCATTTGATCGACTGCCCTCTCGAGATCGGCACGCAGCAGGATGTCGAATTCACAGCCGAAGGAGTCCGGCATGTGATCAGCCTGAGCGGGCAAGGCAATTGGAACGCCGATACGCTCATACGCGATATTTCAAAGATCATCGCGGCGAACAAGAAATTCTGGGGACGGCTGCCCTATCATAAATATGTTTTTCTCTTCCATTGTCTCCCATACAACGGCGGCGGCGTCGAACATGTGAATTCGACGATCCTTGGTGTGCGCGGATACGGATTCCAGAATCCGTCTTCTTATGCGCAGATCCTCGGACTCATCTCGCATGAATTCTTTCACACATGGAATGTCAAGCAGCTGCGTCCGCGCAGTCTGCAGCCATACGACCTCCAGCGCGAAAATTATTCGAACGAGCTGTGGATCGCCGAAGGCACCACGAGTTATTACGGAGGAATGATGCTCATACAAGCGGGACTGCGGACCGGTCCCGGTTATTTTCTTGAGTATCTGCCGGGCGCCATCACCGACGAACGTTCGCGACCGGGCAACACGGAGATGTCGCTCACAGAATCGAGCTTTGATGCTTGGATCAAGTACTGGAGAGGAAATGAAAACTCATTCAATGCCGAAACCGATTTCTATAATAAGGGTTCGTTGGTCAGCTTGCTGCTCGATCTTGAAATTCGCCACCGTTCCAACAATCAGAGGAATCTCGGCACAATGCTGCGCCTGATGTTCGAACGCTTTCCGCTCTCCGGTCCCGGCTATACGGTTGATGATTTTCAACACACGGCCGAAGAATGCGCAGGTGGCAGCCTCAGCGATTTTTTTGAACGATACGTTCATGGAAAGTCGCCTCTTCCATGGGAAGGATCACTGCTGTATGCGGGTCTCGAGCTCACGCCAAAAGACACATCCGTAAAAATTTCGCTGGGGATGACGATGCAGCAGGGATCCGACGAGAAAGTGAAGATCATGCGCGTTGTGACGGATTCGCCGGCAGAGGATGCCGGGCTCGAAGTTGGCGATGAGATCATCGCGTTCAATGGCGTGCGCGTCACACTCGCATCGATGAACGAGCGGATCGGCGAGATGCGCGAAGGCACACAAGGACGCGTCACATTTTTCAGGGACGACGTGTTGAAGGAAACGACAGTCACCGCCAGGCGATTTGGAGCTCCCCAGTACACGATCCGCAAAATCAGTCAGCCCTCGGAACTTCAGAAATCGATCTATGAATCGTGGCTGTACGCTCCCTGGAACGCTCCCGGCGCCGGCACGGGTCAAAAATAAGATCGGGACCGGTCATTGGGCGCGTTGACTTTATTGGTTTTTTTGGCTAAATTTTTTCTTATTCTCATTACGAGTGCGGATACTATTACTATGAGCGGATATTTACCGATATTGATGATGGCAAGCGCAGCTGCCGGCCTCGGACTCATCCTGTACGGATTATTCAAGTTCCTGGGTCCGGCGAAACCCAATGCCGAAAAACAGTCGACGTATGAAAGCGGCATGGTACCCGTGAAGACGGCGCGCGAGCGGTTTTCAGTGAAATATTACATGGTTGCGGTGCTCTTCATCCTCTTCGATATCGAAGTGGTCTTCCTGTACCCATGGGCTGTGAACTTTAAGGCATTAGGATTGTTTGGATATGTAGAAATGGTGCTCTTCATCGTGATCTTGCTGATCGGCTATTTCTATGTTTTGAAAAAAGGAGCGTTGGAATGGGATTAGAGAGTTCGCTTGGCGAAGGCTTCGTCAGCACGACAATAGAAACAGCGATCAACTGGTGCAGGAAAAATTCAGTGTGGCCCATGCCCCTCGGCATTTCATGCTGCGGCATCGAGATGATGTCGTTTGCCATGCCCCGGTTCGACGTGGCACGATTCGGAGCCGAAGTGTTCCGATTCTCGCCCCGACAATCGGATCTGCTGATCGTCGCGGGAACCACAACGTACAAAATGGCTCCCGTCGTCCGCAAGATTTACGATCAGATGCCCGAACCCAAATGGGTGATGGCCATGGGCGCCTGCACATCGTCCGGCGGCATGTACCGCACGTATTCCGTTGTGCAGGGTATCGATCAGTTTCTGCCTGTCGACGTCTATGTGGCCGGATGTCCCCCCCGCCCCGATAATGTGCTCCATGCGCTGATGATCATACAGGACAAGATTCAGCGCGGTGAGTCGAAGGGGTCGCCGATCATGGTGGGTGACGAGCCGCGGCACGAGAAACAGGCGCTGCATCAGATCTCGCTCTGATTTTTTTTTCATCAACAACGGATATTCATTGCATATCTGCCTCATGTCGTATTCCCGCGTCTGCGTGCATGTGTGCATTACCGATCACTTTTCGTCTTACAATTTCATATGGTCACAACGGTCGTCGAAGCACTACAACAACGCTTCCCGCAGTACATCTCCTCGGTTGCCGAATTTCGAAACGAAGTCACGGTTGATGTTCCCAAAGAGCACATCGTCGAGATCTGCACATTTCTCAGGGACGATGAGGCGTGCCTCTTTTCCTATCTGAGCGATCTGTGCGGCGCCGATGCCTATACGCCTGAAAAAAGGTTCGAGGTCATATACAATCTCTACTCGCTCACGCACAAACACCGCATCCGGCTCAAGGTGCGGACCGATGAGACCGATCTCCACGTGCCGAGCGTGACAGGAGTCTGGCCGGGAGCCGAATGGCCCGAACGCGAGACATTCGACATGTTCGGCATCATCTTCGACAGCAACAGTGATCTGCGCCGCATGTATCTGCCCGAAGAGTTCGAATATCATCCTCTGCGCAAGGATTATCCGCTGATGGGAATACCGGGAGCCTTGCCGCTTCCCCGGAAATAATGAATCATTTCGAGAAACAAAACAACTGTTCCATGAATATCGATCAAGCGCTCGACCTCCGTAATCAGAAAATACTCGCCGCACTCGAAAATAAGGACACCACTGTCGAGTTCGATGACGCATTGGAAAATGCGATGGTGCTCAATATGGGTCCCCAGCATCCGGCAACGCACGGTGTGCTGCGTCTGCTCATCAAGCTCGACGGCGAAACAGTCGCTGCCTGCGTGCCTGAATTGGGGTATCTGCACAGAGGCTATGAAAAGCTCGCCGAGAATTGCTCGTTTCACGAGTTTATTCCGCACACCGACCGTCTCGACTATCTCTCGCCGCTTATGAACAACACGGCGTACGTCCTGGCGGTCGAAAAACTGATCGGCGTGGATGTTCCCCGCCGCACACAGTTCATCCGCGTGATCATCTCGGAACTCGCCCGTATCTCGTCGCATCTGATTGCAATCGGCGCCATGGCAATGGACGTCGGCGCACTGACTGTCTTCACCTGGACGTTCCAGGAACGCGAGCTGCTCTACGACATTTTCGAATCGCTCACGGGCGCGCGCTTCACGACAAGCTATACGAGAGTCGGCGGCCTGTCGCAGGATCTCACACCCGCCACCGCGGCAATGATCACGAAATTCATCGACGAGTTCCCGAAGAAGCTTGCCGCAAGCGAAGGACTTTTAAACAAGAATCGCATCTTCATCGAGCGCGCCGACGGCGTGGGCGTCATCTCGAAAGAGAAAGCGATCGCGATGGGCATGTCGGGTCCGTGTCTCAGAGGCGCGGGCGTGGAGCATGACCTCCGCCGCTCTGAACCGTATCTTGTCTACAACGAACTTGATTTTGATATTCCCGTCTTCGAAGGCGGCGATTCGCTCGCGCGGTATTACGTCCGTTTGAATGAAATGAAGCAAAGCGTGATGATTATACGACAGGCGCTCTCGAAACTTCCCGAAGGCCCCATCCACGCGTTCGAACCCAAGAAAGTGCTGCCGCGCAAGGACAGGATCTACACAAGAATGGAAGAACTGATTCACGACTTCATGATCGTGAACTTCGGCATCAATCCGCCCGTTGGCGAAGTCTACCACGCCGTCGAAGGTTCGAAAGGCGAGCTCGGATTCTACATCCAGAGCAAGGGCGCGGGCCAGCCGTGGCGACTGAAGATCCGCTCCCCTTCGTTTACGAATCTGCAATCAGTGCCGATTCTGGTCAAGGGACAATTGGTCTCCGACATCGTTGCAATCCTCGGCTCAGTCGATCCCGTGATGGGCGAAGCCGACAAATAACACTCTTTGCGCATAGGGCGAATCGACGCTTCGCCTGATGTTTCTCCAACCCAATAACAACTTGTATATGCTTTCTCAAGACAATCTGCAAAAAGTTGAAGCCATTTGCCGGCACTATCCCGAGCGGAAGGCGGCCCTGCTGCCCGCCCTCTGGATCGCACAGGAGCAGGAAGGCTGGATCTCGACCGACATGATGCGGTATCTCGGAACGCTGCTCGGCGTTTCGTACGCGCATGTGCTCGGCGTCGTGACATTCTATACGATGTTCCAGGACAAGCCCCACGGCAAATACCACATCGAGATCTGCACAAACGTCTCGTGCCTGTTGCGGGGATCGGATTCGATCGTCGACACGGTGCGCAAGTGCACGGGCGCCAAACCCGGCCAGACCTCGGCGGACGGCAAATTCACCGTGAGCGAAACCGAATGCATGGGCGCATGCAGCGGCGCGCCGATGATCGCCATCGGCGACGAATACTACGAACATCTCACGCCTCAGAAGCTTGAAGAAATCTTAAAAACATTAGCGTAGCACATGGAAAAATATATTCTTCCCGAAATACCCGGCTATCACACGCTGAACGTCTATGAAGAGCACGGCGGCTACAGCGCCCTCAAGAAGGCGCTCACGATGACGCCCGACCAGATCATCGACGAATTGAAGAAATCGAATCTTCGCGGCCGCGGCGGCGCATGCTTCCCGACCGGTCTCAAATGGTCGTTCATGCCCAAAGGCAATACGGTCACGAAGTATCTCGCAGTCAACGGCGACGAATCCGAACCCGGCACATTCAAGGACCGCAGGATCTTCGAATTCAATCCTCATCAGCTGATCGAAGGCATTCTCATCGGATGCTATGCAATGGGCATCACGGCCGCCTATGTGTACATCCGGGGCGAATACGGCAAGTGGATACACATGCTTCAGAAGGCGGTCGACGACGCCTATGCGAAAGGCTACATCGGCGAGTCAATACTCGGCTCCGCATTCTCGACGAACATTTATTTGCACAGAGGCGCAGGCGCATACATCTGCGGCGAAGAGTCGGCCCTCATGAACTCGGTTGAAGGCGGCCGTGGACTTCCGCGCGTCAAGCCGCCGTTCCCCGCACAGAACGGATTGTGGGGAAAGCCGACGACGATTAATAATGTCGAGACGATGACGAACGTGCCGTTGATCCTGAACAAGGGATGGGAATGGTATTCGAAGATCGGCGCGGCGAAACATCCGGGTCCGATCCTTGTCGGCATCAGCGGTCACGTGAACAAGCCCGGCGTCTATGAGGTACCCACCGGCGTGCTGTTGACGGAACTGATCGACACGTATGCAGGCGGGATGCTCGACGGCAAGAAGCTGAAGGCCGTCATCCCGGGCGGATCGTCGACGATGATACTTCGCGCCGAGCAGATCGAAGGCGTGAGCATGGATGCCGATTCGCTCAAGGCGGCCGGCTCGTCGGTCGGCACTGCGGGCATGATCGTGATGAACGAAGACACCGATCTCATCCGCATCATCGCGCGCATCTCAAAATTCTATTATCACGAGAGCTGCGGTCAATGCACACCGTGCCGCGAAGGCACCGGCTGGCTCTTCAAGTTGCTTAAGCGCTTCGAAGCGGGCGACGGACGGATGGAGGACATCGATCTGCTGATGGATGTCGCGAACAACATCGAGGGCAACACAATCTGCGCTCTGGGCGATGCGGCCGCATGGCCCGTGCAAAGTATGATCAAACGATTCCGCGATGAATTTGAAAAGCGCGTGAAGCCGATCGAAACACTCGCAGTGTAACACACACAGAGAGCCGATGACATCATCACGATGCATCGGCTTTTTTTTCGCCTCCGCGCACACACGGCTTCACACTACCCATCCACACACCATGATGACACCTCGGAAACCTCAGGCGATTCACAAGGGCGACACCGTCGGCATCATCGCCCCGGCAAGCGCTCCGCTGTCGCAGGAACGCATCGATAAGGGCGCCGAATATCTTGAGCGCATCGGCTATCGTGTGAAATTTGCACCCAACGTTCGCGCCGTGCGCGGCTACCTTGCGGGCGCCGATCGGCAGCGCGCCGACGATATCAATCGGATGTTCACCGACACGTCGGTCAGGGCGATCATCGCCGTGCGCGGCGGATACGGCACGCCGCGTGTGCTCGATCTTCTCGACTATGCAGCGATCAGACGCAATCCGAAGATCCTCGTTGGGTACAGCGATCTGACCGCGCTTCAATTGGCGATCTATCGGAAGACGGGTCTCGTCACGTTCTCGGGTCCCATGGCGGGCGTCGAAATGTTCAAGGGAATCGATCCGTTCACAGAAGAACACTTCTGGCGCATGCTCACATCGACAAAAAAAATCGGCCCGGTGAAGAATCCCGACGACCGACCGTTTGCGACACTTTGCAAAGGTAAGGCCGAAGGCCGGCTCCTCGGAGGCAATCTCTCGCTCATCAGTTCGATCATCGGGACGCCCTATGCGCCGTCGTTCAATGACGCGCTGCTTTTTTTCGAGGAAGTGGAAGAGGAATGTTATCGGTTCGACCGCATGCTCTGCCAGTTGAAACTTGCGGGCGTCTTTCGCGACGCGCGCGGAGTGTTGATCGGTGAGCTGACAGACGTGAAGCCGTCGGATCCGTCGAAACCGTTTTTGACGAAGGAGGAAGTGTTGACGGATTATTTCGCATCGCTTGCCAAGCCCGTGATGACAGGGCTCGTGTACGGACACATCGCGCGCAAGCTCACGATGCCTGTGGGCACCACGGCCGTAATGGATGCATCGCGACGCACATTATCATTCACCGAGGCGGCGGTTGCGTGATTTTAAAATACAACGACCCCCGATGACGGTTCAGAGCGATACGCACATCGAGGTGGTTTAAACTACAACGACCCCCGAAAGGGGGTCGGAGCGTTTAGAAAGAATCAATTATTTATTCATACCGCAATGCGTCGATCGGATTCAGATTCGATGCCTTCCGCGCCGGATAAAATCCGAAGAAGATTCCCACCGCCGCCGAAAACACGAACGCCAAACCGACTGACATCGCAGAAACAACAGTCGGCCACCCGGCGAGAGCCGAAATCAATTTCGATGCGCTGACGCCAATGATCACACCGACAAGACCGCCCATCAGACTCAGCACCATCGCCTCGATCAGGAATTGAAATAGAATGTCGCGTCCCCGCGCCCCGATCGACATGCGTATGCCGATCTCGCGCGTGCGTTCGGTCACCGACACGAGCATAATATTCATGATGCCGATGCCTCCCACAAGCAGCGAAATGGAAGCGATCGAGGCAAGCAGGATGGTGAGCACCTGCGTGGTCGATTCGGCGGCCGTGGCGATCTCGGTCTGACTCCTGACAGTAAAATCGTTGTCTTCCCACGGCTGAATCTTGTGCCGCGCGCGCAACAGTTCAGTGATCTGCGCCTGCGCCTCGGGCATCGCATCGTCGCTCACCGCCGACACAAGCATCAAGCCGAGAAACGTCACTCCCATGAGCTTCTTCTGTACTGTCGTGTACGGAGCGATGATGATGTCGTCCTGATCCGAACCCTGCGCCGATTGTCCCTTCGGCGCAAGCACGCCAACAACCTTGAATGGAAGCTTCTTGATGCGTATCACGGCGCCGACCGGATCGCTGCCCTTGAACAGATTATCGACAATCGTCTGACCGAGCACGCAGACCTTCGTCGCGCTCCGGACGTCCGCTTCGGTGAATGCGGCTCCGCTTGAAATCGGCCAGTTGCGTATGGCGAAGTAATCCTGTGTTCCTCCCATCACTGATGTCGCCCAGTTGTTTTCGCCGTAGACGATCTGTCCGCCCGAGCGAATCGCGGGCGACACCATCTGCACCGCCGAGCACTGCGTTTTGATCGCCTCCAGATCATCCGGTGTGAGCGTGGACATGCTTCCCATCCCGCCTCTCACGCCGCCCTGATTCGTCGATCCGGGGAAGATCATCAGCACGTTTGTACCGAGCGATGCGATCTGCTGCTGGATATTGTATTGCGCGCCGTACCCGACAGCCATCATCGCGATCACCGCGCCCACGCCGATGATGATGCCGAGCATCGTCAGAAACGAACGGAGCTTGTTGCGGTTCAACGAACGCATCGCCACTTTCAGAATATTGAGGATGTTCATGCGGCCTCCTCCACGTCATCTTCACCGATCACGGGAAGCGTTTTCAGAATTTCGGCCGCATTGCGCCGGTGTTCAACAAGCATATCAGACTTGATCTTTCCGTCTTTGAAGATGACATTGCGCTTCGTGTATTCCGCGATATCGGGTTCATGCGTCACGATGAGAATCGTGATGCCACGGTCGTTGAGCTGTTGGAAAATCTCCATCACTTCGACGCTCGTGCGGCTGTCCAGATTGCCCGTCGGCTCGTCGGCAAGGATGAGCGACGGCTTGTTGACGAGCGCGCGCGCGATTGCCACTCGCTGCTGCTGACCGCCCGAAAGCTGGTTGGGCATGTGATCACGCCTGTCTGCCAGTCCGACGATACGCAGCGCCTCGGTGGCGCGCTCTGCGCGGTCTTTGTTGCTTACATTCGTGTAAAACATCGGCAGTTCCACATTCTCGAGCGCCGATGTGCGCGACAGGAGATTGAATCCCTGAAACACGAATCCGATTTTTTGATTGCGAATCAGAGCGAGCTGATTCTTGTCGAGCTTGCCCACATTGATATTGTCGAGCAGATAGTCGCCCTTGTTCGGCACATCAAGACAACCGAGGATATTCATGAACGTCGATTTGCCCGAGCCGGACGCGCCCATAATCGCCACGAACTCTCCGTTGTGGATATCGAGTGATACGCCCCTGAGCGCATGCACCTCTACATCTCCCATCGTATAGGTTTTGTGAAGATGCCGGGCCGAGATGATCGGTGTCGAATTAGAATCGCCCACGTCCGCCTCCCTGGAACGGCGTCGATGTGGATGTTGTCGGCTTCTGCAACACAACACCGGCGACAATCTGCTGGCCTTCGGAAAGTTTCCCGGACGTCACTTCGGTAAACGTGCCGTCGCTTAATCCGACACGCACCATCACCGGTTCAAGCTTCTTGTTCTGATTGAGCACCCAGACGCGTCCGATGCCACGCGCGGCCATCCGGCGCTGCATCGCCTGCATATCCATTCCTCC
>DATGXR010000234.1:0-3794 GCA_035298825.1 Bacteroidota bacterium
GCCATCGCCCTGCAGTCAAAAGAAGAAAACCAGTCGTCCTGTTGCGGAAGCACCTGCGGCTGCTCCTCGGATAAAGTCGAATTTTCGATCATGGCCGAGGATTATTCGAAGCTCGATGGCTACGCGCCCGATGCCGATCTCTCGTTGGGCTGCGGACTTCCCACGAAGTTTGCGCTGATTAAAAAAGGGGATACGGTCGTCGATCTCGGCTCGGGCGCAGGCAACGACTGCTTCATCGCGCGCAGGGAAGCCGGCGAGACAGGCCGCGTGATCGGAATCGATATGACAGAAGCGATGATCGCCAAGGCGCGCGCAAATGCCGCGAAGCTCGGATACACGAATGTTGAATTCCGTCTGGGTGACATCGAAGCCATTCCGCTCGAGGATCATACGGCGGATGTCGTCGTGTCCAACTGCGTGATGAATCTTGTGCCCGATAAGAAAAAAGCGTTCGCAGAAACATTCCGCATCATGAAATCGGGCGGTCACTTCAGCATTTCGGATATCGTGCTTCAGGGCACGCTTCCTGACGGATTCCAAAAAGATGCTGCACTCTACGCGGGTTGCATCTCGGGCGCGATGCAGAAGGAAGAATATCTGGATGTGATTCGTAAGGCAGGCTTCGTCAATCTCAAGATCCAGAAGGAACGCAAGATCGATGTGCCCGACGAGATCTACAGGGCCCATGTGAATGATGCCGAGCTTGAGGAGTTTAAAAAGAACTCCGTCGGGATCTATTCAGTCACGGTCTATGCTGAACGACCATAACCGATCGATGAAATCAAACGGAGGAAAAGAGTGATCCAATCAGTCAGTTTTATCGGAGCGGGACGGGTGACAATGCTGATGATCAAGGGCCTGGAAAGAATGGCTCCCGGTCGATTCTATTATACTGTCAGTGACATGTCGGCTCCTGCGCTTGATCGCATCAAAGCGGCTTTCCCGGATATTACAATCTCACAAAGCAACAACGAGATTCCAGTGCAGACGGATATCGTATTTCTTGCGCTCCATCCGCCTGTGCTTCTGGAAACATTGCGGCAAATAAAAGACGAGATTCCTCCGAATGCTTTCGTCGTTTCACTGGCGCCCAAGGTGACGCTCGACCAGATGTGCGCGGCAGCGGGCAGGCGTGATACACTCGCCCGTGTGATTCCTAATGCCCCTTCGGTCGTGAATGCAGGATATAATCCTGTGGCGTTCTCAACGGCTGTTCCCGGCGAATCAAAAGAATCGATTCTCGAGTTTCTCTCGATACTCGGTGACGTGCGGGAAGTGCCGGAAGAGCAGCTTGAATCCTATGCCATCGTGACTGCAATGGGACCGACATACCTGTGGTTCCAGATGTATAAACTTCTGTCGCTTGCTGAATCATTCGGCATACCGCAGGAAAATGCGTTGGAAGGGATCGTCTCGATGATGAAAGGCGCGGCTCAAACGATGGTGGATTGCGATCTGCCGCCCGAAGAAATCATGGATCTTGTCGCCGTGAAGCCTCTCAAGGAAGACGAGGGTGTCTTCGCATCGGCGTACGACGACCGCCTGCAGGCGCTGTATGCCCGGCTGAAATCCTGATCACTATATTGTTATAAAGAGCAGATAAACGCCGCCGCAGAGCACAAGAACACCGCACACTTTTTTCAGTCGCAATAGGGCGGGGGAGGAGTCGCTCCAATCAAGGTATCGCTGCACTGTTGTGGTCATTGTGCCGGCCGTGACAATGACCGCACAGTGCCCGAGACCGAATGCCAGAAGAAGCATGAGGGCATATGCGTAATCCGATTGTGCGGTATCAAAAACAATTCCAAGCACCGGCGCCATATACGCAAATGTGCAAGGGCCGAGAGCGAGGCCGAAAAGCAGGCCAAGAATGAACGCGCCTGCGATTCCGCGTTTGCCCGTCTTTCTGAACCCGGTGAGATCCCAATCAAACTTGACAACCTCCAGAAGATACAATCCCACAAGAAAAAAAATTCCCGCAACAAGATAATTGCCGATCGTTCCAATATCTCCCATCATCCGTCCCATCGATGCCGTGACGGCTCCGATCAGTGCAATCGTCACAAGCATTCCTGAAGCGAAGACGAGTGAGATCATAAGCGTGCGCGATACCGTGGTCTTCCCCTGCATGCTGATATAACCGACGACAAGCGGAATGGAGGAAAGATGGCAGGGGGAAAGAAGAACCGAAAGCAGCCCCCATCCGAATGATGCCAGAACGACAAGCCACGCGGGACCTGTCATCGCATCATAGAGGTGCATGAAGATCTGGTCGGACATGTGAAGATCATCCTTCCTTTGCGATCGGTGCGACGCCACGTCCTTTCAGTACCTTCTGTATCTCTTCTTCGGGAAAGAATCCTTCATGCCTGAAAAACTCTTTTCCATTTTCATCCAAAAACACCTGTGTGGGAATGAGCCGGATCCCGTATTTCTGCGCAAAGGGCTTCTGTTCTTTCGTCCACACATCATAGAAGACGACCTTTACGTGTGGAGAATATTTTTCTTCAATCGCCTTCATGACGGGCTGCATTTTTTTGCAGGGAATACAGTTGACAGATCCCAGTTCTACGAACGTTACCCGGGGAGCCGGTGCGGCGATCGGATTTTTTTGAGCAAACGCCAGGGGCGAGATCAGTAACATCATTGCGAATGATGCGAGGATGATTCTTTGCATTGCTTCTGTTCCTTTCGAATATTCGTCGAGCGTTCAATAAATCAGATTGAAAAGATATCCCACCATGATGATGCCAGTCCCGACGATGCTGATAAAGATGATGATCAGCGGCAGCTTAAGGACTTTCTTTAAGATGATCGTTTCGGGAAGCGACAAGCCGATCACGCTCATCATGAAGGCAAGCACGGTGCCGAGCGAGGCGCCTTTTTCGAGCAGCGCCTGAACGACAGGAATGATACCGGCCGCATTTGAATACATCGGGATGCCGATCAGCACCGAGAGCGGCACGGACCACCAGACGTTTTTTCCCATCAGGCTCGCCATGAAATTCTCAGGCACATACCCGTGTATGCCCGCACCGACGGCGATACCGAGCACGATATAGAGCCAGACTTTCGAGACAATCTCCCGGACGGCCTCGATGCCGGCGCCAATGCGCTCGCGGAACGGAATTGTTTCTTCCTGATATTCCCTGTGGCCCGCCTTCACTTCATAAACCCACGGTTCGACGTAGCGTTCGAGCTTCAATCGGCCGATCACGTATCCTGACACGATGGCGATCACGAGCCCGGTTGACACATAGAGAAGAGCCGTCTTCCATCCGAAAAGACCGAAGAGCAGAACAAGCGCGATTTCGTTGATCATCGGCGCTGCGATTAGAAAAGAAAATGTGACGCCAAGCGGGATGCCTGATTCGACAAATCCCAGAAACAGCGGAATCGCCGAACAGGAACAAAACGGCGTCACAATCCCGAGCACGCTTGCAAGCATGTTGCCCGTTAACAGTTTCTTTCCTCCGAGAAGCATCCGTGTGCGTTCAGGCGAGAAATAACTCCTGATGATACCCACACAAAAGACAATCAGTGTGAGCAGAAGCAGCACTTTCGGAACTTCAAAGACGAAGAACCACAGCGCGTTGGTCAGGGGATCGCCTTTCGTGAATCCGCCGAGTCCATAGATCAGATGATCGGCCAATAATTCAAGATTCCAATAGACAAGAATCCATATGGGGAAGAGAAAGAGAGGGATGGACCATTTCGTCTCTTCGGAAGCAAGTCGGGATAGGGGTGTGATCATAATCGATTATGGACAGTAGTCAGGAGCCGTAATAGTTCCG
>DATGXR010000235.1:0-11803 GCA_035298825.1 Bacteroidota bacterium
CGGAGCTTCTCTATGAAAACTATGTATATGTACTTTTTTATTTTCGCAGTGTCATCAAACCTGATCGCTCAGACGATCGATCTTCCACCGGCGCAAAAATCGGGCGGCATGCCGCTCATGGAAGCGCTGTCCAAACGGGCGAGCGTGAGAAGTTTCGATACCACCGCAATTCCTCTTCAGCAGCTATCGGATCTGCTCTGGGCGTCGTTCGGCGTGAACAGGCCTGATGGCAAACGGACCGCGCCGTCGGCGAACAATAAACAGGAGATCGATCTCTATGTGCTCTTAAAAACGGGCGCATATCTGTACGATGCCCGCGCACATGCGCTTGTACTTGTGACATCGGAGGATCTCCGCGCTACGGCCTCCGAAGCGCGGTTTGCCGAGGCGCCGGTCCAATTGATCTATGTCGCCGACCTCGCGCGACGGGGAAGCTCGGACGATGGCGCAATGCGCATGGCCAACATGGATTGCGGATATATTTCGCAGAATACGTACTTATACTGTGCGTCAGTTGGTATGGTCACAGGCGCAAGGGGGACTGTCAATCGCGACGCGCTTGCTCCAAAGCTCAAACTGAAGCCCGAGCAACGGATCCTCCTGGCCCATTCGATCGGTCAACCGAAGCCGTAACTCGCCCTTGAAAATCTCTGCCAAGTCCGCGCGGTCTGCGGCAGTTTCGTTCAAAAAAAATTCAGTATATTGTGTACGCCGATAACTGAGTTCGCACGTCTGTGTGTTGTGCGTGCGGAAACTGACCCTCTTGTGATATCTCCTATGATCAAACATCTCGCTTTTTTCATTTCGCTGCTCTTCGTCACCACTTCAGCTGTTGCATCTGCGGCCGAAAATCCCGTTCGTTCAGGCACCACAGCCCGGTTCACAGTGATCACAGCGGGCTGCATCCGCATCGAGTATTCCGACTCGGGGATGTTCATTGACGATCCCTCACTGTTCGCCGTGCACAGAGACGAGCTCTCGCATCAGTTTTCACTCACACGCCGCGCGGACAGCACAATCGTGATTGAAACATATAAACTCAAACTCACATATCGTCCCAACGGGAAGCCGTTTTCTTCGTCAAATCTTGAAATCATTGTGAAAGCCGTGCAAGGCGGTACGCGCTGGACGCCGGGCGTGCCCAACACGAAGAATCTCGGAGGCACCAATCGCACGCTCGACGGCGTGACAGACGAGGTGCCGATCGCAGACGGACTCTTATCGCGCAACGGATGGTATCTGCACGATGATTCGCGTCGCACGCTCTTCACACAAGACTGGGAGCGCGAGCGGCCGCGTTCGGCAGGCACCGATTGGTATTTTTTCGCTTACGGAACGGATTATAAATCGGCATTGAAGGATCTGGCTGCAATCAGCGGGGATGTGCCGTTGCCGCGCAAATATGTGCTCGGATCGTGGTACTCGCGCTATTGGCCCTACACGTCCGATGAATACAGGCAGATCGTTTCAGAGTACGACACGCACGACTTCCCGCTCGATGTGATGGTGATGGATATGGATTGGCATAAGGACGGATGGACGGGCTGGTCATGGAACCGGAAATTGCTGCCGGATGCCGAAGCATTATTGAAATGGTTCCATGAAAAAAATGTCGCGGTGACGTTGAATCTGCATCCGGCCGACGGCGTCGGTCCCCATGAGGATATGTATGGCGCATTCATGAAAGACATGGGAGTCGATCTTGCAGCGCATCCGGACAGTGTGATTCCCTTCGATGCGGCGAATAAGAAATACATGGAAACGCTCTTTCGCGATACGCACGATCCGCTTGAGCAGGAGGGAGTGGATTTCTGGTGGCTCGACTGGCAGCAATTCGGGCAGACAAGAGGCAATCCGGAACTTTCGAATCTTGAATGGCTCAATCATCTCTATTATATACAGACAGGAAAAAGAGGCGAGCGCGGAATTTCATTCAGCAGGTGGGGCGGATGGGGCAATCACCGATACCCGATCAATTTTTCAGGCGATGCCGGAACCAAGTGGTCCATGCTCGAATTCGAAGTTCCCTTTACAACCACAGCCGGAAATGTGGGATGTTTTTTCTGGTCGCATGATATCGGCGGACACATGGGCGGCTTCTTTCCCGAAACCAATTGCCGCTGGATTCAGTTCGGAAGTGTGAGCGCCGCGCTGCGATTGCATTCAACGCGCGATGCGTCGATGGACAAGCGCCCGTGGATACGTGACTCCATGTATACAGTGAGTCAGCGCATCGCCTTCCATCTGCGAAGCGAGCTCTTTCCGTATATCTACACAAGCGCCTGGCGCTCCGTCACAGAGATGACGCCGCTCACCTCGCCGATGTATATCGAATATCCCGAACGCGAGATCGCCTACGAGATGCCGCAGGAATACATGTTCGGCCCGGCGCTGCTTGCCTCGCCGATCGCCTCGCCCGGCATCGGTCCCGGCAAGGTCGCGTCGCAACAGGTCTGGTTCCCCGACGGCGTCTGGTATAACTGGTTTACAGGCGAACGCTTCGAAGGCTCGGAGAAGATCGTCAGCGTGCTGGCCGACATCAATGAATTTCCGCTCTATGCAAAAGCCGGCATGCCAATCGCGATGCAGCCCTATACGCCGCGCATGGCGACAACGCCGCTGAAGGAGCTTGTCGTGCGGACGTTCCCCGGCGCCGAGCGCGAAGGTCATGAAACGCTCTCGAGACTCTATGAAGACGACGGCATTTCGCAGGAAGAAGAACACGGAACGCATGCAATCACATCCATCGTATATAAACGGACGGGAGATAGTCATACGATCACGATCAGACCGGTTGAAGGCAGCTATCCGGGGCAGGTCAAAGACCGTTCGTACCGGATCGAGATCCCATGTACGAAGCGGGCATCGGAGGCATTCGTGAACGGCGTTGCAACACAGTGCGAGTATGACGAACACATGCAGATGAATCGGATCATGACACGCGAATTTCCAGTTTCGATGGAAGTCACGGTGCGCATTGTTGCCCTGGATGCTGATGCGGCAGTGGCGCGCTCGAAGGCCGAATCACGAAGGATGGCGGGTGTCTTTGGCGCTGGAGCGCGAACGGCTATCACGCGGCGTCTGGATGGAGCGATGATTGCAGCACTCAAAGAGCAAGTCGGCGCAGAAGCGCTCGATCACGCCTGTGCGATGTTGAGCGGAGTGAGCGTGAAAGTGAAAAACGATCGCGTTGAAATTCTCCGGAGCGCCGATGCCCAGGCCGCGGCGGAGATGAAAGTGAGGATCGAGGATATCACGCCGATCGACACGAAACTCGTATTGGATCGCGAGCTCACGGTGCCGGCAGGACGGCGATTGTCGCTTACACTTGCACAGTCGGGTAAAGAGCGGTTGGGCGTAACGACCGCGCGTTATGTAAGCTACGAGTACAGCGTGGGAAAGAAAAAATATTCAGTGCGCGAGAAGATCTCCGAACGGGCGTCCGCCATCCGGCAATGGAACATCGTCGGGCCGTTCGCGTTCGACATCCGAAAGGGCATTGCAGAGCAGTCGTACGGGCCCGAGCATGAGCGTGTCTTCGATGCGCGCAGGTCCTATACGGGCAATCTGGGGCAGCAGATCGGATGGCAACAGATTGCAAGCGGCGCCGACGATGTGATCGATCTTGGCAACACGCTCAAAGGCACGGATTGCGTGGCATATGCGTTTGTGTATCTGAAGTCCCGGAAGAATCAAACCGTGACTTTCAATGCGAGTTCCGATGACGGGATCGAGATGTTTGTCAACAATATAAAAGTCCACTCGAACAATGTGATGAGGGGAGTCGATCCATCAGTCGATACGGTCAAGGCGGTCCTGCATAAGGGGATCAACACGCTGCTCGTGAAGATTTCGCAGGGCTCCGGAGGCTGGGGCTTCCGTATCAATGTGAAGGCAGCGGATCCGATCGAAAGCTCACCGACGGCCTTCAAGTGAGACGGGGCACGATCCGACCGGGAGCTCATCGACAATTTTTAAGTAACGGCACACGATCCGTTACCGGGAGCTCCCCGACAATTTTCAGATGACAACTGGCGTGCACGCCGGCGCATGTTTTCGAACACAGATTCCAGTTTATTTTTTCAAAGGCACAACGACAATGATGGATAGAAGAAAATTTCTCAAAGCAGGTTCGGTTGGAGCCGGACTCGCGTTTGCAACACTCGGCGCAACGTCCGTCCTCGCCTCAGGCGCAACAGCAGCGAAGCGATCCGACACGAGCGGCGATGCATCGTCACTGCACGACGAGTTTGCGCTCAAGGAAACAACGATCGACGCGCTTCAGCAAAAAATGGAGCGCGGAGAGCTCACCTCGCGCCAGATCACAGACCTGTATCTGAAGCGCATCGACGCGCTCAATAAACGCGGCGTGAAACTCAATGCGGTGATCGAACTCAATCCCGATGCCCGTATGATCGCCGATCAGTTGGATGCCGAGCGCAGGCAGAAAAAAGTCAGGGGCCCGATGCACGGCATTCCCATTTTGATCAAAGACAATATCGACACGGCCGATCGCATGATGACCACTGCCGGAGCGCTTGCCCTGTCCGGACATAAGGCCGCCCGCGACGCTTCCATCATCGCGCGGCTGCGCGAAGCGGGGGCTGTGATCCTGGGCAAGACGAATTTGAGCGAGTGGGCAAACTTTCGCTCCACACGCTCGACAAGCGGATGGAGCAGCCGAGGCGGACAGACGAAAAACCCGTGCGTGCTGGACCGCAATCCCTGCGGTTCAAGTTCCGGCTCGGGCGCTGCCGTGGCGGCTAATTTCTGCACGGTGGCCGTGGGCACTGAAACAGACGGATCGGTGATCGCCCCTTCGTCATTTTGCGGCATCGTCGGCATCAAGCCCACGGTGGGACTGGTAAGCCGCACGGGCATCATTCCAATTTCGAAAACGCAGGATACGGCAGGTCCGATGGCGCGCACGGTGAAAGACGCGGCGATTCTTCTTGGCGCGCTTGCCGGAATCGATCCTGCCGATCCCGTGACGCTCCAAAGCAGAGATCGCGCGCATACGGACTATACGAAATTCCTCGATCCCACAGCGCTCAAAGGCAAACGCATCGGCATTGAGCGATCGTTCCTCAGCGGGCATGAGGGTGTTGTGAGTGTTTTCAAGGAGGCAATCGAGCTCTTAAAAAAGCAAGGCGCCGAAACGATCGAAGTTGATCTGCTCAAATCCACAAAGGAGCTTGGCGACGCTGAATACCAGGTGTTGTGCTACGAATTCAAAGACGGCGTCAACGCGTATTTGGCAAGTGCGAATGCAGGAAGTATCAAAACGCTTGCCGATGTCATTGAATTCAACAAGCAGCATGAAGCAGAGTGTATGCCGTATTTCAAACAGGAGATCCTCGAAGCCTGCGCAAGAAAAGGCGGACTCTACATGCAAGAGTATCAGGATGCCTTAATAAAAAGCACGAGCGCGCGCGCCTTGATCGATTCGCTCATGAAGGAGCATTCGCTCGATGCGATCGCCGGCACGAGCATCGGTCTGCCGAACTGCATCGATCTCGTTAACGGCGATTACGACACCGGATTTTATTTCTGTCCGCCTGCGGCAATGGCGGGCTATCCGCATATCACGATCCCGATGGGCAAGGTCCACGAGTTGCCGATCGGACTGTCGATGATTGCCGGCGCCTATCAGGAACCCTTGCTGCTTGCCCTTGCCTATGCATATGAGCAGGCATCGTTGAAACGTGAAGCGCCGAAATTCATTCCGACATTGATCGTCTAATGTGTGACGACAAAGACAACGAACGACCATGAAACGAAGAGACTTTATTGTCGGCAACAGCATGCTGCTTGCAGGCGGACTGTCGATGCTCACGACATCGGGCGGCATCGGGAGACCGCTGTTCGCGCAGGAACGATTCAACTCGAAGCGGCCGCCGATCGACAAACGCACATTCACAAGCAGGGCCGTGGAAGATGCGATCACGCGGATTCGCGGCGCGATACAGGATGATGAACTCGCCTGGATGTTCGAGAACTGTTATCCGAACACGCTCGATACGACAGTGGACTATGAAGTGATCGACGGCAAGCCCGATACGTTTATCATCACGGGTGATATCAACGCGATGTGGCTTCGGGATTCGACGGCGCAGGTCTGGCCGTACCTCGTGATGATTCCGGAGGATGACAAACTGAAGGATCTCGTGCACGGCCTTGTCAATCGGCAGGTGAAATGCGTGCTGAAAGATCCCTATGCGAACGCATTCTACAAGGACCTCACAAAAGAGTCGGAGTGGAAATCGGACAAGCCGAGTCCGATGCCGGGTGTGCACGAGCGCAAGTGGGAAGTGGATTCGCTTTGCTACGTCGTGCGTCTTGCAAGCCGGTATTATGAATTGACGAAGGATGCGTCCATTTTCGACGCCGACTGGGACAAGGCGATGCGTCTGATCGTCTCGACATTCCGCACGGAGCAGCGAAAAGACGGCTCTTCTCCGTATCGGTTCGAACGGGAAGGAGTGAGTCCGATCGATGTGCCGCCGTTTGCCGGCACCGGAAATCCGGTGAAGCCCGTCGGACTCATCTGTTCGATGTTTCGTCCCTCGGACGATGCAACCGTGTTTCCGTTTCTGATTCCCTCGAACATGTTTGCCGTACTGTCGCTGCGACAGCTTGCACACCTGTATTCGACAGTGCTCCACGACGAGTCCTTCGCCCGAGAGTGCGCCGGCTTCGCATCGGAGGTGGATGCGGCGGTGAAAAAATATGCGGTGAGTCTCCACGAGCCTTTCGGCCGCATCTATGCCTATGAAGTCGACGGCTTTGGCAACCAACTCTTCATGGACGATGCGAATGTGCCCTCGCTCATGTCGCTTGCATATCTGGGAGTGCACGCCGCGCGCGATCCGTTGTATCTCAGCACGAGAAAGTTTCTTTTAAGCGATGCGAACCCGTATTATCTCAAAGGCCGCGTGGCCGAAGGGCAGGCAAGTCCGCATACGGGCAAGCGCAAGATCTGGCCGATGGGGATCATTCTTCGCGCCCTGACAAGCACCGATACGAATGAAATCTCGAAGTGCCTGCGGACGCTCAAGCGCACGCATGCCGGCACGGGCTTCATGCACGAGGCGTTCGACAAGGACAATCCGGCGGACTTCAACCGGAAATGGTTTGCGTGGGCCAATACGCTCTTTGGCGAACTGATTGTCAAGATCTATCACGAGCACAGACAGATTCTTTCGCAAGAATTCTGATCGGAAGAGAGAGAGCGTCGTGTCTGTCCATTTCACACACTCAACAACAAGGAGGAAATATGAAATCGTTACTTTTGTTTATTTCCGTACTGCTTGTCTCGGTTTGCGCAATGGCTCAGCTTCCTCCGATCATCGATCGGGAACTCTTTTTCGGAGATCCCGAGATCTCCGGTGCGCAGATCTCGCCCGACGGGAAATGGATCTCGTTCATCAAACCGTACCGCAATGTGCTCAATATTTGGGTGAAGGAGCGGCGCGAGGCATTTGAGAAGGCGCGTCCTCTCACTGCCGATTCGCTCAGGCCTGTCACATCGTATTTCTGGTCGCGTAACGGCACATATATTCTGTATGCGCAGGATAAGGGCGGTGATGAAAACTTCCGCGTCTACTCGGTCAGGCCCGGCGATAAGGGCAATCCTGTTCCAGCCTCGCGCGACTTGACACCGATGCCCAAAGTGCGGGCGCTGATCTATGATGTGCCGAAAAAAACTCCGAATGAAATTGTGATCGGATTGAACGACCGCAAGCCGGAACTCCACGACGTGTACCGTCTGAACATCGAAACAGGCAAGCGCACGCTGTTGAGGAAAAACGACGAGAATATCGCCGGCTGGGATATTGATCCTGCAGGCAACGTGCGCCTTGGCACGCGCCAGACAAGCGACGGCGGCGCCGAACTGCTGCTTGTGGACGGCGAGAAGCTCACCCAAATCTATACGACGACGCCTGAGGAATCATTCGGCACCTGGCGCTTCACGCCGGATGGAAAGAGCATCTACATGGTAACGAACAAAGGCGATGTCGACAAGATGCAATTCGAACTCTTCGATCTGGCAACACGCACCGGCTCGCTGATTGAAAAAGATCCGCTGAATGAAGTTGATTTCGGCGGTCCGATTTTCTCGGAGAAAACCGAGAAGCTTCTGGCCACGACATATCTTGGCGACAGGCAGAGAATTTATTTCAAGGACAAGCAATTCGAATCCGATTATACGAAGATGCTCAAGGCGCTGCCTCAGGGCGAAGTCTCGATCGTCAATATGACGAATGATGAAACGCTGTGGATGATCTCTGTCTCAAGCGATACGGATCCGGGATCGCGGTATCTCTATGACACGAAGTCCGGGAAGGCACAACTCGTCTACAAATCGCGTCCGACGCTGCCGAGCCAGGATCTGGCAGTGATGAAACCTGTACGGTATACGGCGCGCGACGGCATGACGATCCCTGCGTATCTGACGATCCCGAAAGGCGTCGAGGCGAAGAATCTGCCGGTGATCATGTTCATCCACGGTGGTCCCTGGGCGCGCGATGTCTGGGGATACAGTCCGTATGCACAGTTCTTCGCCAACCGCGGCTATGCCGTACTGCAGCCGAACTTCCGCGGCTCGACCGGGTACGGGAAAAAATTTTTGAATGCAGGCAACAAACAATGGGGCACAGGGTCGATGCAGCACGACATCACAGACGGCGTCGACTATTTGATCAAGGAAGGCATCGCCGATCCGAAGCGTGTGGCGATCAGCGGCGGCTCCTATGGCGGGTATGCGACGCTGGCAGGATTGGCATTCACACCGGATCTTTATGCGGCGGGATTCGATATTGTGGGTCCGTCGAATCTGATCACGCTGCTCAAATCGATTCCTCCGTACTGGGCCCCCATCAAAAAGACATTCGCGGTGCGCGTGGGAGATCTCGACAAGCCTGAAGATGTGAAATTACTCGAGTCGCAGTCGCCTCTGAACTTTGCCAGGCAGATCAAAGCGCCGCTCTTTGTCGTGCAGGGCGCCAATGATCCGCGCGTGAAAAAAGCCGAGTCCGATCAAATCGTCGTTGCCGCGCGCGAGCTTGGCCATCCGATCGAATACATGCTTGCTCCGGACGAAGGTCATGGATACAGGGGCAGGGAAAACCGGCTTGCCATGACGGTTGCCATGGAGCGATTCTTTGCCAAGCATCTGGGCGGACGCGTGCAGGAAGAAGTGCCCGCCGATATCCGGAAAAAACTCGATGCAATCACTGTCGATGTGAAAACGGTCACGATGCCAACAGAAATCGGCAAAGCAAACCAATAATTGATGAAAGCGAATGAAGAACACTGATCACATCACGCTGGTGCTTGGAAGCGGCGGCGCGCGCGGCCTTGCGCACATCGGCGTGATCAAATATCTTGAAGAGAAGCGCGTGCCGATCCATGCTGTTGTCGGATCGAGCATTGGCGCCATTATCGGCGGCGCGTATGCCTCGGGCATGCGCGCTGCGGAGATGGAGAAGATCGTCGAGTCGGTGGACAAGCTCAGGATGGCGAAGATCCTGTGGCCCGGATTCTCCGTCTCTGGCATCATCAACAACGACCGCGTGCGGAAGTTTATCCGCGAGCTGGTCGGAGATAAGCGGGTCGAAAAACTTCCGTGCATCTTCCGCGCCGTGGCGACAGATCTGATCACGGGCGAGGAAGTCGTGATCGAAAAAGGATCACTTGCCGATGCTATCATCGCAAGCAGCGCTGTGCCGGCGGTCTTTCAGCCTGTGTATTATCAGAGCCATTATCTGATCGACGGCGGTCTGAGCAATCCGCTTCCCATCAGCGTTGCACGAAGGCTCTCACCGCAGCCTGTCATTGCCGTGAATGTCGCGCCCAATCCGGAGCGCATCCGCAAGATCATACAGGAAAAGATGAAGGAGAAGGATTCGCGACGCAGTCCCTCGCTTCCCGCCTGGCTTGTAACGCTGCTGCAGTCGAGCGGATATACGCTTCCGGAAAAAAACCGGGTGAAGCCGTCGAAGCCGCTCACACGTCCAAGCGACATTTATCTGCCCTCGGCGCTTCGAGTGTCGCTGCAGTCCGTGTTGATCAGCGCCAATAATCTCATCACACTGCATATGAAACAGGCCCGGCCCGATGTGTTGATTGCGCCGAAGATCGAATCGTATGATATGTTCGATTTTCATAAAGGAACCGAGGTGATTCAATGCGGGTACGACGCTGCGAAGGCAATCGGACTTGAAGACACGATCAATTCCACTATCCAAACACACATACTTCAATGATCAAATTCCTGTTGTGGTGCATCCTGCTTGTGCTGTGTTGGCCGCTGGCACTGGCCGCATTGTTTTTCTATCCCATCATCTGGCTTCTGATGCTTCCCTTCCGCATCCTCGGCATCGCGGTCGACGGCGTGTTGAATGCGGTCTGGATGCTCGTCACACTGCCCGTGCGTTTGATGAACGGATCACGATCACGACGTAACTAACACTCCGACTTCGGGCGGAGGAGGGATGGAGTCAAGACACACACGCCTGGTCAATTGCGGACACACATTAACAAGGCGACGCAGAATTATCGCAATCGTTCGGCTCAGCCAGAATGTATTGTTGATTTTGCCACGCGCCCTAATTACGAAAGACGCTTTTTTTATGCGCCGATTACATGTTTTATTCTATTGCTTCGGTGGCGCGCTCTTTGCCGTTGCCGGGATCCTTTTTGCCGGGCAGCCGGAGCACGCGCTGACAATCAATCCCCAGGGATATTATGAATCGCCCGGGGTCAATGTGATTCTCTTCGATGATTTTTATCCCGACGGACATCAGGGAGGATTGACGATCGTGCAATGCGGACGGCGTATCGCCGCCAATGGTGATGTGCGCCTTGAACCCACCCCCGGACAATGGGCGCCTGTACCGGCGATCGGCGCACGCAGCGTCGACCGTGCAGGCAGACGCATTTCTGTGCAGTTGTGGTTCCCCGATTCAAGCAAGAACAAAAAGGGATTCAACCCGATCGATTATCCCGATTTGCGATTGCACTACACGGTGAGAACCGAAGCCGCAGGCGGCAGCATCCGGCTCATCGTCGATCTGGATCGTCCGCTTCCCGATGCGTGGGCGCATAAGGTCGGATTTAACCTTGAACTCTTTCCCGGCGAATTATTCGGCGAGCATTTTCTGATGGACGATCGGCCGGGAATATTTCCCCGCCAGGCCAACGATCAGATCATGCGAGACAGTCTGGGAGATCTGGTTGTGACGCCGCTTGCCACAGGCAGCGTGTTTACCATGGCGCCCGGTGTGCGATCGAAGAAAGTCATCGTGCGCGGAATCAGCGCGCCGCTTCAATTGATCGATGAGCGTGGATTGCACAACAATGGATGGTTTGTGCTGCGCTCGACGATCAATCCGGGCGCAACGACACGTGCCGTTGAATGGCTCATCACACCGACACCGGATGATGCATGGCGATATCCGCCGGTGGTGCAGGTGTCGCAAGTCGGGTATCATCCGAACCAATCGAAGTTCGCGGTGATCGAACTCGATAAACGCACAGATGCATTTGCGCCGGTGCGTCTGATCAGGATCACGGCCGATTCGCAGACTGTTGTGAAGTCCGATCCGACGCCCGTGTTGTGGGGAAATTTTCTGCGCTATCGTTACATTCGTTTCGATTTCAGCGAGATTGCAGACGAGGGGCTGTATAAGATTTCGTACGGCGCCACTGAATCGAATGAATTCGAGATCAGGCGCGACCTCTTTGCGCGTAACGTCTGGCAGCCGACGCTTGAATATTTTCTTCCCGTGCAGATGTGCCA